>JAHQWC010000019.1 GCA_019634025.1 Vampirovibrio sp.
ATGGCATCTCTTTTCTGCGAAACTACATTACTACCAAACGTACGGGAACCACTGACTACGCCCAAATGATTGGTGAGAAAGATCGCCAAAATATGGACCCAAATTATGTTCAAGAAGTGGCTGAAGGCAATCTTAAACATTACTTAAAGGCGGCTGGAGCCGGTGCATTGTTATCTGCCACCATCATGCTTAGTACGATTGCCATTGCTAAAAAAGGCATTGCCATGCCTAAAATACTGCGGTGGATTCAGAGTAAAACGAGTTTATTGGAGGGGAAATTTTCTAAGGCTCCGATACCTGCAATTATATTGTTTGGTGTACTGCCTGCCTATGCTGGGTTTATTGATGGCGCTCGGGATATTTATGAAAAAAAGGAAATAGCCCTTCGATTCGCAGGCTATATAACTTCTTTTCATCTTCTGCCCAAGCTCATAGAAAATGCTATTGGGAAAGGTCTCAAGCCTCGTAAAATAACCAGGGTATTGGGCGGCCCTCAAAATCTGGCTTATGTTGGGAAATTTCTAAGTACACTCATTTTTTCTAGTAGTATGCCAGCAATCCTCAACATATATCTTACCCGTCAGCGGGTCAAGCGGGATATAGCCAAATCAAATCTATCTCCACTTTTTGGCGATTCCTCCACTTATCATCCACTCAAACGACACCCTATTTTGTTTACCCGGCAACCTTTGCCCATTTATTAGTCTCGGCCATATAAGCTTACCAGCCGTGAAATCAACACTGCAATGTACAACACGCCGGTGCACGATTCTAATATGGTTAAAGACTGTGCGTAAGATGTTGCCGGCGTAATGTCCCCGTATCCCAGTGTGGTTAGGGTGGTGAAGCTAAAATATACAAAGTCTGTCCACACCAGTGAGCCCAGTTTCTGGTACGTGTCCAAAACCGAAAAAGATCCGGGCATAAAGGTTTCAAGCATGTTATACGCCATAGCCCAGGTAATCCCCATCAGCAGGTATACGCAAATACCGCCATTAATTGTGTTCTGAGTCACCCGGGTATGGTTCAGCACCGTCATTAAAATGGTGATGATGGTAAAAGTGTTAAAGGCGATTAGCAATGACACCCGAATTAAATCCATGTCTGTGCCTGCAGAAAATAGGCTGATGAGACTGATAATGAGCGTTGGTATTCCTAATAGCGCCCCGATAATCATGTGAGGTTTGGAGTAACTCAGGCTATAGACTGAGGACAGTAAAATCAAAATGAAAAACACCCCCAGGGACTCTTCCCGGATACTGGGGTGAGCCTCAAAAAAGGGGTATAGCATCAACATCAGCACCAAGGTTACCAGTAGCAGCCCAAAGTGGTAGTTCTGATGAATAATCCGCACGGCTTTGACGATCATGCCTTTAGCATACCGTATCCACAGTCAATCGACACAGCCTTTTCGGAGTAGTTTGTGAGGGGTGTGGTTGCGATAAAATAAACGTTTAATGCGTTACGGGAAATAGAGATTACTTGGATGACCAAAAATATTCTGATCACTGGCGCCGCCAGCGGCATCGGATTATCCGCCGCTGTGACGCTGGCAAACGAGGGCCTTCACGTGTTTGCCGGTGTGCGAAAGACAGAGGATTTATCTGCGGATGCCTTGAGCCATGGCAATATCACGCCGATATTTTTGGATGTTACCGACACAGAGTCAATCCAAACCACGGTCAATACAGTGAATCAGCAACTGGGTAATGTCGGGCTTGATGGCCTGATCAACAATGCCGGGATTGTGGTGGCAGGCCCTTTGGAGTGGGTGCCGCTTTCTCGGCTTAAAACCCAGTTGGATGTTAATGTAATTGGTTTGGTTGCCGTAACCCAGGCTTGCCTGCCCATGCTTCGTCTGGCAAAGGGTCGTATTATCAATATCGGCTCTATTTCAGGTGAAAGTGCGTCACCCTTTATTGGTCCCTACACGGCTTCCAAGCATGCACTTGAAGCGATTAGTGATGCCTTGCGTCTGGAGCTGGATGCTTGGGGTATCCGAGTCAGTTTGATTCAACCCGGCAGTATTGATACACCTTTGTGGGACAAATCTTTAAAGGATGCTGAGCAGGACGCCAAACAGTTAGTCCCGGAAATCTACAGCCTCTACCAAGCTCAAATGGAAACGGTTCGTCAATCTGCCCTAAAAGCCAAAAATAGAGGAATTCCTCCGCAAGAAGTGACGGAGCAGATTGTGCATTCCTTGCTGAGCCCTCGTCCAAAATCTCGCTATGTAGTGGGGAACGATGCCCGGTTTAGTAAACTGCTAAACCTTCTGCCAACAGGAATCAAGGACACCCTTATTAAAATGTATCTTAACCTTCCCAAGGATTTATAACGCCTGTTTGATTAACTGGAGTACTGACCTGTGCCTACCTTACCGCCAATCATTATCTGGATTCGTCAATGTTTTCGACTTCAGGATAATCCGATGCTCACCGAAGCAAACCGTCTTGGGCACCCAGTTATTCCGATTTTTATTTTGAAGAATCCTACTGATTCATGGTCTCCTGGTGGTGCAACACGGTGGTGGCTTCACCAGTCGTTAAAACAACTTCAATCCACATACCAGCAGTTGGGAGCGCCTTTGGTTTTGCAGAAAGGCGATCCGGTGACGATAGTTTCCAACCTAGCGGAACAGCATCAAGCTGCTGGCGTTTTTTACGACAAATGCTTTGAGCCGGATGCCTTGCAAGAAGAAGCGCAACTTGCGGCGCTTTTGGGTAAAAAGCGGATTCCGATAACGGCGTTCCGTACCAATTATCTGTTTGGCCCCAACGATGTTCTAAATAACGCTGGAGATCCCTATCAGGTATTTACGCCCTATTGGAAAAAGAGCCTACAGCTACCTCCACCGGCTCAACCTGTTGTTGCTCCCAAACAAATCCAGTCTGTTTCTACGCCAATAGAGTCGCTGATGTTGGAAGACCTGAATCTTGATCCTCAGATGTCGTGGTCTGAAACTTTTTTTGAGTATTGGCAGCCTGGCGAATACGGCGCCCAAGATACGCTCACTCATTTTTTGGAAAACGGTCTAAACGGATATTTGTCTGAACGGGATAAGCCTGCTGTTGAGGGTGTCTCTACACTTTCTCCATACTTGCATTTTGGTGAAATCAGTCCCCGGCAAGTCTGGTATGTGGTCAAAGCTTGGCTAAAAAAAGATTCCTCAAGACAAAAACCTGCGGATGGCTTCCTTCGGCAGCTTATATGGCGTGAATTTGCGACTCAAATGTTGGTTCATCGGCCTGATACCGTAAACACGCCACTCAAAGAAGAGTTTAACGCGTTTCCTTGGGAGCCGGAACAAAGCTACTCTCCGACCCTTAAAGCTTGGCAACAGGGGCGTACCGGCTACCCCATTGTCGATGCCGGAATGCGCCAGCTTTGGGCCACCGGCTGGATGCACAACCGGGTTCGGATGATCGTTGCATCGTTCCTGGTGAAAGACTTATTTATTCCATGGCAGGAAGGCGCCAAATGGTTCTGGGATACATTGTTAGATGCGGATCTTGCTAATAATACTTTTGGCTGGCAATGGACTGCCGGTTGTGGCGCTGATGCAGCGCCTTACTTCCGTGTGTTTAATCCAATATTGCAGGGTGAAAAATTTGATCCCAATGGGGATTACGTGAAACGTTGGGTACCAGAGCTGGCTTACTTAAACAAAAAATGGATCCACAAACCGTGGGAAGCCCCGCCGGTGATTCGAGAGGAGGCAGAAGTGAAAGCCGGCAAAACTTACCCAAATCGGATTGTGGACCATCATGAAGCCCGGACAAGAGCATTGGCTTCATATCAGGAAATAAGAGCGCAAAAAGCCTGATGGGCTTTGAGAGCATGCGTCTTATCACCACTGACATGCACAATACTGTGCCTGAAAGTGGCTAGTGTCGTGAGATAAAACTGTTGTGAGATAAATCTATGTATTAAACTTAAATTGTCACACCCGAATACTCAGTGGTTTGGATGACACTTGAATATTCTTCCTGACGTTTCCCAAAAAACCGTCCTCCTTCTCCATCAATCCAATATCCAATAGATATTTCTCAATCCATATATTATATATAATTATATAAAAACATTCTTTTTCGTTGAATTGATCCAATTTACTGCTTTCGTTACAGAGCTTCACCTTCTTCTAGCCGGGTGGCTAGTAGGCATGCTGAAAATTAAATTTGGGTGCGGGACACTCGGAAAAAGGGTGGGTTATAATCGGCGGATCGGTGTTGTTTGGGTGTTGTGGTTTCATTGCCGTCTCGCAGGGCACCATAGTGGGGTGATAGGATTTCAATTCCGGCAGCATTAAACTGATCTTGAATATGTTGGTGCAGCTCAGAATAAATTTGTGACATATTGGAAGACTGCAGAGTATAGGCATTAATTTCATAAGACACATAAAAATCGTCCAGACTGCGTTGCAACACAAACGGTTCTGGTGTGGCCTCAATTTCCTGGGTTGCTTTGGCGGCATTCATCAAGAGCTCGTGTACTTTTGGCCATGGTACATCATACCCAATGGTCACGCCGGTATGTAAAATTAGCCCTTTGGTTTGGGCTGCAGAGCTATAGTTCATCATGGGGGAAGACAGAATCAGCGCGTTGGGCACTGTAATCTCCACGTTTTTGATGGTGCGAATCCGGGTGACCAACAGAGACATTTCCATCACATCTCCGGTAGTGTCACCCACTTCAACCCGATCGCCCACTTTAAAGGGCCGCATATAGACCAGTACGATACCGGCAATAATGTTGGCCACGGCAGACGTTGACCCAAAAGTGATCAGCACCCCAAAAAACACACCCACGGCATTAAACGCCGGGGAGTTATAGCCGGGTAAATAAGGCACCACCATCACAAAAGCCAATACCAGCACAACAAACCGCACCAGTTTATAAGTAGGAAATACCCATTCACGATGAAACCCATTAATGGTTAGCCTTCCCGTTGCCAGGGCAATGGCGACATACCTTAACCCTTTGAGTAAATAATTGGCAATAATACAGACGAATACAATGGTCAGCATGTTGGGCACAAACTGCCAGAAGCTACCCAAAATAAATCCAGCCAAGTTAAACACCTGGTTCAGTAAGGTTTTGGCCAGCCATTGGGTTGCCGGAAAAATCCCAAATAAAACCGTCATAACAACCAGGACGAGTGTCAGGTTCAACAATAGATGTGTGACTTGAATCAGGGTTCTTAACAATACCTCTATCCGCTCTGGTGGAACGAGTACAAGTTTTCCAGCCTGAATGTTAGGGATATATTGCTGTTGCCATTGGGATAGACCCGTCAGTAACTTGCCAAAAAAGGCGTTCAGCCATCGCCACAACCGGTTAAATGCTAGCAATAAAAGCAGCGCATATAGCACGTCTAGTGCATGCGGCTCCCAGGTTTGTAAAATCTGGGTCCATTGGCTTTGTAGTCGGCTAAAAATCAGGTTGGTTTCTTCTAAAGGCTTCTCGGATAATGTCTCTACCGTTTGTACATCCAGAGACTCTTCGACCATATTAACTTTAGGCTCGTTTTCTTCTGGCGGCGCTTTAAATATATCTTGCATGGGCTCTGGATCTACCGAAAAAACCGATGAGATAGAGGTATGCGACCCTTTTAACGGTTTATGCTGAATGCTTTCGGAACTTTTCTGCTCTAAAACCTGCCCAAAACAGCAAAAAATGAGGCATTGCAGTACCAAGAAAATGCCAAAGAACCCAATATAAAGCGATTTTTTCGATGTCACCCGCATTCTTTTCAATTTGCTTGGCCCATCCGACTTGAAACATGTCTTATCATAACAGCATCTGGCCTGGTGAAAAAGCGGTTGATGGTCAAGTCATACTGGTCTTTAGCCGATTGCGAAGGTAGTTAGTAGTCACCCCGCGGCTTATTACGGTGAATCTCTCTATGAAAGAGTCCTTTGAATAAAGGATCCCCCTTGATAAGGGGTGAAAGATCTGGTAACCTTATATATAAGGTATTTTGAATCTTCTGTTCTAAATGTCCTCCTGATAGAGAGGCTTGTCGCTTCAAATTATCAATTAGTTTCAATCTTTTATGCACGAACGTTAGACGTTGGAACCGCAGAAAGAATACCCAGCAACTTTAAGATCTATACAACGAATAGTTTTTTTACACAGTCAAAAAATGGTTTTTCAGTCGGCTTTATTATACGTAACAGCCGAGTTGATATGTTTAATTTAAGTTTTCCACCTTTCTGCTTTTTTATTACAGAAAGCTGGCTAAGTATTTTCGGAGTCTTATTACATGAGTTCATATAATCCAACGTCTTTCGGCGCTGCGGAGCCCGAGGTTACCGTGCGCGATTTTTCGGCATTCCGGCAGAAATCCGGCGGCAATATTATTACCCAGGCCTCAGAGTTTTTGGTGAAGTCTGCAGAATGGCATTTGCGTAAATATAATGCAGAAGCCGTTCTTATTCCCTCTATTAATGACCTGAGCCCGTTTTTCCGCTGTTCGCAAATGGATATTCTGAATATCCTGCTGTCCTTAAGAATTCACGGGTATGATTACGAGTTTGCTACCTTAGACTCTTCCATCCGGGTTTGGCAAGCCAAGGAGCCCGAAAAACCTGCCAATTCTCAACAACAGCGAAACCAACGCAATAACCAGCAGCGGCCTAAGAAAAAGGCTTAACGCGTTATTAAGTTACGGTATCAGCTGCAATCTGCATTAAGGCGTCTACGATCTTTGGATGTTCGCCGGCAGGCGGTAGTACCGTCATGGTTAGATTTGGAAATTCTTGGTGCACGCTGTCGGCAATTCTTGGGATATCTTGGCTGACATGCGCGCCGGCAGACCAAAATATAGGCAGCACAGTGAGTTCGGTAACCCCTTCAGCAGCTGCCTGACGAGCCACATCTGTTAGTGTAGGCGTGGCCATTTCCATATAAGCCAGTGACACCTTGGTGGCTCCCACAGATTCTTGTAAAGAGGCCAGCATCTTCTCAAACGGCTGTTTCCACCTTGGGTCTCGGCTTCCGTGAGCATACAATACCAATTGTTTCTGAGTCATCTCATTGTCTCCAGTACCATTTCTGCTGCCTTTCGGCCTGAAACCATCGCTCCCTGGATGGATGGTGTCTCCATATAGTCTCCGCATACCACGAGCTTACCGTCTAAATAGCGGGACAGTGGTTTTGTTGCGCCAGGAGCGTATCTGAGTAGGGCTTCTGGAATGTATTGACTAGCCAATAGCTTCCAATCATCAACTTCTTTACCAAACCATCGATGTAGTTGTTTGAGGCCAGATGCTTCTAATTGTTTAATGTCCGGCAGGCCCTGTTGTATAACCGATGCTGTAACCAATGCCTGTCCTGTCGGCGCATATGCACTAGAAACGTTACTGGGCACGGCTACATTATTAATCGGTCCACTGTTTACACCTTGGCCGTTTAATACCAACAACGGGTCTGTCACAGGCGGTTCTTTTGCGGCGTACTGAAAGCAAACAGTTCCGTTTACAGGTAGTTCCGGTACCACGCCAAAAAGTCTGTGTGCGGCTTTTGCATCGGTTGCCAGTACAACGTGGGGCGCTGTTAACACCTCCCCAGTGTCCAACTGAATTTGATCCTGGCTTAAGGTTTTTACCCGAGCATGGCACCGAATCGCTTTTTGAGGCAGGTTTGCTGCCAGCTGTTTTGCGATGGACTCCATCCCGTATCGAGGAATCGCCGCGCCGCCTTCAGCAAACATCCGAAATGTAAATTCAAACATTCGACTGCTGGTGGTCAAGTTTGGTTCTAGAAAAACACCACCATAAAACGGTGAAAAGAACTGCTGAATAAATTTTTCTGAAAATCCCTTTTCCAAAAGGTATTGGGCCGTGGCTATTTCCGAAGATTTTTTCAACAATGCTTCCACGTTTTCGGTCAACAGTGTTTGCCGCAATGCCCCTAACTTTAACTTGTCTGCCAAGCTGCCAATAGGCGAAAATGCCGATTTAATTCCTTCCACCGGATGCCGCCATGGGTCTTTAATGCGCTCAAACTTGTCGTTCTCCCAAACCAAGGCGCCACTGTCGTAGGCACATAAGTCCAGTGCTTCATAGTCCAACACTTGCCGGGCTTCCGGGTATGCCGGTAGCAATACCTGAAACCCTCGATCCAGCAAAAACCCGTCTACATTGTCGGTACGGACTCTCCCGCCGACCCTGTCTGAGGCCTCTAGCAGTAAAAAGCTTATTTTTGCCTGGTGAAGTGATCGGGCACAGCACAATCCGGCTAACCCACCGCCAATAATAATGACCTTTGGATCTGAAACCACCTAACTTCCACTGCTCCCGTCAGTTATCTTCAGACAATTATAGCCAGGATAAGGTAAAAAAGTAGTAGTAAGTCTCTATATGTATTCTTTCTCTTGGTTACAGGTTTTTTTTGTGAATTCGGCAAAGAGTGTCCAATAGCACGTAAACAGATATTAAGTCGCCGTCTGTAACAAAATAGAACGAAACTTACATCTAAAGTATATCCTCTTAATGTCCATATGAGATCTACCGGATAAGACTTCCTTATCCTCCTCCTGGTTTTCCCTGAGTTACTCGTCGATCACGCCGTAGCAATCCCGTATTTATGAGTGTTTTTATTAGTATATACAAATAATACAGAGAGCATCATCGTCAGGCGTCGTTCAGAGAGGAGAGCACACTACATGGCTATGCAATTTGGGCATCAATCTTTTTTACCAGGCCTATCGTTGGGATACCCCAGTGCTTATGGTGGCTATGGCAATCATCATCACATGGGTAACCAACATGGATATGGTTACGGGAACCCTTTAGGCAATAGTTTAGGCTATGGTCTTGGAAATCCAGGCTATAACATTGGTAACCATAATCATTCCTATGGGGCGGGACTTAACTCTGGCTATGGGTTAGGCTCCGGCTTTGGTTCAGGGTCTGGCTATGGTCTGGGCCAACCCCTTCTATACCATCCGCCTCTTTCGTTTGGTCACCACGGCCATCATGGTCAATATGGACCTCCAGGCGGCGGTTATGGTCATCCTGGTGGTTACCCTCAACCTGGTGGCTATCCTCAGCCCGGCGGACTTCCTGGTTATGGTTTAAACCGGTTGCGTATGGTGTTTGATGAAGATCAGGCCACCCAAGCCGGGAATCGCTATACCAACTTTGGATTCCAAAATAATAGTCTTGATCAAACCGGTAATCGCAATACCAACTTGGCTCTTGGTAATGGCGTGGTTAACCAGTCCGGCAACCGTAACGTCAATTTCGGTCTCAATAACACAGAGCTGAACCAAACTGGTAACAACAATACTAATAATGCCCTTGGCAATGGTACCGTGGTTCAAGATGGTAGTAACAACCTCAACCGGGCGATTAATAATACGCTAGTCAATCAAATCGGATCGAATAGCCGAAACATCGCCTTTGGTAATGTCACCACTGGTCAGGCCGGCACGGGTAACCGTAACGTTAGCCGAGGCACCAGCGGAGCAGATGCCTTCTCTTTGGGAGGTGCGGATAACTTCATCGCGGCGCAACTATTAGGCGGTAACGATGCAGTAGAAATCTCCGGTGATAATAACTTGGGCCTTATTAACGGTGGCGCCGGTGACGATGTCTTTACTCTTAGCCCCACTGGCGCGGATAATTTCCTCTTGTTACGAGGCGGCGCTGGTCACGACACCCTGAACATCCTGGACCAGGAGCAAAACTTTGAGTCCCTGGCCAACGGCTTCCTCCGCCACTTGTTCAGTGGGTCTACCTACAACATTAATGGGTTTGAGGCCATTACCTACCTCCAACCCTGATCTCTCAATCCTTTTCCTCCAAACAACAACCCCATAATCCAATAGTCCCAACACCCAAAAGACGCCCGTTACCAGGATGGTTCGGGCGTCCTTGGCGTCTGATCGGTCAATTTTGTAATTTTTCCGGCTTTATCTGATAATAGCCCTGCAAAGCACCTGAAGCATTCAGTACACGAATTTTCCCGAGGAGTAATGATACAAATGCCTGATACGAACCAACCTGCTGAAGTAACCGAAGCCGCTGTCCTAGAAGCCTTGTCCCACGTCAATGACCCGGACCTCAAAAAAAGCTTGACTAGCTTGGGCATGATCGACAATATCCGCATTTGTGGCGGTGATATCGGTTTTGACCTGGTTTTGACCACCACGGCCTGCCCCCTGAAAGAGATGATTAAAGATGATGCTCGTAAGGCTGTAGAAGCTGTCCCTGGGGTCTCCAGCGTTAGTGTTCAAATTTCCGGTAAAACATTGTCTGCCAAAGTGCCTCAGCGCGAAGCACTGCCTGGTATTAAAAACATTGTTGCCGTTTCCAGCGGTAAGGGTGGCGTGGGTAAATCTACCGTCGCCGTGAACCTGGCCTGTGCCATTGCCAAGCAAGGCGGCCGGGTGGGTATTCTGGACGCCGACATCTATGGCCCCAACGTCCCCTTGATGATGGGACTGTCTGAAGCCAGCATTAAAACCATGGATGATAACGGCAAGTTGATTCCGCCGGAAAACCATGGTGTGAAGGTGATGAGTATGGCCTTTTTGGTCAAAGACGATCAACCTGTGGTTTGGCGTGGTCCGATGTTGGACAAAGTCATCCGTCAGTTCCTGAACGACACCAGTTGGGGAGAGCTGGATTACCTGATTGTGGATCTGCCCCCGGGTACCGGTGATGCTCAACTTACTATTATCCAAGCCACTCCCGTTATTGGCGCTGTCATTGTGACCACGCCGCAAGACGTTGCGGTTCTGGATAGCCGCAAGGGTTTGGCTATGTTTAAAAACGCCAATGTCCCGGTGTTTGGCATCGTCGAAAACATGAGTTACTACCAATTACCCGATGGTTCTCAAGATTACATCTTCGGCAAAGACGGTGGGAAAGCGGCAGCTGAAGAAATTGGCGTGCCCTTCCTGGGTGAAGTCCCGATTTTGAGTCGTCTCGGTGCTGATGCACAAGATATTAACAGTGGCACGCCTATTACCGTGGCTAACCCGGCATCGGAGCAAGCCAAGGTCCTTTCATCAGTGGCCGATCAAGTCGTCGCTAAAATCTGCGATATGAGCTTTGCTCCGGATGAAGCTCAAACTAAAGAACCGGAACAGGATCTGGGCCATGAACATGGGCCGAATTGCGCGCATGAGCATGACCACGAACAAGAACATTCTCATCCTGTGTCAGTCTAGCTCCTTCTAATTTGTAGCGCTATTCCTTAAGGCTTCTATTTAGCTATTTTCATTTTGCTTTATCTCCTATGAAAATAGAGTCTCATGGCGGTAATTTGAGCAGACTATATTACAATACCCCTATGATCACCCATCTTCACTTGCAAAACATTGCCATTGTCACAGAGTTGTCTGTCGCTTTTTCCAAGGGCCTTACTGTTATTACCGGAGAGACCGGTGCCGGTAAAAGTATTTTGCTGTTGGCTATGGGGTTGGCTTTTGGGGATAAGGCCATGGCCAAAGAGATTTTGAAGACTGGCGCTACCCAAGGGCGGGTTGAATTGACAGTGGAGACTGAAGGCCTGAGAAAATCCCGGCAGAAAGCATTAACCGAGCTTCTCACTCAACATAGCATTGAACCAGAATCCGGTGAAACCCAGCTTCTTCTTTCTCGCGAGTTCACTACATCTGCTGGCCGGTGCCGTATCAATGGGACGCCGGTGCCTCGTCAGGCGTTGGCCGATTTAAAAGCTCTCTTGCTCTCGTTGCACAGCCAACACGAAACCGTCAGTTTGTTTCAACCTGCCGTGCAGCGGGATACCTTGGATGCTTTGGGCGGTAATTCCGTAGAACGTCTCAAGCCTCAAGTAGCTGTGGCGTATCACCACTGGCAAACCCTCAGCCAAAAACTGGCCGAGCTGGAACATAACGCTCAGGAGCACCAGCGTCACCGGGAATTTTTAGCCTTTCAGGTTCAAGAATTAGAAGAGGCCGGGCTGGAGAATCCTACAGAGGATGAAGACTGTCGGGAACAATTAGATCGTCTTCGTCATGGTGAAAGCCTGTTGAAGCAAACCCGACAGGTGGCAGGTTTACTGGCCTATAACGAGGATCCGTCGACAAACTCTGTGAGTGATTTATTAGAAAAAGCCGAACGCCCTCTGAAACAAGCCGCCCGAATTGATCCGACCCTGGAGCCAAAACTAGAGGCCCTGAACAGTTTGATTGAAGAAACCAAACATCTTGCAGGTGATCTACATGCCTATCAGGAACAGGTTCATCTGGACCCCCAAGCCGTCCAGGAGTTGGTGGACCGTTTGGATGTGCTGGAGAAACTCAAACGCAAATACGGCAATACCTTGACCCAAGTCATCGAGACCCACCAACACCTGGCCCAAGAATTGGCGGAACTGGATAACCCAGACACCAGCCCGGAGAAACTTGCTCAGCAATGCCAAGAGGCTGAGTCGCACCTGCGTGGTTTGTGTCTGGCTCTTCGTCAAGAACGTCAGGAAACAGCTATTACCTTAACCAAAAATCTTACGCGCCAACTTCAGGAGCTGGCTTTGCCCCATGCCGTGTTTGAGGTGGCCGTTGAAGAAACAGATTATACGTCTTCCGGCGCAGACACTGTTACCTTTCGCTTCAGTGCTAACCCGGGCGAACCTGCGCGTTCCTTGGCTAAAGTTGCCAGTGGCGGTGAACTGTCTCGGGTTCTGCTGGGGCTTAAGACGCTTACTGCCCAGGCCGACGCTATTCCCACCCTGGTGTTTGACGAAATCGACACCGGCATCAGCGGTAAAACCGTCAAAGCTGTTGCCCAAAAAATTAAAACCATCAGCCAGTCTGCTCAAGTCCTGGTCATCACCCATCAGCCTATTGTCGCTGCCACCGGCGATCATCATGTGCAGGTTGAAAAAAGTAATGGTGCGGTCAGTGTCAGTACTCTAAATACTCGCCCTGCAAGGATGAAAGCCTTAAGCCAACTTGCCAGTGGGCAAGAGGGGATGGATGCCTCGGTGGAAAAATTTGTTGGTACCTTACTGGATACTGTTTCGGCAACATAAAAGTATGTTAGATGCTTTTGGCTTGAACCATTTTTACGTCCAGGCCAGCCTCCCGAAAATAATCATGAAATGCTTGCCATTGTTCATGCTTTTTACTTGAGTTAAAAAGTGTGTTGATCACAAACCTAGATAAAGGATACTTCATGCCTTCTTTGATAGCGGTTTGTTTATCGGGCTCGTTTAAAGATGAAATAGCTCTGGCGGCCAAGGCTCTCCCGGAAGGATAGGAACGAAATATTTTAAGAATACTAGGCAATCGGGTTTCATAGGGTAATTTGTCAATAAATTTGGATGCTTCAAGCAGGCTATTTTTATAGCGAAGCGCTTTTACAAAAAGTGGGTATCGATCACTTTCCGCCACACCGTCTGCATAAAAAATTGCTCGTCCGGCAGACTCTGGGTAATTTAGTCCTTTTCCTAATATATCAACAATATCATCATCATTGCTTAAACACTTTAAGGTTCGTAAGCCTGCGCTTTTCATCACTTGAGAACGAAGCTGAGGATGATCTAGTGCAGAATAAAGCGCCTTTTTTCTTTCTGCCTTGTCTGGGATCTCTGGGATCCGATACCCGGCATTCATTGCTTTTTTATCGTGACCTGATGAGAGTAATTTTTGGAAATCTAAAAAAGAGGTTAATTTGGATGAGGCAACAGGATGGATACCTCCCAAGTCATATACAAAGTTGCTAAAACCCACGTTTTCGTTACCCGTATTTGTATGCTCCATCGATTCATGTTTCAGAAAAGTAAACAGATCCAGCCCTGTTCTCTTACCCTTATCTGCACTCTTTTCATCGTACCAACTCGTTAGTAACCATCCTTCTTTCGGGTTTGCAAAAAATAGTTCTGGAATACCTTTAACCGGTTTATTCAATAAGTAAGTAAACGCCCCAATTTCCGAATAACTGCCATGAGTATCCAACCGTTCTGGGTCTTTATACATTTTTAATGCATATTTTTTCCCACCTAATATGAATTCATATACATTGGACACTGTTCCTCTTCCATTTTGTATAATGGTTACTTTTTTCCCATCATCAAGGTCCACAGTAAAGGGCGGAAACGGAACCATAAGCCGTGCAGCACCTTTGGGCTCCCGAGTTGAATAGTTCCCATTCAGGTAACGAAGCGCCCGGCTTAGCCTGTCTATCTTTTTTAACGATTCTGTTGAGAGTGGAAGGGGTTTTCCTTGAATATAAGCGCTATTCTGCTCTTCAAAAACTTTTTTAAATGCAAATGCACTAGGCCATTGGGTTAGACGGCTGCTTAATAAAGACCCAGGAACAATAGCCTGATTGCTTCCTGAAAATACTGTCCGTCTGGTTTGAGTATGCTTGGGCGAAAAAAATGGCGCTTGAGGGAAATTTGTTGTAGAGGGCAGAAAAACTTTCATCTACTTGGGTTGTTCGTCTGAGGTAAACTTTCTGCCTTTAATCACGTTAAACGTGCTCATGGGTGTACTGCGCCGGCCAATGGTCACCGAATACATCTGATCCCGAAACGGGGAGGGCGAGTCATGGGTTTGAGACTTTAAATCGGCAAAGTAGCTTTTAGGCACGTATTTAAAAACGGGTTTTGTTGTGAGCGGACTCCCTTTAGACAAGTACAAGGCTTCATCTGCCCATTGTTTCATGGTGGCGGGAGATACCTTGAGTTGAGAGGGTTGGTAAGTTACGCTACCAAAGCTGCATGAGAATCCAGTTTTATCTAAATAGTTGTTAATTAGATCAAGGGTTCCCTGATGTTGGGTCTGTTTG
>JAHQWC010000020.1 GCA_019634025.1 Vampirovibrio sp.
CCGCTGCGTCCGTTTGAAAGCCCGGCGCCTTTGTCTACCGATACCCGAACCATTGCCCCTGGCGATTTTTATCTGCCCTTAACCGGCGCCAATTTTGACGGTCAAAAGTTTGTGAGCCAGGCCATTGATCAAGGCGCTGTCGGTGCGTTTTTGAGCGCCGGTTATTTTGAAGAACACCGCGACGCACTGACGACGCTACCCAATCTTATTGTGGTGCCCGATACCTTGGTGGCCTATATGCAACTGGGCCGGGCGCATTTGTTACGTCATAACCCTACGGTTATAGGCATTACCGGCAGCTCTGGGAAAACCACCACCAAAGAAATGATCGATGCAGCCTTATCGGGTGTTATCCCCACTCAAAAATCAGAGAAGAACCATAACAACGAGATTGGAGTGACCCAAACCCTGCTGAACCTGGAGCCTGAGACCAAAGTACTGATTGTTGAAATGGGGATGCGAGGTCTGAACCAGATCAATGTTTTGTCAAAAGCCGCCACGCCTCAAATTGGGGTGATTACCAATATTGGCCCGGCTCATATTGGGTTGTTGGGCTCTTTGGAAAATATTGCCAAGGCAAAATGCGAACTGTTTGAAGGGATGGATCCGCAAAGAAGTATCGGGATTCTCAATGCCGATGACGCCTTATTGATGGAAACCGCGCAAGGCGTTTGGCAGGGAAGGGTTGAAGCATACTCTCTTAATGAAGTCAGCCATATTCAATCTACACCGGAAGGCGGCATCCGATTTTCATATCAAGATCAGGCTTTTACCTTGTCAGTACCGGGTCAATACAATATCAGCAATGCCTTGGCAGCCATTAAAATTGGCGAAACACTTGGGGTAGAGCTCTCGGATATGGCTGAAGGCCTTGCCCATTATCAGCCCATTGAAGGGCGTTGGCGGCGAGAACCTTTGCCGGGGTATGAAAATAGTTGCCTCATTAACGATGCCTACAATGCAAACCCGGATAGTATCAAAGCCTCGCTAAAAGGTTTTTTGGAAGCGGATTTGCCCACTGCTAAACGCGTGTTGATTATTGGTGGGATGAAAGAACTGGGAGCGTTTTCAGAGCAGTATCATCGAGATTTAGGCAACTGGCTGGCCACACAATCCGGCATTGATCTCCTTATTACGGCAGGCGAGGAGGCTCAGCTTATTGCAGAGGCGGCAACTGATGTAGACTTTCCGGTTCTTTCTACAAGTGGGCTGGATACCGCAGATGAGCACGCCGTGTTAGAATCCATAGAGAGGGCGTTCTGTGAATTTCCACTGGATCTAAATGACACGACACTCTTGTTAAAGGGCTCTCGGAGCTGCCGGTTAGAAATCTTTGTGTCGTTGCTATTACAGTATGCATCTAAACAAACCCCGCTTCCCTCATAAATCATCGGGCCGTCACCCTCAATTGCTATAAATGCGAGATAAATGCTGCAAATTATTGATCTAAAATTCCTCTACATCCCGGTGTTTTCGGTGATGGCCATGGGGGTGTTGTATATCCCGCTTCTTAAAAGCCTGATGTTAGGCCAGCATATCCGGGAAGATGGGCCCAAAGGACACCATAAAAAAGCAGGGACGCCTACTGCCGGTGGCGTCATTATTTTGCTGGGGGCTGCTATTGGACTTACCTTTGCCTACTTTAACGGTGAGCACAAAGACCTTTTTACCCAGGAAGTTTGGGCGGTGGTGGCGGCTACGTTTATTTTAGGCCTGTTGGGTCTGTGGGATGATGCCGCCAAAATTCTTAAAAAACACAATAAAGGCGTGTCCGGGTATACCAAGTTGGCGGTACAGGCGTTGGTTGGGACGGGCATCGGTTGGATGATGATGAGTACATATGGTGTTACCAAAGTTACGTTTTTCAATTTTGGCGCAATCGACTTAGGGATTCTCTATCCTTTATTTGGCGCATTGATGATTGCAGCCACCTCCAATGCCGTTAATTTAACCGATGGGCTGGACGGATTAGCTGGCGCCACTGTCAGTATTGCGCTTCTTTCTTTTGTCTTTTTGTTTGCCGGTACGCTGTTTGACGATATTGCAGGGGCTTATCCAGACCTGGCCATGGTTGCTCTTTGCTTATTGGGGGGGGTGATGGGCTTTCTTTTCTTTAACTACCACCCAGCAAAAATTTTTATGGGAGATACGGGCAGTTTGGCATTAGGTGGCGCTATTGGCGCCCTGGGTCTGGTCAGCGGATCTGACTTTTGGCTGGTTCTCATTGGCGGTATCTTTATGATTGAAACCTTGTCGGTGATTATCCAGGTTATCTCGTTTAAAACTACCGGTAACCGGGTGTTTAAAATGAGCCCTATTCACCATCATTTTGAACTCTGTGGATGGTCTGAGAATCAGGTGGTTATTGTATTTTCTGCCTGTCAGTTTGCAATGTGCGCTGCTGCGGTCTATTTTTACAATAAAGGCTGGTAAAAGAGATTTCTCTATGATGACTCATACCACACCTCTGGCGGTTACCATTCTAGGTCTCTCAAAAAGTGGCTTGGCCGTAGCGGAGTATGTTATTGCCCATGGCGGCCGGTGTTTTTTAAGCGAGCTTTCTCCGGCTTCTCCTGCCAATGAAGACTATCAACGCCAACTAAGTGCCTTTGCAGAGCGCACAAGTTCTCCAGAGCAACTGGCCTGGGAGTTGGGCGGTCACTCCAAATCCGTGTTTACGTTTTCTGATCTGATTGTCACCAGCCCCGGTATTCCCCCTACCAGCCCGGTGATGGAGCAACTTCAGGCCAGTGGTAAAGAGGTCATTAGCGAGGTGGAGTTTGCCTATCGGCAAAATAAGATGACTCGACAGTTACCCATGGTGGGTATTACCGGTACCAACGGTAAAACCACCACCACCACCCTTATTTCTGAAATTTTGACCCACGCAAATCATATCGCTCCCAGTTGTGGCAACATCGGTACCCCGGTTATTTCCTGTATAGATAACCCAGATAATGACTATTTGGTGGTTGAGTTAAGTTCTTTCCAGCTGGCATTCTCGCCCACTCTCACTGCCGATATTGCCGTTTTTTTAAATTTACGCCCCGACCACCTGAATTGGCACGGTTCACTGGCGTCATACCAACGGGCAAACATGCGATTGTTTACGGCGCACCCCTCGCCAAAGTGGATTGTGCTTCATGCTGAGGATCCTGTTTCTCAAGAAATTGCAGCGAATACAACCAGTCAAATCCTTTGGTTTTCATTATCTCAGGATACAGTCAAAGATAGAACCAACCGGATCTTTATGGAGGACTCGGGTCAGGTTGTGATTGAAACTACTGAGAGCCCTCCTACAACGTTATTGGATACAAGCCGGATTAAACTGAGAGGTCGCCATAACCTGGAAAATATATTAGCAGCTGCTGCGACAGCATTCTTGCTGGAAATGCCCGTAGAAAAAATCCAGGCTGCCTGTACGGCATTTACCGGTGTAGAACACCGTCTGGAACTGGTTACGACCTTCAGTAAAGCAGATAAGATTGTACCAATCTATAATGATTCTAAAGCCACCAACACGGATGCTGCCATATCGGCATTAAATGCCTTTGAGAAAGAGCCGCTGGTTTTAATTGCGGGTGGCCGGGACAAAATGGAAGACCTTACCGAGTTTTCGGAGCGGGTAAAAGCGATTGCTTGTCATGTGGTGTTACTGGGGGAAGCTCAGCAGCGGTTTTCTGAGGCTTTAAGTGCTGTTGGATATACAGGTATCAGTGTTGCAGATAGCTTAGAGGTCGCTGTCCAAAAAGCGATGGATATCGCCCTGTCTTCTCCTAATGGCTGTCCAATCCTGTTTTCACCTGCTTGCGCCAGTTTTGATATGTATCCCAACTTTGAAATTCGTGGCCAAGCCTTTAAACAGTATGTGTCGGCATATAGTAATGAAACGACAGGCCTTAAGGGTGTATTATAGCTTTACGACCCAGGAGACAATGAACCATGACAGACCAACCGACACAGGCTTATACGCAAAAAACTGATGCCGAATGGCAAGCTGAATTGACGCCGGAGCAGTACCAGGTGACTCGGCAAAAAGGGACCGAACGTCCTTTTACGGGTGAATACAACAGTTTTAAGGAAGATGGCCAATTTCAATGCATATGCTGTGGCGCGCCTCTGTTTGACGCTGATCATAAATATGACTCCGGCTCTGGCTGGCCCAGCTTCTGGAAACCTGCAGCGCAAGGAGCGATTGAAGAACATTGTGACAATAGTCACGGTATGGTGCGTACCGAGGTCACCTGTCGTCAGTGTGGGGCCCATTTGGGCCATGTCTTTGAAGATGGTCCGGATCCCACGGGGCAACGTTATTGCATCAACTCTGTCGCACTACAGTTTGACCCTCGTAAGAATACACCTTAAATTTTTGCGGACTCTTACGAGTTGGCTTTTCTCAATTGCAAATTTCGGCCCACTTCCTGGGTAATGCTTTCTCGAGGGATCAGCTTGCTTTTGAATTCAGACTTTAGCTTTTTCAAAAATTCCTGTACTTCGCCTGCCCCATGGTAAATATAGACTTGGGTAATGTTTTCAACATCTTCCATTCGAGGCGCGTAACCATACTCTTTGCTCAACTGCATATATTCAAACACTTGTTGATACAGGTTTAATACTTCTCTGGCCAGCTTTTTCCGTTCTTCGATGGGCAAAATAAATAAATAATTTAGGGTTTTATGCACCCTTGGGTTTTTATCACTATCGCGTTGCTTACGCTTAGATTTGTGAATCCCCATAATCTTATCCGGCCCTAAAGATCGTAGATCTTTCATCAGCTCTTGCACCTGACAATGCCGATCTGCCATCTCCGAGATTCCTTCAGCAATAATGTCTTGAAGCTCTTCCGGAAAATCAATCAACAAATTTACGGCTCGGGATAAATCCGGATCCTCATCGTAAAACCGCTTATATTGCACGGATGTCATACTATTTTACCTAGCGACTCTAAAACGTTCTCTTCTGTATCGGATGAAACTTCTAATTTCTTGAGAAAAACTTTTGAAAACCCCTCAATAATGTTGCATTTTGGCAATATAAAACAAGCCGGCACCCTCATAAGAGGATACCGGCTTGAAAATCAGTTGCTTGTAACTGAACGTTACACGCTAGCCAATAATTTGGCGTTTAGCTTGATTTCTTTTACAGAAGCTAAGGCTTTGGAAATGGGGCAACCGGTCTTGGCGCCGTTGGCAAATTCCATAAATTGGGCTTCATCAATGCCTGGGATATCAGCTTCGGTGGTGAGTTCAATGGTGGTTATTTCAAAGCCTTCTCCCACCTTTTCTAAGCTGACTTTCGCCACGGTTTTCACACTTTTAGGTTCAAATCCGCCTTTTTCTAGCCCGGCAGACAGCGCCATAGAATAGCAGGCTGCATGAGAAGCCGCCAAGAGCTCTTCAGGGTTAGTGCCTTCGCCAGATTCAAATCGGGAAGGGAAGGAGTACTGACCTTCGAAAATGGCCTTTTCACCGATTTGGAAGGTGCCCTGTCCGTCTTTCAGCTTACCACTCCATTGAGCTTGAGATTGTCTGGTCACCATAATTGCGCTTCCTTTCTCTTTTATAAACTTGATACTCCATTACACACTTTAGGAAAAAGTGTAGAAGCATCTGATTGACTCTACAGTGCTTATGCTCTCATAAACACAGCATGGTCAGAATGCGGGATATTTCCCTTCAATCCCTTGTTTTTATGTTTTTATTCAAATCAGAATAGAAAAATGTCATTCGTTTTTCGGATAGCACACAATCCGCTCAGGCCACTAAAATAGCCATTATGAACAGTCTGAAAAAAGTTTTGCTTTATACCCTCCATACCCTCTTGGGGGTTGAAGAGCCCATCACTCCGGTGGTCAATTCACCTGCCGATTCGACGGTGCCATCCACCCCTCCAACCGATACGGTGATGGCAGAGTTTTCCAATGCGATCAAGCTGGAAACGCTGAATCATAATCTGTTTTTATCGTTCTATATGGCTAAATTTTCGTCAGAATCCAGAGATCTGGAAATCATGAAGCCTCAATCTAGAGTGGTTCTGGAGAATGAAACAGTTAAACAGCTTTTAACTGAACTGGCAGATTTATATCATTGTGATGTTGTCCCTCGGCGTCGGGTACACCCGGTTCAAGATATCCCGGATCCTGAAGCATTTGATCCGCATCGCCATGAGCAGCAATTACTAGAAGCAAAAATGCGTGTTTCTGCGCCACAGGAATAACGGGTAACATCAAGAAAGAAGCCGGCGTCCATGAAGTTGGTTAATTTACAAAAACGCTATATTTTGCCTAATAGAAAACATCGAACCGCAGAACGTTGGGCGTTTGATGCAATATTTCATGAAGTGCCTTTGGTTTCAGAGTTAACAGAGGAAACCAACACGGAGAACGGTCTGGATGATCTCTTTGATGAGACGGTTCCGCCTGTGGACGGAGAACTATCCCTGGAGATAGAGCGGGCAACCTATCCTCAACCGTCCAACAGCATGTTAAACGATTCCCAAAAAACCAATCTGATGATCAACCGTCTCGTCAACACCTACTTTAGCGATCCTGTTTAAGCGTGTAAAAGTGTAAAGCGACTCTTAACACAGCGTTTTATCCTGTCTTTAACTGGGAATAATAACCCATAGTGTGTTGTCTACAGGTTTATTTTGGATCAATTAGGTAATGTATTATGGCCGTTCAACCACCCGGCAGAAGCGCCCCGGAAGCGCGTGACTTTCCGTTTGACGTCATTCAGGTGTCTAACGGTTGGTGCGTTGTGGTCTATCTGCGGAACGGCAAGCCTTGGAATTTACTAAAGCCTGGTTGGGATAAAGAGTCTAATCAACCCTATTTATTTGAATCTCAAGATAAAGCCTGGCAATTTTTAAAAAATCTGTTTCTGTTCTCTCTTCAATGTCAGCACAATCATTATGCTGGTGCAGACAAAGTGATAAATTGCCGCCAATGCCGCAAAATTTTCCGAGCCAAATTTTATCCTGTATGTCACGAGTGTCTACAGGAAAATGAGCACTATCTGCATCAGCTGTGGCAAGGATTTTATTATATGACTGGTAAAGACGATGCCACATTGCAGCGTATGTCAGTTCTCCTCAATATTCCGGTCGATAAGCTTAAAATGATTCATCATGGCTATGCCAATATTGTGAGTCAAAATATTCAGCAACAGCTTAGTCTTGAGGAAGAAATTCAGACCGTCAAAAACCATCAGCCTCAAAACTTGGATTATCGGCCTAACGGTGCTTCGAGCCGTTCTCATAAAAAACATTCAAAAAATAATCGTCGTTATGGTTTTAAAGCTTCGCCATAAAAGTCTTATGTGCCAAATTTTCAACAAAACAAAAGCCACCGGCGCAGAACACCGGCAGCAGTGGCAGGGTTATTTGGGTGTAAGTTCTATTTAATTTGAATTTGATGCTTCCGAGAGGCAACTGCCTTGGGCAACGTTACCGTCAGCACGCCATCTTTAAACGTGGCTTCAGTTTGGTCCGGCGCAACATCTGCCGGTAGTGTCATGCTTCGGCTAAACTTGCCTTGAATAATTTCTCGGTGATAGTAATTGCCTTCTTTGGCCTCTTCTACCGAATCCCGATGGCCACTAATAGTCAACGTATTTTGATCCAGGTCGATCTCAATATCTTCCGACTTGTAACCCGGAATAGCTGCTTTTACCTCCAGAGCATCGTCCCGCTCCAGGACATCTATCTGCGGGAAGTACGACCGGCGCGAACTCTGGTTGTCGCCGGAAGAGAGAAAAAAAGGCTCAAATAACGCGTCCATATCACTCATCAGCGAGTTCATATCCCCGCCACGGACTCTAAATAAAGGTTTCATCATAGACATATCGAGGGTCCTCCCAAATAAACAATTTCTCTTGGGTCTCATCTGTCGTATCTGTTGCCTGCTCAACCCACAGGTCCATTGGATACAATCTGATATTACCCCTATTTTCTCTAAATTCCGGATTCGTTAAGGAAGGCTTAAACTGTCTTATTAAAATATTAAGAGAATCTATGGAGTATGCTCAAAAGATAGCTATGTTCAATATTGATATGGTTTATAGATATTTTTCTTGGTATAAACTTAAAACTTTGATGAAGCTGATTTCTCAGGAAATAAACTTTAATTATGGTATTTCCAGTAATATTTGGAAAGCAAGTCTTACTCACTGGGAGTCAAAGAAGAATTGCAGTTAGTAACGGTACCTTTGATCCTCCGCATCAAGGTCACGTATTAATGCTACAAGAAGCCATTAGGCAGTATAAGTTTGATACTGTTTATTTCCTGCCGGGAAACAATCCTAATTTAAAACCAAATAGAACACCTTTCGAGTTTCGCATTCCAATGGTGAAAGCAATGGCAGATTATCTTAGTAACCAGAATGGATGCCAAAAGACCCGATATAAAGTTTCCGAAGCTTATAAAGATGCTCCGCATTTGATGGCATCACTTAGAAAATTGTTTCCTGATTTAAAAAACCGTACAGAAAAAATACCTTACATATGTGGGACAGATGAAGTTATTTTTAGCCAAGATGAGAAAAAACTGTTACAAGCTTTTGTAAGTACTGAAAATGCTATAGAGTTTTACAATAAGTTCGTTCCTGTTATTAACAAACGAAACGGCAGTCCAGTTCCAACCTCTATTTCGATTGGCGGCAAAAAAATTGAATTTGATTATGTGCTTATTAAGCCATCTCCCTATGATCCTCAAATTTCGTCCACTCTCATGCGTGCTGGTTTAACTCAACCTCATAGAACTCTTCAGCAGATCTCTTCTTTAATTCCAAGACCTGTTATGAACGTTATTCATTCCCTGGGTCTCTACCAGCCTAAAACCCAACCACTTAAACTCACGGCATAACAAGTCCTTTTGGTCCTATTAGTATGATGAGTACAGTAAAAGTGCTTTAGACCTTTGTCATGGTTACGAAAGTAAACTTCCTGTTTTCGTAAAAATCGGTTCCAATTCAGCGGTAAACGCGCGTAAAATGTTTGACTGCTTGGTAATACGATACCCTTTGACGTGGTCTCGTTTCTCAAAGAGTTGAACCATAATTTCTGCAATGTACTCCACATGGCTCTGGGTATAAGTTCTTCGAGGAAACGTTAAGCGGACTAGCTCAAGCGGGGCAGGTATATCCGGGCCCTCTGGCGACGGGCGGCCAAACATCAAAGTGCCTATCTCTACGGCCCGAACGCCACCTTCCAGATACAACTCGTTGGCCAAAGCCAAACCAGGGTACTCATGGGGTGGAATATGCGGATAAAAGGCCTGTGCATCAATATAAACCGCATGTCCTCCGGCCGGGTGCATTAGGGGAATGCCGTGCTGGTTCAGTAACTGATGAAAATACTGAATAGAGGCAATGCGGTATTCTAAATATGCTTCATCCAACACCTCTTCAAGTCCAACAGCTAAGGCGGCCAAATCCCGGCCTGCCAGTCCGCCATAGGTTGGTAACCCTTCGGTTAAAATCAGGAGAGACCGTGCCTTTTCGGCAAGTTCAGGGTCATTTAGCCCCAATAACCCACCGATATTTACCAATCCGTCCTTCTTGCTGCTCATGGTAAATCCATCCGACAGTAAGAAAAACGCTTTGGCGATCTCCCGGGCGCTTCTGGAGGACTGTCCCGGCTCACGCTGTTTGATGAGCCATGCGTTTTCGGCAAAACGCGCCGCATCCAAAATAAACGGCTTTCCATAACGATGCGCCAACTCGGATGCTGCCCGAAGGTTTTCAAGACTGACAGGCTGCCCGCCCCCAGAGTTATTGGTGATAGTCATTAAGACCAGCGCAACCTTATCTCCCAGCCGTTGCAGGTGTTCTTCCAGTTTTTCTAGATCAATATTCCCTTTAAAAGGATGCTGGCTTGTGGGATCCAAGGCCTCCTCAATCACCAAATCAATGGCGGTCCCGCCAAAATACTCCACATTGGCCCGGGTAGTATCAAAGTGGGTATTGGCTAATACACACGAGTCACCGGACGAGGTGATGGAAAAAAGGATATGTTCTGCCGACCGCCCCTGATGGGTGGGAATCACATACTGCACCCCGGTCAGCTCTTGAACGGTGGACTCCAGCTCAAAAAACGACTCGGATCCTGCATAGGTCTCATCCCCCGTCATCATAGCAGCCCATTGCGCCGCCGACATGGCTCCGGTTCCGGAGTCTGTCAGTAGATCAATGGTAATGTGCCGCCCGCGAAGCTTAAACGGGTTGTATTTTGCTTCTTGCAGGTACTGCTCCCGTTCGTCTCGTGTCGTTTGGGGCAAACGCTCAACGGTTTTTATCCTAAAAGGCTCAATAATCGTCTTTGGCAAGGTCTCAGATCCTAATTTATATGACGTTTCAACCATTTCATAGACTCAGGCCATATAAAACACCCATTTGGGTAGCTCAAAGAGCTAGGCCTGATGTCTAATACTTAATATTTCAAAATATCTGTAAAGCCTTTAGCTACAAGGGAAATCCCGATATTGCCCATATGGGTAATTTAAAAATATAAAAACAGTTAATAATACATATATCGGGGACATCCCGGCACACATACCAGTGGATAGAGAAATCAAGAGAATAGAGAACACCATGAGTACCATCGGGTCTAACCTAGCCAGTCTTAGCGTTTATCCAGCCAGTTTTAACTTGGGCTCCCCTTTTGGCGGCGGTGTTACCGGCCAGCGGCAGCAGTTTGCGACACCTGCTTATCAGGCTGCGGCATCCCCAGCAGCAACGGTACCCTCTCCTCCTCCAGCAACCAACGCTGATTTGATGGCGTCCCTGCTGTCTTTGATGACTCAAATGCTTCAGCACTTCTTGAGCGCTTTTCAATCAGGATCTGGCGCCTTACCAGGCACCCAACCTCCTGCGCCTACTGGCACTGCCTTAGCCCAGGACGATTATCTAAACTACCTTTTGGCTCAAACCCAGGGCGGCGCTACTGGCGTGAACAAACGTCTGGATAGCCGTTTCTCTACTCCCGGCTCTCGGTTTGCCAATGCCACCCCGGATCAGTTTGATGCCGTGGTGGCCCAAGTATATGCCGATCAAATCAAGGGCTATGCCCTGGGCCTTCCTGTGGCCTATAGCCCCGGCGATGATCTCAATCAAATTGCCGGCAGCATCCAGCAAGCCGCCAATACTCCCTTTACGCCCGAGGCCGACTTACTTTCTAAAGTGGCTGCCACTTATTTGGGCGACCTGGGTGGCAACGGCAACTATGATCACCAAGCCATGCAAAACCTTCTGGTCCAGTGGGGTCGTGCCGATCTTGCCGCCAAGCCCGGTGTCGGCCAGTTTGACGTCCAATCCATCGGATCCGTAGTACAGGCCCTGAATGAAGAGCCTGACCCTGCCACCCGCCAGGCCTGGCTTGGCCAAATCTTCAGCGGCTTTACCGGTGGTCCGCCAACCAGCCCCAGCGGCGCTGTGCCAGACATTCAACAGTATCTGAACGCCATTAACCTTGTTCAAGGCGGCGCCCTTGACCAGCTTTTACAAGGCTATGCACAAGCTTAACGTTTAATCCCATAACATTCTCCTGTAACTCTGCTCAAAACCCTCCAGAAAACTCTGGAGGGTTTTTAAAAACGTCCTATTTGTAGTAATCATGTATTTTCAGGGATATAGAATAACTTCAGTTAAGATAAAAATAGAATCATAATGTATATCAATTTTTCACCTTCTAAACCTTTTAAGAGTGGTGCTCCTTCTTTATCTTCAACGTCTAAAATTCAGTTTTCTTCCCAAAGAGTTAATGAAACATTTCAAAAAGTAAAAACGCCTGTCTCAAAAAATGTCTTGCTGGTTACCGACTCCTGGTCGCCTCAAATTGATGGGTTGGCCACTACTGCCAAAAATCTAGCGAAAAATCTTCGAATAAACGGTCACAATGTTTTGGTTATCCATCCTTATCTGTTTCCAAACATTCCCTCTCCCAGTGGGTATCCTGGCGCTCGTCTAACTTTTCCCAAAGGCTTGAACACTAAAATAAAGAACTTTAAGCCGGACTGGGCTATTAATTTAACCCCAGAATACTCATTGGGTATTATGTCCAGTGCTATTCTTAA
This sequence comes from Vampirovibrio sp., assembly GCA_019634025.1. Taxonomy (GTDB): domain Bacteria; phylum Cyanobacteriota; class Vampirovibrionia; order Vampirovibrionales; family Vampirovibrionaceae; genus JAHQWC01. The sequence goes on from JAHQWC010000020.1 coordinate 12,071, forward strand.
ACGCAACAAAATTCCTTATGTTACA
>JAHQWC010000002.1 GCA_019634025.1 Vampirovibrio sp.
GCCAAGACTACTTCGTCCCAGTCATCCCCATAATCTCGTAGCCAGCATCGCAATAAATGATTTGACCGGTGATGCCGCTGGAGAGGTCGCTGCAGAGGAACGCCGCAGTATTGCCGACTTCGGTCTGAGTAACCGTGCGCTTTAATGGTGCAACCGCTTCGACGTGATGGATCATATCGAGGATGCCACCGACGGCCGAGGAAGCCAAAGTCCGAATAGGTCCCGCCGAGATGCCGTTTACTCGGATGCCTGATTCGCCCAGCTCCGATGCGAGATAGCGCACATTCATTTCGAGGGCCGACTTGGCGATACCCATCACGTTGTAGTTCGGAATGACTTTGACCCCACCGAGGTAAGTCATCGTTATGATGCTACCGCCATCAGTCATTAGCTCCTTAGCGGCATTAGCCATGGGCACTAATGAGTAGGCACTGATATCGAGGGCTAATTTGAAGCCATCCCGGCTAGTGGCGCTGAAGCCGCCGGTTAAATCTTCGCGCTTGGCAAAGGCCACACTGTGCACCAGGGTGTCTAGCTTGCCGAATTCGGCTTCCACAGCATGAAACACGGCGTCTAATTCTTCATCCTTGGTCACGTCACAGGGCAACACCATCGAATTTTCCAGGGTGTCTGCCAATTGGCGCACATTTTTCTCCAGGCGTTCGCCCTGGTAGGTAAAGGCCAGCCGCATCCCGGCATCGGACAGGGCCTTGGCAATGCCCCAGGCAATGCTGGACTTGTGGGCCACGCCAAATATCACGCCGGTTTTACCTGCCAGGTAACCTTTAAGAGCCGGTGCGGTTGTTTCTTGAGTATCGGGGGTGTCTTTGTCTAATGTCATGACCATCTGTCCATCCTCCGTTATGCTGTCGAGTTTTGTCCTCATATTCTATGGAAAACATCGGCGGGCTTCAATCTCAAGAAATTCCACAGAATCTTCTTAGAATGGGTCTTGCCAAACGTTCGTGGTTCCGGTTTAATAGGAGGCTCGAACAGGAGTTATACGTCATGGCAAAGCATTGTCAACTTTCTAAAAAGAAATATAACCGCGCCAACAAGGTCAGCTTCTCTAACAAGCACAACAAACACAAGCAAGAAGCCAACCTTCAGACCAAGCGTTTCTGGGATCCCCAGCAACAAAAATGGGTCCGGCTGCGGGTTTCTACCAAAACCATTAAAACCATCACCAAGTTTGGGTTACGCTCTGCCGCCAAGCGGCTAGGCGCCGGCCAGGCTGTGTTGGCAAAATAACCGCAGATTTTATATCAATTTGCAAAAACCAGCGTATCTGAATGATGCCTGGTTTTTTGCCTGTTGTAGCACTCTTTAAGCAAAAAACGCTCTGGAGGTTCCAATGACCCACTCTCCTCTCATCCGAGGATACCGCCCCGGCGACATTGGCCATATTACAGCGCTGCATGGCAAGTATTATGCAGAACACTGGGGGCTAGGGCCTGTCTTTGAAGCGGAGGTAGCTGTAGAGCTGGCAGAGTTTGTGCTGACCCTGGTAGAGAACCCCAATAATCGTCTGTGGGTGGCCGAAATGGAGGGGGAAATCCTGGGCTCAATCGCCATTGCCCAGATGCCAGACAACCCTGAAATCGCTCGTGTTCGGTGGGTCATCCTGTCTCCCAACGCCCAGGGAAAAGGCCTGGGCCGCCAACTGGTCAACACTGCCCTGGATTTCTGTCGAACACAACCTTATCAAACCGTAACCCTATGGACCTTCAAAGGCCTAACCGCCGCCCGCCGCTTATACGATGAGGCAGGCTTTGAACTGGTAGAGTCCTACGAAGACACCCACTGGGGCAAACCCTTCCTCTACCAGAAATTTATGTTGTCGCTGGTAGAGAAAGCCAATTCCCAGCCAACCAAGCTTCAAGCAACTTACTAAATACATAAGTATTAATGAGAAGCTCCTCCTCGGTCATTTTAACCACGGCCGAGCAAGCGGCAGCAATGCCGCGAAGCGAGGCAAAAAAAATATTCAGGGAGGGGTTTGGGGAGGGAACGGCCCCAATGCCAGCTTTGCTGGCTATCAATAAGGCCTAGGACAGTTCAAAAACTATCTATTCAGCACCTGCTGAATCGACGCCAACGCCTTATCTTTCCCAAGCCCGGTATTGGCCGAAAACGGAATAATCAACTCCTTCACAATAGAAAGCTCATTACTGGCCTCTTGGTGTTGCCTGCTAAGCTGATTCGCCTTAATCTTATCGCCCTTGGTCAACACAATGGTGGTAGATAGCCCCACGTGGTTTAACCATTCCCACATCTGAAAATCCGAGTCCTGCACCGGGTGCCGGGCGTCAATCAACTGAAACACCTGACGAATGGTTTCCCGCTCTTTTAAAAAAGCTTCCAGGTTCTTCTGCCACTTTTGCTGCTCGGTTTTAGACACCTTGGCATACCCATACCCGGGGAGATCCACCAGAATAAACGGGGTGGGGTCGGCAATCACCTGATAGTAGTTAATTAGTCGGGTTTTCCCTGGCGTATTACTGGTTTTGGCCAGATTCTTACGGTTCAGCAGGCAGTTGATGAAGGAGGACTTGCCCACATTGGACCGGCCCACCAAAACAAACTCTGCCTGACCGTCTAGCTCCGGCGCGTCTTTAATAGACGGCGCGCTTTTAATAAACTCTGCAGATTTAATTTTCATTCTGGCGTAGCGACTGAAGGCTGATTTGCCGTCGAAGTTGCCGCTTTGCTAGCTTCAGCGGCTTTAGAGGCTTCGGTGTCCAATATCATCTGGCCCAGGTACCCCACCAAATGCTGACCTTCCAGGCCACTCTTTACGGTTCTGAACTCAATGGTCTTGGTTTCCTTGGGCACCCACCAGCTGATGGTCTGGGCCTTTGCCAACCCAGACACGCCATCCAGATAGTTAAACCACTCCACCACCGGCGCTTTTTGAGCATTCTCCGGCGAGACGTCATACACCGCCAAAGGCGATTTCGCCAGCTCTTTGCCGGACCGGTCTAAAAACACGCCCTGCAGGCTGTATTTTTCGATGGGGAGATCGGTGTATTTTTTCCCGTACAAGCTAAATTCCAGTTTCACTGGCTCATCTGCGCTTTGGGGTAAATGTACCCAAAACGTGCCTTTTTCGCCCAGGCTATACAGCCCTGCATAAGGCTTGTTGGTGTCTTTGCCGGTAAACTGGGCCAGGGCCGAAAACAATATTTGCGGACCATTCAAGCCACTGGCGGTTTTATCCGCCGGAAAAATTTTCAGCTTTCCCTGAAGCGCCGGTGTACCAGATTGTTCTCTTCTCATCAGGGGAATAGACGAATCCTCAGAGAGCGGCGTAATCCCGTCATCCTCACGAACCTCAATGCGCTTGGAAACTACCCGCTCCGGGCTTTGAAACATAATGCCGGACACCTTGGAGCGATCCAAATATAGAATCTTCCCCTCAACAGTCTCCAGAAACACCTTGTCTTCTGACACTGAAATCACCCGGCCGTCCAAAGACGTCCTGCCCACAAGGGTTTTATACACCGTGCTTTGCATGGGTTCCGTCAGGTTCACCACATCGGCCAGGGCTGGGAATACAGACGCGCCGGATAGTAAAACAGCCAGACTTCCTGCCAGCAGGTGCCGGAAATGTTTAGGGTGTCTATGATTCAGACTCATGGCCATTGTATCCTCTTAAAACGCCTTGTATAAATCCTATAAAATTACGTTGGCTGACCGGTGCGTTCATCTCCTGATTGCTCCATAATTATAGCGGGTTCCCCACGTTCCGGCCAACCGCTTGTTTGGCGGGAACATACTGTTATCAATAACGTCATGGGCATGACATCCAGAAGGAAGTATTCAACATGGGTTTGGTTTTCCACGTTCGTAAAGGTTTCCTCGCTTTATTGGTGCTGGCCTGCTGCCTGGGCGGGGCATTGCAAAATGCTGGCCATGCCATGACCCCGGTAGGCTACGGGTTCGGCCCGGATGTATATGAGTCCGAGCTTCAATACGGCGTTGGCGTGTACTTTGCCCCCTATAACCTCAACATCTATGCCGAGCCCAACACTGCGGCTGACGTGGTGGAGTCCCTGGTCTGGAGCGAAAAAACCCCCACCTCCAACGTCCGCTCTACCCATCAAAACCTGAACCTGCCAGCCAAAAACACGTTTTTAAGCTTTTACCCCAACCTCCAAATCGCCATTATGCCCGTGGTGTCTGACACCGATGACGGCTGGCTGGAAGTCGTGTACGACCAGGACCAGAAGAAAACCGGCTGGGTGCCCAACCGCCAGCAGTTGCTGAGTAGTCTGCCCGATTTCATCGAGCCAGGTAACGAGCAACAAACCCCGGCAGACCTGCCGCCCCACATGGGCGTGTTTCAAACCTGGATCGACTTCGTCAAGCTCAATGCCAAGGCCAACGGCATCTACTGGCTCAATGGCGTGTCCGATTATCACCGCAACATCCGCACATCGCCCAAAGACACCGCCAAATTTGTCAAAATCACTGTGATGAAAGACCTGAAAGTCCGCCACGCCCGAGGCAACTGGCTCCTGGTAGAAGTTTTAGATTTTAACCGCAACACCCCCATCGGCTGGGTCCGCTGGCGCGACGCCAATGGTCGACTATTAGTTTTCCCCAACTTAGCCGGCGGCAAGTTCCCCATGACCTATATGGGGAAGATGGGAAGTCGATAATATATAGCTAAAAACAAACCAGTGTGTCATTCCCGCGAAGGCGGGAATCCATTACTAGCACTTGGGATGATATCCACCCGCAATACCTTTGAGGTAGCACAAGATACCAATAAAATGTTTTTATATAAACAAGCCTTAATAGAGGCATTTGTTTTGATAAAAAATATAGGCCTAGCTGGAGGTTAATATTATGGGTGGTAGTATCGATTCATGTAAATCTTTTGCACAATCAGGTGGTGATTTAATTAAAAAATTAAAAAATCCAAAAACGATTCCAGATAGACCACTCAATGAAGTGTATGCTGATTGGACTGTAAATGCCCAAACAGTATTAGGTACTTCTATTGAAAGAAAAAAAGTGACACGTGAACAGTCTATAGGTTTGACTGATGAAGAGATTCGTAGCTCAAATTCTATCCAGGATGTTATAGATGTTACAAACAGATTTTTAAGTGGCGAATGGAATGACTCTACCGGAGTAGATTGTATAGGCAATGGTTGGGGGATTGATGATAATGGTAATGTTATAGATAATTTACCTGTTTGGAAGGGCCGCCGTAGTGAAGGTGCTTAAATAAAAAATCCGCAGAATTTTGAAATTTAGAAAATAAATTGTGTAGTTCCAAAGTGCTCTGGCTGATAGGTATTAGGAAATATTCTATTAGTCTAATTCAACCGCCAAATACTAAAATTCAACACCGCCGCAAAGCTCAACCACAAAAAATACGGCGTTAGCAACACCCCAGCCAGCTTGCTGTGCTTATAAAACAACCACAGTGTTGGCGCCTGGCACAGCCAGGTAAAGGCAATCAAATAAAACGCCGCCTCAACCTGCCGGTTGGCAAAAAACAACGCCGACCACCCCACATTCAACACCAACTGCCACCCCCACAACCCCAACACCACCTTAGCCTTCGCAAACCCATCTTTTTTCCACACCTGCCACGCCGCCAGGGCCAGCAGAATATATAGCAGAGTCCACACCACCCCAAACGTCCACCCCGGCGGGTTAAACCAGGGCTTATTCAAGGTCACATACCAGGTGGTCACAGACTGAAACGTCAAATAACTCCCCAATAATTGGGTAACGGCGCATAATCCATAAAAGCCGGTAAACCCAAGGGCCTTTTGGGTAAAGGTCATATTAATCACTTAATAAGAATCCTATCGATTACAAAGCACATCGATGCTGGCAAAGCCAGCCCTAAAAACCAAACGGCCGAGCGAACAGCGCAGCTGTGAGCGAGGCCAAAAAAATTACCCAGGGTCGGGTATGGGGCACCCTTAGCCGTTGCCCGGAGGGCATACGGATAAGGAGATCCGATAGGTGGAACAGGCCCCAGTGCCGGCTCTGCCGGCTGTACAACAAAGCTATGTCGAAGCATCAAAAGCCCCCGTAAGAGATCATGGCGCCTCGGCCATACGTGGCCGAGGCGTCTCCCCAGCCCATTGAATAAACTTCATCCGGCCCAGCAACTGATGCACCCCCTGCTCCCAGGAATACCGCAACCCATAGTTCCGGCAATCCTCTGCCGTCACGGTACCGGACTGAACCGCTTGCCATGCTTCCAACACTTTAGCACCCAACGACTCCTGCTCTTCGGCCAAAAATCCAATGGCGCTCTCGGCCTCAATCACATCCTTGGGCCCCGTCACGTTATACGCCGCCACCGGAATCCCCGAGGCCAACGCCTCCAACATCACCAATCCAAAGGTGTCGGATTTACTGGGAAACACAAACACATCACTGCCGGCATAATAGTCATACAACGCTTGCCCGTGCTTTGGCCCCACAAACAGAGCTTTCGGATACGCCTCTCGCAACTCGTCCAAGTCCGGCCCCGGCCCCACCACAATTTGGGTGCCCGGCAAGTCCAACTCCAAAAAGGCTTGCAGGTTTTTCTCCTTGGACACCCGGCCAATGTTCACAAAAAACGGCCGGGGATGCTCCGGCAAAAACGCCTGCTTCTGCTCCAACGCCATGGGCTTAAACCGATCCGTATCCACCCCCCGGGTCCACTGCGCCAGATTTTTAAATCCCTTACGCCGCAACTCTTTTAACAACGATCGCGTACTCACCATCAACCCCGTCGCCGGTTCGTGGAACCACTTCAGGTATTGATACCCCAAGGGGATCGGTGGAAATTTTAAGTGCGTATCAAAATACTCCGGCCACCGGGTGGTGTAGGCCGAGGTAAACGGCAAATTGTGCTTCACGCAAAAATGCCGACAGGCAAACCCCACCGGTCCTTCGGTAGCAATAAAAATGCCGTTGGGCTGAAAGCTCTCAATCAGCCCACTCATCCCCCACGGCACCGCCAAAGAAAGATCCGGATAGTTGGTGGCAATGGTGTTAAACAGTTCCGGCGTAATCACCTTAATGGTATGCCCCTGACGCTCCATCTCCCCAATCAAACTCTTCAACGTCGTCACCACCCCGTTGGTCTGCGGATCCCACGCATCGGTGGCAATCAACAACTTTAACGGAGAAGAAACGCCCTCAGTCCCCACAACCGTGGGTTCAGGCGTCAAAGACGTTATTTGTGGATCAGCGGCGTCAGTCATGCTCTGTAAGCAAAAAATCCGTATAACCAGTACAGGTAGGTTCAATAGCCCCATCATACCAATACCCTGAATAAATCACAAAAACAGTGATATAAGTCATAATTAGTGACGCCCAATATCCTCTGTAAAATGGCTGAGCGAGCAGCAGCAATGCTGCGAGCGAGGCCAAAAAATATTTAGGGAGGGGGTTGTAGGGGGTAGGAACGCACCCCCTGCGCAAGGTGTTTCGGAATTACAATAATCTCAAAGCAAGTAAGCCCAAACTACATCCGTTCTTCGCTCTCGTATCCGGCCAGTGGAATCTCGGAGTAAGACCCAATAGGATGCACTGTGTTCTTGCTTAAAATCAGCTTCAACAATGCCGGGGTTGCCATGGCGGTAATAAAAATCATAATAATCAACACCGCAAACCATTCCTGATTAATCAGACCCTGGGCCAGCCCCAGATTGGCAAAAATCAACACCACCTCACCTCTGGGCGCCATCGAAACCCCAATCACCGACCGGCGAATCCCCTCGCCAATACAGGCAAACCCACTCAAAAACTTGGTGCCAAACGCCACAACAGACGCGCCCAATGCAATCAATAAGATCTCCTGATTTGCCGGATTAAACGGATTCAACAGCTGAATGTTTAAAGACGCCCCAATACTGACAAAGAAGATGGGCGTGACGATATCAGCAATAGGCTTTAATTGGGTCTCAATCACATCGGCCCGGTGCGTGCGGGCCAATATCAATCCGGCGGTAAAGGCCCCAATGATAGGCGATGTGCCGATTTTTTCGGCAATAAAGGCAAACACTAACGCCATCACCACAGACACCACCACCATGGCGCCACGCACCGTCATCTTGTCCACCATCCGGATCAAAGGCTTGACCAGCCAGCTACCAATCAGCACTGCTAAAACCGGGAACAGCAGGGTTAAAATGCTGACGAATAAAATAGAATGCTCCCCACCGGCTCCGGGGTTCCGGCTCTGCTCTACCAGCGCCGTAATCACAGACAGAATTAAAAGCCCCACCACATCATCAAACAGGGCTGCCCCCAAAACAATCTGGCCTTCCGTACTCTTGTTTTCTCCCAGTTCGGCCAGGGCACGCACCGAGATCCCAATACTGGTGGCGGTAAACGCACAACCCACCAGCAAGGCGCTCATGGGCGCCAGCCCCATAGAGGTGCAAAACAGGTAGCCCCCCGCCAGCGGCAAAACAATCCCGACAATGGCCACCATAATGGACTTTGGACCCAGCTTGATCAGGGTATCCAGATTGGTCTCTAGCCCGATTTCAAACAGCAACAGTATGAGCCCAACCTGGGCCAGCAAATGGATAAACTCATGTTCCGGCAGCCACCCCAGGCCATGCATGCCCACCAGGGCGCCACCTAACAATTCTCCCAGCACAAACGGTTGGCCCAGCCGTTGCATCAACTGCCCAAACGCCTTGGCCACCACCAAGATAATAATCAGATCCAGTAAAAAGGTCTCTAACGCCAAAGGTCCATCTGCCTCTACCCACAATAAGGAAGAATGTTCTCTATTATGGCATAAAGTTTCTTTATCGAGAGAGTGGGGGGTGGGTAAATATTCGGGGTAAAATTCTGAAGATAAATGCGATGGAGTGGTTAGAGAATGTGGCTTGTCCCCAAAACCTATCGGCAAAACTTTATCAGGGGTGTCGTTCTATGGGCCGGTTTTTTCCTGTTGATGTCTCCCCTGGCTATAGCGGAAGAAAGCCAGCCCCCTCTGCTCAAAACCGACTGGACCCGAAGCTGGCGGCTTTATCATCACCCCCATGCCATCTGGCTCACCAAAGATGATCGCATTGGCGCCAATATGGGCTTGCTACAACAGGTTTTACGAGTGGCTGAACAACGCCGCCAACAACCCGACGTGGTGATCTACACTGTGCCGTTTCGAGATCTGGGCCAATCGTCAGAAGGCGGCTTTAAAACCTTTGCAGAGTATCGTGCTGACAACCAGCTTCTCGCAGCAGAAATTCAAACATTCGTCCACAAAACAGGCATCCATCCCCGCATCTATCTCGAGCCGGACGGACTGGCCCATGCAATTCAGTATCGCCGAGACTTAAGCGATAACGATTTGTCTTTGGAGATCTATCACGACCGCATTGAAGCAACGCTCTTTCTGATTAACCTCTATAAAAAAGCCGGCGCGTTGGTTTACCTGGATGCCGCCAACTGCAATTGGTTTGACTACCGGGACGAAGATGTCCAAACCTTGGCCAATATCTTAAACAAAGCTGGCATCGCCCAAGCCCATGGACTGGTGGTGAATGTCTCTAACCGAAATCCACTCACGGCAACAGATAACGCAAAAGACAACACAAAAAACACCCAACATTTCCTAAACCGTCTGCTGCCTTTACTGGAAAATCCGCATCCAGACGTAGTGGCCGATACCAGCCGAAACGGCGGCAAAACCCACCCCCGTCAATACTACCTGGCCCCAGACGGTCGGCTCATAGATAACGAGGCTCCCTCCGGCCGATGGATTGGCCGGTGGCAACAAAGCGACAAAAATAACTGGGCAACCATCACCGTATATCCCTTCTTTGGCCTGCCGTTTACCCTAAAGGCGCTAACCCAAAAAGATAAACACACCTTTAACCCAACCACCATGATCCTCCAGGCGCCCCCTTGGTTAGATGCCGTGGGAGATGTCCAGTTGGGGGCTCCCCCTTCAAACATCAGCCGGGTAAAACCCATCCATCGTTACCGGTTTATCAAACCCCCCGACGATTGTGATGGTGGTCTAAATTGCCCGCCAGGAGAATCGAGAAGCCGGATTAATAAATTTACGCAACACCTTCAGCCTGCTGCTCTAAATGTTTCTGTTCCCTGGTAGAGAGCTTTAAAGAAGAAGGCTTTTGTGTGGATGCATGATGGTGATGGGCAATGGGCGCTAAAAACGTTTCCATCTCGTCAATAATACGATCCCCCTGGTGTTTAATGGTCTGTAATAAATTCCGGTGCCGTGCATCGCGAACCAGAATCAGTTTTTTTTGAGACGCTGGAATCCCGGTCGTCTGATTCAAAATAGGCTTTGCAAATTTATCTGCCGGCATCTGGCTATCTTTCTCTCCCACATAAATCATCAAAGGCGATTTCATCTCCGGGAGTCGTTCAGAGGAATCATATTGCTGTTGCATATAGGGCAATAAGTGTCGGATCGCATGCCGCATAATCCCAATACGGTCATGTTTTTGCTGCAGCAAGTTTTTAGTCACATCGGTCAGGTTGGTCATAGGGCTAAACAACACTGTGAGCAACGCATTTGGGTGATGCTGGCTCAGATACGTCGCCACGGCAGACCCTAAAGAAAACCCACTGATAATAATACGGCTGGAAGGAATCTGTTTTTCGGTGGTTAAATACCGATACGCCTCTTCCGCCTCCTGATATAAACGTTGTTCATTCGGGCGCACATCCTGATGACTCCCAAACCCAGCGTTCTCCAGCACCATCAACCCATACCCTTTCGGAGCAAACACTTCAGCCATCTCGCTCATCGCCCGGTTGGCATTGCACGCGCTGCCGTATGAAAATATCATGACAGGCTTATTTCCTTTGGGAGGCAAAAACAGCGCATGAAAGTTTCCATACCCTTCAGGAGACTGAATCACCTCCATGCCATGGGTGTTAAATAAAAAATCTTTTTTCTCTTCTGTAAGCTCTGGAATACTATACGCTGAATGCGGCCGGTAAATAACATGACGTTCTATGGGTTCTATCACATGCCTGTAAAATAACCCTTGCTGAAAAGGTGTTTTAGGAAAGTGTTCATAAGGTTTTCCGGCAAAAGATATTCTGCCGGAAAGAGCGTTTTGAGCGTGAAGGCTCTTGCCGGAATTTACGCCATGATAAGAACCCCGGCTTGCAGAAGCCGGACCAATAGCTTGAATCATAAATCCCACACAAATTACCTGAAATGTAATTATGATAATTATACCATTATTTTATTCAAAGTATAATAAATATAATATTATACATAACAATATATCTTAGGTTGTCATCACGTTTCAGAAACAATAGGCGACACAGCCTTTGTTTGCAGAAGGAATTTATTTTTATGTTGTCTCCCGAACTGCCGGATAATTTCGATCCACCGGGTCCGTTGCTTTTCGTCAAACTTCCGAAGCTGACCGATTCGAGTCACCTGGGTGGTTTTGATCCCGCAAAAACCTAAGGTTGTTTTCTTCAACGTTTGAATGCCACAATCCCCATAACCCAAACGATAAAACCATGGCGGCGTACTCATCGTGGTAATGATATGAGCGGTTTTCCCTTTTAACAGTTTTTCCCATAATAACTGATTATCCTGATAAGCAAAGCCAAACCCTTGAACCAGGGTCCGATCAAAAAACCCTTTCATCAGCGCGGGCACATGTCCCCACCACGTGGGATACACCAATACCCAATGATCCGCCTGCCGCATTTTTTCCTGGGCAGTTAATAAATCGGCTTCCAACGGCTGTTGCAACGCTTTGGAAAAACGCAGTATCGGATCAAACGCCAATTCATAAAGTTTTAAATAAGTCACCTGATCCCCCTCCCCACCGGCTCCGTCTATATAGGCCTGAGCCAATGCCGCACAATAGCTCTCGGCGTTTGGATGCCCCAATATCACCAAGATCCTTTTAGATGTGGAAGAAGAAGCAGACATAAATCACTTCACAGCGCCTTTCTCAGCAATATACTTTTGCCTTATGATGTCATAAATACAAATCCATTCGGATCGCGTTTCATTCTAAAAGAATCCGTGAGCCCCATGCTGGACTTAAAAGCTTTTATCAGCCAATCTCTCTCCCCGGCCATTGCCCTCTCTGCCATTGGTCTCTTAACCCTGGGGCTGCATAATCGAATGACCGCTCTGGGAGGGCGAATTCGCGAAATTAATCAGGAGTTGAGGTTGGGGTGCGGCGATGCCCGGCGGCAAAATATTCAGCAACAACTGCATTACTTTTTCATCCGTATCAAACTGGTCCGCAACGCCCTGTTTTTTCTGTACGGCGCCATGGGCATGATGGTGTTTACTGCAGTGGCCATAGCCCTGCATGAGCTGGACATTTATTTTGCCCGAATGGTGGTGCCGGTATGGACGTTTATCTCTGGGTTGCTGTTAATGTTTATGGCGGTGCTGTCAGAATCTTTCGCTATCATCCTCAATCTCAAAACCCTGGAATTAGATACCCAATTTTCATCGGGTAATGGCGAGGGTAACAATAAAGACTAGGTCACTAGGCAGTCTAAACAGGTTTTCATACAATGGTCCTGTTCATCTAACGGAAAGCGATGTTTTGTATGCCTAAAACCGATTTGGGTCAACGTTTAGAAATTGCACTCCAGGCAGCTCATGCTGCGGGCGAGGTACAACGGGAATTCTATACCCGCAAGCTTGAGATTCAAACCAAGTCTTCCAATATCGATCTGGTCACCCAGGTGGATACCGCCTGTGATGCTCTGATACAAGAAACCCTGTTGAATCGATCCAGGGAATTTGAATTACCGGTCCCTCAGTTGCTCACCGAAGAAAGCTTCCCACCAGAGGCGCAAACCATTGATATGGAATTAGACAACGTGTGGATTGTCGATCCGTTAGACGGCACCACCAACTACGCCCACCGTTTCCCTCATTTTGCAGTCTCTATTGCTTATATGGAAGCCGGAAAACCCACCATTGCCGTGGTATACGACACCATGAAAGATGAAACCTTCACCGCCGTCAAAGACAAAGGCGCTTTTGTGAATGGAAAGCCTCTATCCGTCAGTAGCGTTGATAGCCTCTCCCAGGCATTACTGGCAACGGGGTTTCCTTATGATCGCTACGTGAAGCCGGAACGTAATTTAGATTATTTCAAAACATTCATGGGCCAGTGTCATGGTGTCCGTCGTGCCGGTTCAGCTGCATTAGATTTGGCCTATGTCGCCGCAGGCCGACTAGATGGTTTTTGGGAAATGCGTCTGGCGCCTTGGGATGTTGCTGCCGGCGCCTTGTTAGTACAAGAGGCAAATGGTCAAACAGCCGATTTTGTCGGGAAGCCCTTAAACTTTCAACAACGCTATATCGACATTACTGCCGCCAGCCATCCCAGGCTCTTGGCCAAAATTGTAGAAATTTGCAAGTCCGCTTCATCCGACAATTAACGTCAGCACCATTTCTATAAATCCATGCCTTAAAGAAAAAGCATTCATTTACATCGGCTATGTCTTTCCCTGTCAAATTGTGCGGCTTTTCAAAGATTGTCAAGAGTCGACTTTTTCCAAAAAATATGATTCAATTAATGTCGAGCTAGGTGTGTAATTTAATTTGATCCAGAAAAATTAGGGAACCAGAGAACCCAATAAGCAGGGAAAAGGGAAAATATAACAGGAGGTAGCTGATGGCTGCAATTCTTTATCCTGTTCAAGTCAGTCCGTCTTTCGGCTTTGAACGAAGCCTGGCAGCAAGTATTGAAACACCTGCTATCATAATACAACGACGCTATTTGTTTACTCCAGAGGGGAAACTCATAAACGCAGATAAATTTGCACTTCAAGTAAATCAGAAAAAGACAAAGATAAAGGCGAACTTAGATTTAGCCGAATCTCAAAAACATATAGACCCACATCACATTACAAATATCGGGTTTATTGATTTTGTTCTTACAACCCCAGTCCGCTGGCTGGTTAAAATGGTTGGAAATGATCGTACCCTGGAAGGGAGGTGAATATCTGAGAGCTTATCCTCACTATAGATACGTCCTTATGTGAACAGTCTCTATACAATCATTCGCAAAAATAAGCATTCTATGGTTTAATAGAGTCTGTAGGTGAGGTTTTGTTTTTCCGTTATCAAGTGTGTGGAGGGTGTGGAAATGATGCTTCGTGCGGTTTCACCCTATGCTCAACCCATGTCACCCTTTCGATTTGCTTCGGGTGATACAACTAAAGAAAATTCGGCTGCTGATCACTCTTCAAAACAGTTAGCTGTTTCAGATACCTTTATGCGGATGAATGGTGTGCCGTCCAAATCGGATTTAGCGCCAAGTGAACCACTTTGCTGTCAAACAGAGCCGTCTGCGATGGAAATGTCGATGACATTTTTTGACGTGCCGCAAAATACTACGAATGCTGCGATGTCTGGAGAGCCTTCACTGAGTCAAATACATCCTGCCACTATGCAAGAACTGGCTCATAATTTGGCATTTTTAGGTGCGCAACTCTTACAAACTGTTCAGGCTGCTAATGCAGCTTTACCGGTGCAAACGCCAAATGTATCCGTCCCTGCTCAGCTAACTGTAGATGCAGTTGTTTAGCGTATACAAAAACCAACAACTGCATTTTGTTGAGGTTAGCTATTGGGTGGTGTGTACAGGGTTATAGGAGAGATAAACTTTAGTAGTTGTATTTACAAGGAAGTATTAAGCTCTTCCAATTTTTGTGTTAGCAGCGCTTAAGTTGATACTCTGCTTCAAAAATTGCCCGGTTAAACTTTCAGGGGAGGCCATAATATCTGCTATAGATCCTTGGGCCACAATTTCACCTCCTTCATCCCCACCTTCTGGTCCCAAATCTACGATATAGTCTGCTCTGGCGATAAATTCCAGGTTGTGTTCAATGACAATAATACTGTGACCAGCAGCCAGCAGCGTTCTCAGTACGTCTACCAACACGGCAATGTCACTCATGTGTAATCCTGTGGTAGGTTCGTCAAACAAAAACAACCGAGGAAGTTGGTTTTGCTTAGTTTCGTGAAGATAACTTGCCAACTTTAGCCGCTGGGCTTCTCCTCCTGACAGCGTAGCAGTGGCCTGTCCCAGTTTTAGGTACCCCAGTCCAATGTCTTGCAATGGCTTAAGGCGCTTGCGGATTTTGGAGGCGGTCTTAAAAAATTCTGCTGCTTCGTTCACTGTCATACTCAATACGTCATGAATATTCCGATTAAATAGTTCAATAGACAGTACTGCCGGGGTGAATCGCCTACCACGGCATTCATGGCAGGTTACAGTGACATCAGCCATAAATTGCATGTCAATGGTGATAACACCCATGCCTTCACACACCTCACACCGGCCCCCAGGAGTGTTAAAAGAAAAATGACCCGGCGTCAGACCTTTCACCATGGCTTGCCGGGATTCGGCAAAGAGCTTACGGATCTCGTCATAGGCTTTTACGTAAGTGACTGGATTCGAACGGACAGATCTGCCGGGTGGAGACTGGTCTACCAGAATGATGTCTTCGAAATTCTCTAGTCCCTTTAGTTCTATATAGCTGCCCATGTCCAGTTCCAAAGACTGCCCCCGGCCCCTTTGGTATCCGGCGTATAGGGTTTGTTTAATGAGAGTTGACTTTCCCGATCCAGACACGCCAGTGATACAGACAAGTTGGCTTTTGGGCAGTCTTACCGTTAGGTTTTTTAAATTGTTTCCTCTGGCTCCCATAATTTCTATCCAGCCACTTGCTGCACTTGAAGGAGGAGGTATTAACTTCTTTTGTCCGTTTTTACCGTTTTTTTGTGCCTTTGTTTTCTGAGTCGCTTGATTCGGGACCAAGTTAGACGTCTGGGTCAGAAAGATAGCGGTTTTGGAATATTTGGTTTCCAAAAGTCCGGAAATATCTCCCTCATATACAATTCTTCCGCCTTCTTCACCACCGCTGGGCCCCAAATCAATCACATGATCGGCTCCCATAATCATCTCTGGATCATGTTCTACCACTACTACGGTGTTGCCATGATCTCGTAAGGTTTTCAGAATTTCCAGCAACCGTTGGGTATCTCGGGCGTGAAGTCCTACCGTGGGTTCATCCAGCACGTATAACGTATCGGTCAGTAAACTACCCAATGCCGAAGACAGGTTAATCCGCTGAGCCTCGCCGCCAGAAAGGGTTCGAGTTTGACGGCTCAGGGTTAAATAGCCCAATCCCACCCGATGTAAGTACATCATTCGCCCAGTAATTTCTCTGTAAAGCCGCTTTACAGATATCTGTTCCCTTTCAGTTAGATTATTCCATAGCTTTTCAAAAAACAGCAGCAAGTCGCGTACGGGCATCCGGCAAAGTTCCAGAATGTTTTGGTTTTCTACCACGACGTTCAGCGCTTCCCGGCGAAGCCGACTTCCCAGGCAGTCTGGGCAGTCATAGTATCCTCGGTACTTTGCCAGCATCACCCGGACGTGGACTTTGTATTTTTTGGACTCCAGCCAGTCAAAAAATCCCCGAACACCTGGATAGTGGCCTTTACCATCAATGACAAAAGATTTTTCACTATCTTTTAATTCTTCGTAGGGTTTGACGACTGAGATTTTAGATTTTTTTGCCGTGCTGATCAACAGATCCTGAAGCTCTCGGTTGGATGGTGTGGTAAAGGGATGGACGGCGCCTTCTTGAAGTGAGAGGGATGTGTTGGGAATCACCTTGTCCAAATCCAGCCCAATGATCCGGCCAAAGCCTTCGCAGGTAGGACAAGCGCCGAGAGGACTGTTGAAGGAGAACAGGTTGGCAAACGGTTTGGTAAAAGCTTTGCCGCAGTCCATGCAGGCGTATTGGTTTTCAAAGCATTGAGTTTCGCCGGTGTCTGGATAATAGATTTCCAGTTTGCCATGGCTCAGTTTCATGGTCTCCTGGACGGATTCCAGCAATCTGCCACTGAGTTTGGTGTTCTTACGGATAATTAGCCGGTCAATGACGACTCGAATAGTTTCCTGCTTACCAAATGAAGCTTTTAAGTCGGTGAGCTCCGACATGTCACCATGGTGGAAGATGCGGTAAAACCCTCGGTCAATCAGCATATCTGCTGTCGTTTCTTCCAGTTTCACCGGAGCCATCAGAATCAATTTGGTCTTTTCCGGCAACTGGGTTAAATGCTTCTGTACCATACGAGGATCTGCTTGAGTGACCTCATGGCTGCCGCAACTATCGCAGACGGTTTGGCCAATGGTGGCGTATAGGACCCGGAAAAAGTCATAGATCTCGGTGGCGGTTCCCACAGTAGAGCGGGCGTTTTTGACGCGATTTTTTTGTTCTAATGCAATTGCAGGGAGGACGTGTTTGATATCATCCACATCAGGCTTGGGGATGCGTTCCAGAAATTGCCTGGCATAGGCGGACATAGACTCCACATAACGTCGTTGTCCTTCGGCAAATAAAGTGTCAAACGCTAAGGAAGATTTTCCAGAGCCTGATACTCCGGTAATTACCGTCAATGCTTCCTGAGGAATACGACAGCTCAGATCCTTTAAGTTATGGGTTCGAGCCCCGCGAATAATAATCTCTCGTGCAACCATACCCGCTATTATGCCCCAAAGATGCTTCATCGGCAGCCGGATAGGTAAAGTCGATTTGCTTATCGGAAATCGTAAATGTTTCAAATGTAAACGCAATATTTGCTTAAAACGGCAACATTTTTTCATCAGGTCCGTTTGGGCAAATGTCCAGTAAACACTGGTGCTTAAGCCTTACTGGTCAACTCGCAAAAATCACCGACCTGACCAACAGATCAATACGTATCGATCCATTGGCCGATCCATCCCAATAGGTAACCCGATAGAATGAAACTGCACTCAATCAAGCGCTATCAATCAGTAGAGTGTAGTTATTCAAATAAAACAAAGTGTAACTATTCACGTAAAGAAGTCGGGGCAAACCAAAAAATAGACGATCTGGGATCGGATCAATGTGTTGTGGTCATAGGTCATTCTGGTCATTCGACCAAGAATTAGTAGGAAAGGCGAACGCTGATGCAATCTGGTGAGCAAGTTCAACAATCCTCTCAAAAAAAATCGTCGGGAATCCGTTATTCTTCCAGGCTGTTGGCAGCCTTAAACCGCTTTACTGGTGGTTTAGCCACCGAAGTGGCTAACCCCATGGCCCAAAAATATGGTAAGGCCTATGATTACCTGGTTACAGCCGACGCTCTGCGCTATCAAGACGACCTAGAGTCCGCTATTTCCCGTTATGAAATGGCCCTGCAACTTCACCAGGATTTTGCCGAAGCCTACATCGGTCTGGGCAAATGCTTGCGGCGTAAAGGCGATGCCATGTCCGCCATTCGCCATTTCCAAAATGCTTTGCAATTGAATCCGTTTGATCCCGATGTCCATCTGGATGTGGCCAAGTGCTATAACGAAGCTGGATACCTTAAAAAAGCCATTCGTAGCTACCAACGGGTTATTAAGATCAACGATCGCAACATTGAAGCCAAATTTGGCCTGGCCCTTAGTTACGAATTGGATGATCAAATTGTTCCGGCCAAAAAGTTGTATCAAGAAATTCTAGCTCAGGATCCTGAATTTATGCCGGCATACAACAATCTGGGTAGTATTAACGTCCGGTTGGGTGAATACAAAGAATCTGAAAGCGTTTTCCGCGAGTTGATTTCCCGTTCTCCCGAGTTCTCTCGGGGGTACCTGGGATTGGCTATTACTTTGGACCGCTGTGACCGGAAACAGGAAGCGTTGATGAACTATCGCAAGGTGATAGAGCTGCGCCCCAACATTCAAAGTGGAGACTACATCCAGGGCCGCATCCAAACCCTAACTCATGAACTGGGCTACAAAAAGAACCAGAACAACACAACGCTGGTTCGGGTTAAGTAATCAAGAGCTAAGATTCTCGACTGCGATAAAAGTTTTTTAATCCTGGATGACCTGAATGGAACCAGTGCTCTTGTTAATAGTAAACATTGGATCTTTCGGGGCTATGCCCAAGAAACGCTCTTTCATGGCTTGCGGACTGCAGTGTAGAATCCGCTTAAAGCCTTCCCAACACCCTCGAACGGTTCCCAGGTTATGAATAGCGACAATGGTATATTCTGAGCAACTCAGATGATTTGGGCCGCCTATGGGGCAAATACCATGGTTCTGAATAGCGGTCATATTAAACTTCTCAAACAGATTTCGTGTCATATTGTGGTAAATGTTGCGAATCGTCCATGTACAAGCCTTTTGGCTCCAATTTAACGGCTTGCCTGCCACGTTAAAACTCTCAACCTCAGGGTCCCACTTGATTTTGTTCGGGTTAAACTCAACTGTCGGCTTTATTCGAACCGGTGTAAAGGTTTCAGTCGTAGGATTAGAGAAGTTATACCCAGTGTATGTGCTTGGCTCAGGCAACGTTAGTGTTGAAGGACCAGTAGTAGGTCCAAAAGAGGCATTATATAAAGCCGTTTGTACCGGTGATGTATAGGCCTGAGTATACATTCGGCCTCCCTCTTCCTGAAAATAAGGTGATTAAATGCTGGTGGGTGGCGCTTTCGGTGTTGGTGTGGCTGATGGTGGCTTTGAGGTGGTGGTTTTTAAACCATTAGCACCGTTTTTAGCAGCTTTGGCGGCGCCGTTACCGGCTCGCATAATTCCGCCTAAAGCTTTTGCGCCGAACACCATAGCTAGGGCGATCGGAATTAGCAGAATGCAGCACATGCAAGATAAGATGCTCTCACATACCCCACCAAATCCAAAACGTGGCGTTGTGCTGCCAAATGCAGCAGAATCTTGGCCTAAGCTGGCAGAATTGGCGTAAGATAGGGCGTTTTTCGGGGCTGATGGTGCAGAGGAAGAACCGCTGGCGCTGATATTGGTCTGAAGGCCGACATTGTGCATGATAAATAACTCCTCGTGAAATCTCTCACGGTTATGGTTATACCGATTCAACAGGATAAAACCCCCTCAAGAATTTTTGTGCCATTGAACTTACAAACTTTGTGGTTACCCGACAGATTGGTTGGTGGCTTGATGAGAAGCTTGAGCCAACGTGTTTGTCTCGTCGCGATCTAACATACCCAGGATATACAGCTTTAAATAATGCAACGCATAATGGCTAAACCAATATTTAATATCCTGGCGACTGAATCGGGAGTTTACCGTTACTCTTTTTACAATAGGATCAGCGCTATCTGCTTTGGATAGGCCGTCAAACCCAATATAAACCAGCCCAACCGGCTTCTCATGGCTGCCGCCCTCGGGTCCGGCAATACCGGTAAGAGAAACACCAATGTTCGTTCCTGCTTCTTTCCGAATACCAACAGCCATGGCTTCAGCAACTTCAGGGCTAACTGCCCCATGGGTTTCCAATACCGCAGGATCAACGCCTAACTGTCTGGATTTCTGGGCGTTACTGTAAGTCACCATATTGAGGTGGGTATAGGCGGAACTCCCCGGAACATCAGTGAGGCGGCTACTGACTAGACCGCCGGTGCACGATTCGGCTACAGCTACTGTCAAGCCTTTATCTACCATTAATTGTGCGACGCCGGATTCCAGGGTTTCATCGTCTTCACCATAATAATAGGCGCCAACCCGGCTCAAAATCTCCGTTTTAACTGGTTCAATGGCTTCCTGAGCCGCCTGAGAGGTGGCTGCTTTGGCTGCAATACGGATGCGCACCTCGGCCCGGCCCACATAGGGCGCTACTGTCGGATTGGAGGCGTTCATCAGATCGTTTAGCTTTTCAGCCAGCTTGGACTCCCCAATCCCAAAAAAGTTTAAAAACCGAGCTTCCAGAACTTGTTCTGACTCACCTCGTCCTACCAGCTTAGCTTTTAAATGGCTCATCCCTTCTCCCCACATAGCGTAAAGCTCACGGGGAACACCTGGAAAAAACATCATGAACAAAGGCTTATCTGCTTTTATTGTCTTATCTGAGGCATCCCAAAATACGCCAGGTGCTGTTCCTACTGGGTTGGCAATGGCTATAGAGCCTACTGGCCTGAGAGCTTGTTTAAAGTTACTGGGAGAAATTGCCACATCTCTGGCCAGGAAAAAGGCTTTAAGAGACTCTTCAGAAGCTGGATCGTTTTCCAGAGGTGTTTGAAAATAGTCTGCCAGAGTGGCCACAGTCAAATCATCATCCGTGGGCCCCAAGCCGCCGGTAAAAATCAAAATTTCTGCTCGTTCCACAGCCTGCGCCACCACTTCGTGAATCCTGCGCGGGTTATCCCCCACGGTTATATGGTGAAAGACATCAATACCTAAGGCTGCCAACCGTTTGGAAATCCAAGCCGCATTAGAGTTAATTACATCTCCTAGTAATAGTTCGCTGCCGATGGCAATAATTTCAGCTTTCACTGAATACCAGCCTGTTTATATTCACTACAACCTTCATTAGACGAAATCTCCCATCTCATCATCAAGTGTATGTTCGACGCATCAGAACCAACGAATTTTAGCAGGAAAATACGGGTTAGGTGGTTTGACGACTGACCAAAATCTTGGCCTGGATCAATGGATCAAAGCGCCGTACCGATTTTAGGGATTCATTGGATTTCTTGACCAATGTTTCTACACATCGTTCCAGTCGGCGGAGCAAGTCAGAAGGAATGTTTTGCTCCTTTAAGATGTCCAGTCGGGAAACACATTTCCAAAGTTCACCCATCTTACCTAATCGAAATTTTTGGTAATAAGACTGCCCGTGAAGTTTGAGGCTGAGTAAGGTGGACTCTGTATTGTGAATGAGATCGGCAGTCTTCACTAATAAAATATGTTCATCCCTATTTTCTGCTAAACGTCTTAACATTAACCGCTGTTTACTGACCCAATAAGTTTCTCTTGGAATGCGAAAGAGGGGATCAACATACTCGAATGAGCAGCCAGATACAATCCGGCCAATATCCTCTCCAAACAACCAGGTAATTTCTGATAAACGCTTTAAATCTCCGGTATCTTCCACCAAGTCATGAAGGAGTGCTGCCACAATCGTTCCTAATGAGCCTCCCTGATTAGCCACAATACCTGCTACAGAAAAAATGTGCGTGTTATAAGGACTGTGATATGGGCCATGATTTTGATTTTCATGGAGCTTTGCAGCATAGCGGACTGCTTGAGTTAGGATTTGGGCGCTTCTTTCTGCCGACAGATTTGCCTGGTCAAAAAACAGCTTATGACGTTGCTGTTGAATATCTAGTACCGTCTGGTGAATAAATTCTCTTTGTTTATCAGTCGATGAATCTCCAAGCCGAAAGAGGTTTTTCGCCGCTTCTAAAAAGATGTTTCCCAATAACTTTCCGTTACAAGGTGTATGTAAGATAGTTTCCTGCTCTATAGCATTGGTAATGGGTCTCTGAAAGAGATCTGTCTCTTGAATAATTTGTGTTCTTTGCCTTGAATTCCGGCCAAATACAAGTGGGTTATCGTAAAAATACCCTTGGCGTTTAGGCTTCCAAGAACATATATAGCCTGATTCAAGTGCTGTCAATAATCCAGGGAGTTGCATGACCATGACAATACCCGAAATAGACCTGAGTACCATAGGCCATATGACATTACCGCAACTTTTTTGAGTCTAAACTTACTGGGATCATATATATTTAGTCGCATTCATTACGAATAGATTGGAACGAGGCTCGTTGCTCAAGTTCCTGCAAACTTTTAAGACATTCTCTGGCCATTACCATGGCAGACACGCAATCTTGATTCATGATTCTTTCTTCTAAATCTTCAATACCGGAAATCACATGCGATAACATGCGGCCATTATCTTTGCGGTGTTGTCGGTGGCGACTCATCACAACACACCTCGTTTGAACGCTATATGCAGGAGAACCAGTTTTAATCCTGCTTTCACAGTAAATATCGACAGGCCATCAAAAAAACTTAAAGTTTTACCTGATAATTAACCATGGTCTGGTTTTCCTCCAATCTCAAAGGATGTTTTGCTTGTGTGTTTATGAAGGACTATTTCACAAAACTTCATTTTATTGTGTTACAAAACCCGCCATGCTTCAGGATTTGATCTATAGAACTCATTCAAACAGTCGATTAAAGAAGATATAAATTCGGTACAAAATATAAAATAACCTTTTTATATCCTCTCGGAGTCAGGGTATGTTTGTCCAGGATAAATTTGGAACAGGCCCCTTTATAAATAAAGGATTCATCACATGTCTTTTCAGGTAGGCGGTTTAGCGTCAGGGCTTCCTGTCGATGACATTATTACCCAGCTGATTGCTATTGAGCGTCGGCCGTTAGACTTGATGGCTCAGCAACAAGCAGAGCTTTCCTTTAAAAGCAATCAGTTTCAAGCGGTAGAAGATCGGGTCTCTACGCTTTTAACGTCTCTAAAAACCCTGACGGCGCAGTCTGTTTTAGATAACAATTTATTCCAGGGAAAACTTGCCACCACCGGCAATGACGCCATCGTGACAGCTACGGCAAGTGATAC
>JAHQWC010000021.1 GCA_019634025.1 Vampirovibrio sp.
ACAGGAGAAAACGATCAACAAGCCAGGTAAGTAAAAGTCCCCAATTAAAGGTCGCGGCCAGCATACCGGTGTAAGGCGTCAACGGTAAAAAAAAGGATAGTAAGGTTACAAAAATAGGGAGGCAGAGCAGCCCAAAGGTATATCGGGAGGGTTGGCAGCGACCTGCCGATACCAGCAGAACAAATACGGCCAGAAATGTAAGGGCCAATGTATAGTTGTCGGTAATAAAACTTGGGATCACCGGGAAAACATGCTCTTTTTAGCGTTTCGAGTTAAAGTCTCTACATAAGGCTTGGTTTTTTGGCTGAATAGGGCGTTAGCGGACCCGTTGGCGAGGTTCCACATGAATACGGTTGTCCTCATCTCTATACAGTGAGAAATGGGTGCTTTCCTTACCCGAAAATACGGACCAGGCCACGTACGAACCCACCATCGATTCCAGCACAGAAATTGGGGCCAGATTTGTAGGAATATGGCCGATGCGTAGGGTCTGTTTTAGGGCCAGTTGGAGAGCACGGCATCCTTGAGGAGTGCGGGTACGGAATGGGACGTCTACCTTATAGCGCATTTTGGCTTGGTAATTGGTGTAAATAAGGGGCATCACCCCTTCTTCCAGTAGCATGTCATACAGCCTCCACCCTCTGCTGGCGTATCGGTCTGTGGTTTTTCCATCTGTGGGCCGGACGAGCCGGAGAGGGTGCATTTTTACTTCTTCCTGGCGCCATTTTCCCGGGATTTCCAGGCTCTTCGGAATATCAATGGCTACCACGATTCCAGAAGGAGGTCCCAACGCTTTGATATAGGCCACAATATCCTTGTCGGCGTTCAATTTATCCATCCGGATCAGGCTCCCATTCCGATCCAGGGCTGAGACTCCGGTTTCTAGGGTGTCGTTGGGGGCCAAATCAACGCCGGTAAAAGTCCACTTGTCTTGGATACTGCCAATATCCGTCAGGTTCACCGAAGTTTTGGTATAGAGTTTTTGAACCGCCATGGGGTTCTGGTCTCCCGTAAACAGAAGTCTTTCGTCGGATTCAGCAGTGTGATTGCCCAATTGCCGAGCACATTTGTCTTGCAAATCCGTCTCCAGTATCATATCCCACACAGAGCTGAGAGGCATCTGGTCTGTTGTAAAAAGGAATGTGTAGGATATGTTAAAAGCTGGGATTGTGGGTCTGCCCAACGTCGGAAAATCCACGTTATTTAATGCGTTAACTGCGTCCTATCAGGCCGAAAGCGCCAACTATCCGTTTTGCACCATTGAGCCCAACGTGGGCATTGTCAAAGTGCCGGATAAGCGGCTGCAAACCATTTCAGACTTTGTGAAACCCCAGGAAATTATTCCAGCGGTGTTTGAGTTTGTGGATATTGCTGGGTTGGTGCGTGGCGCCAGCCAGGGCGAAGGGTTGGGCAACCAGTTTTTGGCTCACATCCGCGAAGTGGATGCAATTGTGCAGGTGGTGCGGTGTTTTGAGGATGACAATATTACCCATGTGGACGGGTCGGTGGACCCTCTGCGGGATATTGATACCATTGTGCTGGAGCTGTGTATGGCGGATGCTGCCTCGTTGAAAAAACGGATAGAGCGTCTGCAAAAAACGGTGAAGGGTAAAGAAAAAGATAAGCAGTCTGTGGCGGAGTTGGCTCTGTTTGAAAAAATTTATCCACTGATTGAAAGTGGCGAAGTCATTAACCCGGCTACTTTGGATGATGAGGAGCAGGTTCTCCTAAAACAATCCCAATTGCTTAGCGCTAAACCTATTGTGTATGCGGCGAACCTGTCCGAAGCTGAGTTGGCCAAGCCGGAGGCCAACCAGCACTTCCAACGCCTGATGGTTCGGGCGAAAGAAGAGGGCCGTGAGGTGGTGGCCATTAGTGCGCAAATTGAAGCCGAGTTGAGCGAATTGAGTGAAGCTGAGCGGATGGATTATCTGGAGAGCTTGGGTGTTCATTCCTCTGGGGTGGATGGGTTGATTGCTGCCGCTTTTCGGACCTTGGGACTGGAAACCTACATTACCGCCGGTGAAAAAGAAGTGCGGGCCTGGCCTTATCCCAAAGGATCCACTGCACCTCAATGCGCTGGCGTTATCCATACCGACTTTGAAAAAGGCTTTATTCGGGCTGAGGTGATTGCGTATAACGATTACGTGACCTGTGGCGGTGAAAAAGAGGCCAAAGAGAAAGGGTTACTACGGTCTGAGGGCAAAGAGTATTTGATGAAAGACGGGGATGTGGTGCATTTTCGGTTTAATGTGTAAGTACTTTTTTCTCACTTCTCGGGGTTATTGTGGTGTAGGTAGTATTCTCTTGTCATCCTGGAGACCTGCGCATTTTTGGAGGGAAGGAATACCGGTATAACTCTTTTCCAAGGGCATTCCGCACCACAACAGTTGTTTCTCTTTTAACACTATTATCTTTTAAATAGGTATCTACGGTTGTTGTCTCGGTTGTATCTTGTCTAGGTGAAAAGACTTCTAGTTTTTTCCGAATGATTTGGCCCGTGTTCGTTCTTTGGACAGATGTTACTGGTAATAAAGTGACTGGGTCGTAATTGACAGAAACAGATTCCTTTGAGTTACCGCTTTTATTGTAAAGAGTATTTCTGGCAAAACTTATCATGATTCCTTCTGGGTTTAAGACTACTGTGTCAATGTGTTTTACCTCGCCATCAATCTTTATTGTCTGAAAAGAAACATGACCATTTGGGTATCGTCTTGCAGGAATAAGTTCGAATGTGTTTGACACCATAAAAATATCGCCGTTACGGTTTTCAACGATCTTTCCTGTTATATCAAGATCATCCAAGCTAGAGGGATGATCTGTAATTTTGTATGGGTTTTTAAGGGTTCCTATAGAAAGAAAAGGGCGCCTCATTCTATTTTCCAGCCCTAGAAAATCAGGGGCAAATGATCCAAAATCAGGGCTATCTGCTTGAAATGAAATTTCAGGCTGGCCTGTATAGTTTATATGTCTGTTCATCATTCCGCTATCAGCTGGAGA
This sequence comes from Vampirovibrio sp., assembly GCA_019634025.1. Lineage (GTDB taxonomy): Bacteria > Cyanobacteriota > Vampirovibrionia > Vampirovibrionales > Vampirovibrionaceae > JAHQWC01. Next base: position 3,001 of record JAHQWC010000021.1, read on the forward strand.
GCTGATGGAGAATGCACTTAAAAGTGCTGCTGTTAGTTTCATTGCCTGCTTTAAACTTTATTTCCTCACGTCCCTATAGGTATAAAAACGTCGAACGGCTTTTTTGTGACAGTCAAGAGCTGAACCAAGGTCAGGTATTACTTTTTAGTCTTAATATCCGCTGTCGCCTTCTTGGCCTCTCGCTTAGCTTTTTTGTGCTCTTTAGCCCATTCCAGCACAATGGCAAGTTCTTCGGGGTCGTCGGCGTATAAATCTTCGTAATAGAGCTTCCGCAGTTCTTTATAGGACAGCTCGTAGCACTCTGCTAGTTTTTTTAGGTTATGCGGCCGGGGAGCCTTGGCGCCGAGTTCAAAGCGTTGGATATCAATCCGGTATAAGCCGGTTTCCTTTTGGATATCCAGTAGGGAGAGCTTCCCTCGGAGATTTCGCAAACGATCGCCAAGACGGGTCATTGACAACCCTCAAAAAATAATGTAATCTGTAGGTACTTCATCTACATAAATCCTTTAAGATCAAAGTTGAAAGTTAGCTGTAGATCTTTACACCTTATCATAAGGTCAGGTGGGGTTTCTATGCTGTGAAGAGGCTCTTGTGAAGAGTCTTTAGCAACGGTTTGGGAATGGGTTGATGATGATTTGGAGAAGGTGCTTCTACCCATGACGATGACGGATGAGGCGCTTTACCAGATTGTGGTCGGTACGCTTCATAGCCAATACGAATGGCAGGCCCGATGCTTGTCGCAAAAATCTGCCTTGCTGGATTTAGGGCGAGGTTTGCAACACCATGCTGCCTGGTTGGATCACTTCACACACCTGCAACAGACGCATGAGACGCATCGGGCCATTTCTTTATTTGTGCTGTATCTTCACCACCAACTGGAAGGTAACGGTTTTCATACTGAGGCGATAGAGAAGAAAACACCTTGATGGAGGGTGTCTTTTGATGAGGGATCGGGGATAATACCAGGGAGGTAGGTGGATGGTGAAGGGTTGTGGCTATGGCCCACTCTTACAGTACGGCAACGTCCGACAATATATCTTCAGCTCAAACCATGCTGGCGGTTCAAAAACCGGCTGCTGAGCCGGGGTTTCATCTGGTTCAAGCGCCTATCCCGGAAATTGGTCCAGAAGATGTGTTGGTGAAGGTCTCCCTTGCTTCTATCTGTGGGACGGATTTACACATTACAGAATGGGATAACTGGAGCGCTTCGCGGATTAAGCCGCCGCTCATCTATGGCCACGAGTTTTGTGGGGTGGTGGAAGCCGTTGGAAAAGACGTCAAAAAATTTCATCCCGGCATGCGGGTGTCTGCGGAGATGCACGTGCCGTGCCGTCATTGCCGTCAGTGTATGACGGGGAATCTGCATATTTGTGAACAGGTGCAAATTCTGGGGGTAGACGGGGATGGGTGTTTTGCCCAGTACGTCAAGATTCCCCGGTTGCAACTGGTGACGTTGCCGCCGGAGGTCAGTGATGAATACGGCGCCTGCCTAGATTCGTTGGGCAATGCGGTACATGCGGTTTCTCGGGCAGAGGTGTCTGGGAAGGCAGTCCATATTGTGGGGTGCGGCCCAGTGGGTCTGTTTGCCATTAAGGTAGCCCATGCACTGGGCGCTACCCGGGTGTTTGCTTCAGATGTGGTGCCGTACCGTTTGGAGTTGGCCGAAAAAGCCGGTGCAGATGCGGTGTTTGATGCCTCTAAAACCACGGTGTCGGCTGAAATTTTAGCAGCCACCAAAGGCATGGGCGCTGATGTGGTGCTGGAAATGTCGGGGAACCCTCACGCTCTGAAGGACGGGCTGACTGGGTTAAAAAATGCGGGGACGGTGGTGTTGTTTGGCATTTTTGGCCAGCCGGTGCCGGTGAATTTGAATCAGGATATTATTTTTAAGGAGGCTCAGGTCATTGGCGTCAACGGCCGCCGGATGTTTGATACGTGGATCTTGATGCTGGACCTGTTGGAAGCCAAGAAAATCGATATTGATTTTATGCTGACCCACCGGTTTGATCTGTCAGACTTTGGCAAGGCCATTGAACTCATTGGGTCTGGCCATAGCGGCAAAATTTTATTAAAACCCTGATACATCAGGCATGTCAGAAAGGAGTTGGTTCCGTGGTCCAGAATACGTCTCAAGCCTCAAAGCGGTTGGATTTTGTGAAAGACGATATTCAGCAGTTAAAAGACGATCACCTGTACCAGGAGCTGGTGTCTTTTTCCGGTAAACAGGGTACCGAAATTACCATTGACGGCAAAAAGGTGTTGAACTTTTCCGCCAACAATTATCTGGGCCTGACGGATCACCCCACCATCGTCAAAGCAGCCAAACAGGCCATTGATGACTACGGCGTTGGCGCCGGTGCCGTGCGCACCATTATCGGCACCATGGATATTCATCAGGAGCTGGAACGTCGGCTGGCGGCGTATAAACATACGGAAGCCACATTGACTTTGCAGTCCGGCTTTACCGCCAATATGGCCGCTATTCCGCCCATTATGGGCGAAGGCGACGCCATCATCAGCGATGCCTTAAACCACGCCAGCATTATTGATGCGGTGCGGCTGACCAAAGGCGTGACCAAAAAAATCTATCAACATGCCGACATGAATGATTTGGAAACCCAGCTTAAGGCGACTAAGTCGGCCCGCCGCCGGTTGGTGGTGACCGACGGCGTATTTTCCATGGACGGCGATCTGGCCCCATTGCCGGATATTGTGGCCTTGTGCGAACAGTACGATGCGGTGCTGATGGTGGACGATGCCCACGCCAGTGGCGTGTTCGGCAAAAACGGACGAGGCACCACGGATCACTTTAACCTCAACGGCCGGGTGGATATTCAGGTGGGCACGCTGTCCAAAGCCATTGGATCTGTGGGGGGCTATGTGGCCAGTACCCAGGCCATGCGGGATCTGATGATCAACAAGGCGCGGCCCTTGCTGTTCAGTACGTCTCATCCGCCATCGGTGGTCATGTCCTGCCTAGCGGCCATCGACCTATTGGAGAAAGATTCTTCTCTCATTGATAAGCTGTGGTACAACACCCGGTACTTTAAGGCCGGCATGAAAAACATCGGCTTGCCGGCAGACAGTGAGTCGCCTATTGTGCCGGTGATTGTGGGCGAGAGTGAAAAGGCCCAGGAGCTGAGCCGTCGGCTGTTTGAAGAAGGCATTTATGTCCGGGCCATTGTGTATCCTACTGTGGCTATGGATAAAGCTCGAGTCCGAGTCATGATCAATGCCACTCATACCCAGGCGCAGTTGGATCGGGCGATTGAGACGTTTCAGAAGGTAGGGAAAGAATTGGGACTTATATAGTCCTAGCTGTTCTGCCTTTAATCCTCTATACTGATTCCACCTCAGGTGGAGATTTAGATTATGCTCAAACGGCTTGTTATCAAAGTGTTAAGACGGCTGGGTGTCTTGAATAGTCTGAATTTTACAGTTGATGCCGAGTATGGCTCACACCGGTATTGCGTGCCAATGATTCATGGGCTGGGGGAAGCCAATTTGGCTCTGTCGGAACCCTGGATGCTGGAGACTCTTCAAGGTTGTTTGTCATTAAAAGCTGGCATCTTTATGGATGTTGGGGTCAATGTGGGGCAAACACTGATTAAGGTAAAAGCTCTGGAACCTGACCGCTCTTATATAGGCGTAGAACCAAATCCGACCTGCATATTTTATTTGCAGCGTCTGGTCCAAAAAAATCGGTACTCAAAAGTTAGGTTATTGCCTGTTGGGTTTTCCAATCAGACGGGGTTGGCTTTTTTAGACTTTTTTTCCGAATTTGATGCTGGGTCCAGTGCTTCGATTGTTTCTAACTTTCGTCCTCATGAAACGGTCTCATTTCAAAAGTGTGTTCCGGTGTTTAACTATACCGATATTTCTGGTTTCTTGGAAATCACGGATTTAGCAATTATCAAGATTGACGTAGAAGGTGCGGAATTGTCGGTTTTAGAAGGCCTACATGAGGCACTTACCAGTCATCGCCCCTTAATTATTTTGGAGATCCTACCGGTGTATGATGCCGCGAAATTCTCTGAAAGACTGGCGCGGCAGGAGTCGATTGAATCGATGATGCGAAGTGCCGACTATCATGTGTTCCGCATCCGAAAAACGTCCAAAGACCAACTATCTGGTTTTGAGTTAGTTGAAGAGATTGGAATATATGGCGATCTGACGTTGTCGGACTACGTGATGGTGCCGGATGAACTAACGCAGGAATTCAAAACGGTCTTCTCTCAAGTACGTCTGTCTGGTTTAGATACCGAGTCTACTCGCTACAGTCAGAAGCCAGTTCAGACGGTTTAGATATTGAAGAGAAAATGAAAATTAGAGGGGAAGAACAGTCCGTTCTTCCCGAATCGGCCGCATATTTACCTGGTTCAGCTTCCAGGGTGGCGGTTCCAGCATGACTTTAAGCTTGCCGTAACGGGTCAGGTGGGTCAAAAACATATTATTGCCCGGATCGTTCACTGGTTTATCCAACCGGGTTAACCCCATTTTTTGTAATGTTTCTTCTATGTTGACACCTGGCAACATGTTCATGGCCTTGGCCACGTTGGGCCGGAAGGTGCTGTAGATGAATTTATTGTTGGTGGTGCGGCCAATGTGGGCCATGGCCAGGGGCCAGTCTTTTACATACTCAAACAGGTGGTGGGCAATGGTTACATCAAAGGCGTTGTCTTCAAAAGGCAAGGCTTCTAGGGTGCCCTGCACAAACTTGAACCGGCAGCAGATTTCTTCCTGGGCTTTGGTCACCTGTGCTTCATCCGGGTCCAGCAAGGTAATGTCGGTAAAGGGGAAGGCAAAGGCCAGTTTTTTTGCCATGGCCAGTTGACGGCAGCCGCCAATAATGAGCATGGTTTTGGGTTCTTTTTTGAGTTCGCCAAAACACACTTCCAGCGCCCGGTAAAATCCGCCTTCAATCAGGCTTTCTTGGTTGTTCGATAAGGGTACCGATTTCTTTTCACATCCACCGCAGTCGTCTTCTTCGTGACCATCAGGGTGGCCACCTTCTCTCTCGTGTGGGGTGACTTGCTGGGGCATGTTTTGCAGGGACATGGAAAGCTCTCCAAAATCGTCGATTCCCACTCATTGTCTATCAACGTGAGGGCGAGTTCAAGGTGATGTAAAAGCGTTTATCCGGCTTTGGTTTGGATGGGAGTGAGCATTTGGGCAACCGTTTCTTGTAAGGATACAGTCTGTGTCTTGAGTGATCTTTCGGCGTTGGCGTAAAGGGCCTTTCCATAGGTAATGGCAACAGATGTGAATAATCTGGGATTCTTTTTGGCCCATGGCCAGGCCTCATAGCCGCCGGTAACGGCAAAAGGAATAATAGGGGCGCCGGTGAGTTCCTGGATTTTGGCTACCCCGGTATGAAACCGGTTCAGGCGGCCGCTGCGGGTAAGCTTGCCTTCAGGAAAAATACACAACACCCCGCCTGCTTTTAAATGGCGCACACACGCGCGAACGGCCTGCCATTCCTTGCCCGGCGTTACCGTAATAATGTTGCTGCGCTTTACCACCGGGCCGATCCAGGGCCAGTCAAACACGCCTTCGTGGGTCAAGAACTTTATCCGACGGTGAGTGGACGACAGGATCATGGGGGTGTCTAACAGGCCGGTGTGGTTTCCGGCCAGAATCACCGGGCCAGAGGATGGGATGTGGTGTTGGCCGTTTGCTTGGAAGTAAAAAAAAACATTCAGGACGGCAAAGGAGATCCATTGTTGGATGAAGTATAGGAAAACCTGCATGGATTGGTTCCTCCGGGTTTATTGAGTAGCTATATTTACTGTACCGGAGGAAAGTGCTGGAAAACCGCTTAATAGAGGGGTTTTTGAACTGTCATAACGAGAAGTGACTTCATTGTGAAAGCGCCGAATGATTAAATATCACTCGGCGCTTAGAATTGGAATAATGGAGTCTTACTTTGCCAGCGCCTGCAACCGGTCCATTTCGCTATCGGGGATGACCCGGAGGGGCTGCACCGGTTTTTTACTCAGGGCTTGTACCTGGTCAACACACAAGGTGTCGGCAAACACCAGATTGGCGTGGTACAGGGCGTTTTCAATTTCCTCCACGCCTTCTGACGGGTGAATGGTTCTTAGCAGCAAGTCATTGCCGCGCAGGGCATGAATCACGGCTTCGGCCTGCTGAAGCACGATACTGCTCTGAGAAATCACCAGGACCAACGCTCCGGCTTTTAACGCTTTGACCTGCCGAATTTCTTCTTGAGCCCCGGACACATCCATCACCACCACGGTGGGGGTATTGTTGTCGGGTAAATTTTTCAGCCGGTGAGCATGGTAGCGGTTCACAAAAATCATGCTGCCTGCCGGAAGTTCTTGTTGCAGCAGGTCTTCTAACGGGTGGGTTTCTACGGGCTGGCCAATGGCCTCAGACAGTTCTGCCTGAAACAAGGGAAGGATGTCCGGGTGCAGGTCTGTGACCATCAAGGTTCTTTTGGGGGCTTCATTGAGCCGATGGTAGGCTTGATGGATCGCTGCTTCAATGTCCGGCCAGTCGTATCCCTGGTTCAGGGTTTTGGCCACAAACACTTCGGCCAGCTGATCCAGGGACAAACTGTCCATAACCTGGGTTTTTTCCGGGTGCTCAATCTCTTTTATCCAGGCGCCGCTTCCCTGGCGAATCTCTACCAGGCCCAGTTCTTCCAGCTCGTGGTAAGCAGCCAGGCAGGTGTTGTAGTGAATATCCAGCTTTTTAGACAGTCCCCGGATGCTGGGTAGTTTGGTGCCTGCCGGCAAAACTCCGGCGGCAATTTGCATCGAGATTTGGGTGACCAGTTGTTGGTGAATGGAGATGGGGACGTTTTTTTGGATGGAGGATTCCAGTCTTTGAAACGAACTCATGACAAATATCTTTCTTCTTTCAACGTGTTACTGCGTTGTACTAGATAGGTCCAGTACAATTTCAAGTGTAACAACGAGATATTGTCATTGTGACAATACTGTGACACTTTAGCAAGGTGTCACAGTATGAATCTTTACTGATGAACTTGTGGCGTTCTGGGCAATACCTGCCATATACGGATGTTTCCAGGTTGATCGTTGTATACCAGGCGGAATCGGTTGGCGTTGGCCTCCAGAATAGGTGTGATACGGCTTCTGACGGTGGGATTGCTCTGCTCTTCCAAAATATACTGAGATTGTAACAAGCCGCTGAGCACTTTATTTTGGCTGGCGGCGGTGGGTAGCTTTTGGCCGACTCGGCCGGTAAACAAAGAGAGTTTACGGGGTTTGGGAGTGGTGATGGCGACTTTGGGGGGCAGGTTGGTATTAATCCATCCCAAGGCGCGTTGGTGGGCGTCGTTTTGATTGATGGGCGTTTTGGAGCTGGCAATCGCAAGGGCGCTTGTCGGTTCTGGGGTAGATTCAGCTTTGTAGGACCCTTTATAGGACTCTTTGTAGGTTTGGGCCAAATTATGTTGCAGGCCGTCAAAGTGCCCACTTAAACTGCCCAAGGCCACCATGCCAATCAGCAGAGTTACCACCGCCTTGGTAAACGGGATATTAAATTCGCTTAGCCCATCCCCTACGCGAATCAGGCCGTAAAAGGTGAAAAAGATCAGAAATGGGAGCACAACAGTCATCGGGACGCCTTGGGGCGGGTCTACAAAAAAGCCCAGAATAAAGAGCGTCACCATATAAAGCGCCGCGATGCCGGAATTCATATAAAGGCCGTATAACAACCCGATGGCCATGAGGCCGCCTACCACCCAACGGATCCAGGGGAGCTGGCTAAGGTCGATTTCTTGATTGCGAATGTTGAGCTTGCGAACCACCACGCTGTCAAAATAGTTAAACCGAATGGTGCCCAGTAAGGTGTTGGTGGATTTTTGCAACATGGTTTCGGTATGCTCCACCGCCTGCTTGATCAAGGGCGCTTGCTGAGAGTGGGTTCTCGAAATCACTTGCTTAAACCCTGGGCTGTTCTGGCCGATGCCCTGTTCCAGAAAAACCCAGGGCACCAAAGAGACCGCAACAACCGCCATGGAGACAAAGGTTTTGGCGAGGCCATGATTTTTGAGGGACAGAAACGCGTAGGCAATGAGGAGGGCAAACCCGGCCAGGTGGGTGTAAACCGCCAGAATGACCAGGAAAAGTGTGGCGGAGCTTTGCCATTGTCCTTCTCCATCCAACCCTCGATCGACGGCGTAAATGGCGAGGAGTGACATCAAAATGTAGGCGATGTCCGGCATAACATGTTCAGTGGCGTACAATGCCGGTGGGGCAATGGCGTAAAGTACCGTAATCATAAAGGAGAACGGTTTGCGAATTCGCTTACTGATGAAGGCGTGCAGCACCATGACGGAGAGGGCATATAAGCCAAAATTAAGATATTTAAACGGTTGGGCCAGGGTCTGAATATCTGTGGTGCCGTAAGCCTTCATCATGCCGGCCAACAAAATGGGGTAAAAAGGTGGGTGATTAAAAAATGGTAGAGGCTCGCCACCAGCAGGGAGTTGAGACAGGTGTAAGCCTTGCCCAGCCAGCAGTGATTTGGCCAGGAGAACCGAATGAGTGGGATCCGACCATGGGTCTAGCCCGGGTTCCAACCACATGGTCCACAACAACCAACACCCGGCCAGGCAGACGGCCAGCAGAATCCACTCGAACCACCAGGATTCATAATAAATTTTTTCTTCATCTGCCATCTGTTATGGCCTCTAATATTGACCGCTGACGCCTCTTTAACCACGCTGACTCCATGATATCAGATGATACGTAACTGGGCTGTTGATGACGGGTAGTATTCTCCTTACAATATGAAGTATTCACAGTTGTTTTGCGTGTGAGAGAGATGATGCGATCGGTGGATCTGGCTACTTACGAAGACACACAGCCGGTAGCGGCCCGGTTTTTTCAGCAGGCTCTGCGGTCTCAATCGTTGGCTCATGCCTATGTATTAAAAGGGCAGGCTTTGGCTTCGATGTACCGGTTTTCGCTGGGCTTGTCCCAGGTGCTGAATTGCACGGCTAAACCCACTGACACGGTTGCGTGCGGTGAGTGCCAGCAGTGCAAATGGACTGCCGACAATGCCAATCCTGCCGTAATGACGGTCTCTCGGTTAACCTGTGTGGCGGATGATAAAGGGGAGCCGTTGGGAGAAGATGCGCTGAAAAAGCATTTCAGTAAAACAAGTTCACCTAAAAATATCACCACGGGTTCTGTCCGGTGGATGATGCGGCAAGTTGCCCTCTCCAGCAATGTGGCCCGAGTGGTAATTTTTACAGACTTTGAAGAATCCCCGGTATCAGACCACCCGTCAGACATTGTGCCGCCTGTGGAGTGGACAAACCGAGTGGATGCCTCAGTCGTTCAACTGTTGGTCAGGCCGTTAAGTCCGGTGATTTTTAACCAGGCGTCGGCCAATCGGTTTTTAAAAACCCTGGAAGAACCGCCGCCCAATACGCTGTTTTTGTTTTTGACCGATGCCGAAGAAAACCTGTTGGCCACCATACGGTCTCGGTGTCAGGTGGTGCCGTTTGCTGCCGAAGTTGATCCGGCGGCGTTGATGGTAAACGAAGCAGAAACAAAGGTGCTGTCGCCTGTGTTGGCTCAATTGTTGGGCGGGGCCGATGTATACCAGGTACAAGAGGTGTTAAACACCAGTGTCATTGATGCCCTTGGGCTGACGCCGGTGCAGCTTTTGGACAGGTTACAGCGACTGCTGCGGCTGGATTTTGTTCGGCAACCCGCGATAGAAAAAGACTTTATGCGGTATCGAACCCAGCAACAGTTGGTTGAATCTGCCCGGCAAAAGCTGACGGCCAAAACACACCCGGAACATACCCTAAATGATCTGCTGTTTCAGCTCCAGCGGGTGGGATAGTTGCTTCAAGTGGCTTTCTAGAGATCCTGGAACATATTGTCCAAGGTGATCCTCTCTCCATTTGGTAAGAAGCCAGGATTTGATTTTGGCGTTTGAGTTGTTTGTTGTGCATTGATATTTATAGCTGGCTGTACGCCGATACCACCTGGGATGGCTCCTGGCTGTGGCGGATCATCGCCTTTTAAGTAGGTTTGGTATAATACCAATGGCGTGGCAGCAGTAACGACACCAATGGGTAAATAGGTATTATTGGTCCATCGTTGGGGTGTATTGGTTACTGCTTTTGCTGCAAGTTCTGTTGTTGTATAGAATTTTTCTGGTTTAAACAGCCGAAGCTTGTAACCAACATTTTCAATGCCGTCCAGGATGGGATGCCATAGATATTTATCAAAAACATTACGCTTTAGGTAACGTGGGATAGTGACAGGTCTGACAGTGCCTTGGTATTTATTGTTGATAAAAGCACTCTCACCGAAATAATTCTTGATAATATGATTTCTTGCATTATGTCGATTAAAGATAGCGCCAAAGCCACCAAGTCTTATATCTCGGACAGTATTTTGTTGATTGCCCCAAACTCTTCCAGCGTTTGCCCTAGCTTGTCCGTAAATAGTGGCGCCAGTTTTTGGGTGCTTAGCTTGACCAGTTAAGTCTGAAAATAACCATCTCAGCCGCTCTCTAAAACCGATGTTCGCTTTACGTGAGTTGAAGCCGGTCCAAAAACTTCTTTGGAAAAACCAGCCCTCAGGATCTACAGCGGTTGTGTCTCTGGCGATTCCGAAGTAGTTGGATAATTTATTTTTAGCAGCTTGAGAGAATGTATTACTGTAAGTTGGTCTTATGGGTCTGTTAAATGCCCGTTTTATTCCCCAACTAGATGCTAAAAATGCGGTTAGACCCAAGCCAATGCCTTTAAAGGACTCTTCAGCTTTTGCGGCTTCGCCTTCAATGCCATGGCGAATAGCCTGGATGCTTGACCACAGGGTGGTGGCGCCCCCAAATACAATACCGAGCCCGCCAAATATTCTTGTGGCGGCAACTTTACCCAGGTATTTGGTCAGCAAAACGGTTGCACCAATGCCAGCCCAACCGACCCAGGAAGTAAGGGTATCTTTGACGGCTTCGATGGGCGCCCAAAGGGCATTTTTGATGGCTCGGACCCAGCTGAATTTTTGTGGTGGCTGCGGAGTGACTGCTTTTGCCTCAGGCGACAAGCTGACCTTGTCCTGGGTTGCTGGAATGCCTTGTGGTGGATAATACTTTTCAAAGTCGCGAGGTTTGTAGATGGGAAGGCCGGTTCTGGGGTTCATGCCGGCACTGTGCATTGTGTCCGTGACTTGATCACGAACCCATTGATCCACGCGGTCCATTGCCGTATCTACTTTTGTTGGATCCATTGCCCCTGATTTCCCCTTTTGTTTCTCTGGTTTTCCCCTTATATCCCGTTTGGGATAGTGATGTGATCATCAAGTTGATGATTACCCCTCAGATGCATAAAAACATGTTGGACGGAAAAGTTGCTAGTAAATGATCGGTTTTGGATGTTTTTGTCTGTTGTGAGAGGGGTATAACGAGTCCCAAAATGCCCCACTTTAAAAAAGTCGTTTTTTGGGACATGGGGTTAAAAAGTACTTTGTGAGTGTGTTTTGACGGTTTGTATTGTGTCCTATGCCCCACTCTTAGGACATCATTTTTAGGGGTTTTGCTTACCATATTGGCGGTTATCTTTCTTTGAGCTACTCATACTGTTATTGGTTAAGGTAATGGGGTGTTGGATGAATGCAACTTGTGTTGGTGATGTTAGATTCGTTACTCTGGAAAATGGCTCTTTAAGCTGGTTAGGGTTTTGGCTACAATACAGTTAATGCCGATGTAGATCCTGACGGTGTGATAAAGGAGATTAGGCCATGAAGAAGACGATCCGAGACTTGGGGGAAATTAACGGGAAGCGGGTGTTGGTACGGGCAGATTTTAATGTGCCGTTGGATGAGGCTGGGAATATTACCGGGGATGCCCGAATTTTGGCAACGTTGCCGACGTTGAAGTATTTGGTGGCCCAAGGGGCTAAAGTCATTGTGATGAGTCACCTTGGGCGGCCTAAAGGCCAGGTCAATGAGAGTTTGAGAATGACCGGCGTGGCCAAGCGGTTGAGTGAGCTATTGGCGCCGGTGTCTGTGACGAAATTGGATGATGTTGTGTCTCCGGCCGTGACGGCAGCAGTGGATGCCATGCAACCTGGAGAGATTGTGCTGCTGGAAAATGTAAGATTTGAGCCAGGAGAAACGAAGAACGATCCGTCGTTTGCCAAGGCATTAGACAATTTAGCCGATATTTATGTGAATGATGCCTTTGGTGCGGCCCACCGGGCCCATGCGTCCACGGAAGGCGTGGCCAAACTGGCGCCGATAGGTGTGGCTGGGTTGTTGATGGAAAAAGAGATTCAGGCTCTGGATTCGGTGTTGCATCATCCTCAAAAGCCTTTTACCGCGATTGTCGGAGGGAGTAAGGTATCCAGCAAAATTACGGTGCTGCGTCAGCTGCTGGATAAGGTGAATAACCTGGTGATTGGTGGGGCGATGATTTTTACGTTTTTAAAGGCCCAGGGCTATGCTGTGGGGACCTCGATGGTGGAAGAAGATTATGTTGAGGTGGCGGCGAAGTTGATGGAAGAGGCCGCCCAGCAGGATGTGTGTATTACCTTGGCCAAGGATGTGATTGTGGCTGACAAGTTTGATGCAGAGGCCCAAACCCAATGCGTGCCGGTAGAAGAGATGCCCGACGGGTGGATGGGATTGGATGTTGGGCCGGAAACCATTGAGCGGGTTCAGCAATTGATTCACAATTCCAAGACAATACTGTGGAATGGCCCCATGGGCGTGTTTGAGTTTCCCAAGTTTGCTGCCGGTACCCGGGCAGTGGCCGACAACATTGCCGAATGGTCGGAGAAAGGCCATTGCAAAAGCGTGCTGGGTGGTGGGGATACGGTGACAGCCATTGAAACCTTTGGGATTCCCCATGAGAAATATACCCATGTCAGTACCGGCGGTGGGGCTAGTTTAGAGTATTTGGAAGGCGTGGAACTGCCCGGCATAGCCGTGCTGGATGAACAGAACCATGTGGTTCAGGTGTGAGTGAAACGCAGCACTTATTTGTCTACGGCACCTTGGCGCCGGGGCAGCCCAATGAACATATTCTTTCTGATTTAAGCGGTACTTGGCAGCCAGCTACGGTAAAAGGTTACCTAAAACAGCAAGGGTGGGGGGCTGATATGGGGTATCCGGGTCTTATTCTAGACAAGGCTGGCGAAGAGATAAAAGGATTTTTGTTATCCTCTGGGCAATTAAGTGCGCAGTGGGATGTTCTGGATACGTTTGAAGGGGATCAATATAACAGAGTTGTTGCTGATGTTTTTTTGGATGATGGGAATTTTGTGAAAGCTCATCTGTATGTATTGTCGCTTTTACATACCAGTAATTAACGAATTTTTAGATGCTTGGGATTTTCTGTGAGAGGTCTACCCGTGTGAATGGTACTAAGGTTATTAATGTTGGGAAATAGCACAAAAATTTTTCAGGGGTTTTTATACTTCATCTCGTTCGTCAATATAGATTGCGTTTGAATTTTGGTAGCGATTGATTTTTTACCAGGAATAACCTCACGAGAAGTTTTGCCTGATACAAGACTAAACTCAGTGAGGCAGAACCTTTTTACTAAGGAAACTCCTCAGGTATTATCTACAAGTAACGGCTCGCAAACTATACGCAGTTATTACCCTTCTGTTATTTTTGGCCGCCAGAAAAAGCATGAAATGGTTGAAAAAGGTGAGGCTGTTTTAAAGGTGTGGGCTGAGCAAACTGGTATTCACCCTTCAAGGATTCCTTCTGTTGAATTGGATAGTGGGCAGTTAAGTGGTCTTTTGGTCGCTGGGTACGTTGACCAAACCCACTCCATACATGTCAACCCGGATATTATGGCTAAAGTTGAGAGAAGTCCTGATGAAATATTTGCCCATGAAGGAACACATGGTGTTCTCTCTGCTTTAAGAACCCAGTTGAAACTTACAGAACCAGAGTTATTCCAGAGATTGGCTTTGGAGACGATTAAAGAAGATACCCTTGGAGGAGACAAACGCATGCTGACTTTGATGACACAGGATGCTGAGACGACTAGAGCGAAATCTGTTCTTATGGCTAGGCCCTATATTCCTTTACGAGAGGATAGACAAAAAATTGCTAATTTTATTGAGTGGATTGTTAAAAATAATCATTATCAAGTGTTAAACGGTGAGGCTCAGTTTACTGAAAAGGTGAAGCAGAAAATAGAAGCACTTTGTGAATCCTTGGAAAGTTTTTGGCCACTTTACTTTAATGAAAACGATTCACCCGATAAGCAAGAAACTGACGCAGAATTTGGCGGTGAGCAATTGGGTAGCTATATAAAGGCGCAGCTCTATCGTTACGATATGGTGATGAATCACAGTACGGTTTTAGACAAGAATTTTAACCGGAAAAATTTCGAAATCCCTTTAAAAGCTTCTGAGAGAAAGCAGGCTATTCAATCTATTAAAGAGTTTCTATTAACACAAGAGGCGAATGCGCTTATCCATTTTCCGCCGACTTACTTATTTAATTTGGCGTATGCTGAGCCATTTTACTTTTTTGGGAACTACGAAGAGCGTTTGGCACATATCAATGGGTATAGAAATCAGCTAAGGGAACTTAATCAGAAAATTATTCAACTTAAACAGGAAGATCTTGAAAACGAGCTCTCAAAGGCAAAAAACTTAAAAGACAAACTAGAAAATAATATAAAAATAATGGCACTAGGGCAGCGTTATAGTGAATTGGTTGTAGCGGTGAATCAACTTCCCAGAAACAAAGATGTTGAAAAAAGAAGAATTGCTTTGTTGAATCCATTGGCTTTTGCTGAACAAGCTTTAACTCAAGAATTAAATGCTTATAACGCTGATAAAAATGAAGACAAAAAACCACCGAACAGCCTAAAGGAAAAAGCACTTGCTTTTGGAAAGCTGGTTAAAAAATATTATGACTTATCTGATCCGGAAGTGTTGTTTGAGGTTTCAGAGCAACGTAATGCCGCCCTTCAGGGAGCAAAAAAGATTGTAGAAGAGATGAAGCTGCTCATAAAAAATTCGACGATTGCGATACAAACACCTTTTCTGTTTAACTCCTTTGAAGAATTAGAAGCGAATTCGTCTAAAGGTCAGCTTGAGGTTATCTCTGATTTCTTTGATAAGCATATGAAGGATCAAGACTTGCTTTATGAAACGTATTTTAAAGCGTATGGGGGTAAACGGTTATTTAGCTACAAAGCCGGTTTCTAAAGAAGAAAGTTGTTTAGTGGGTTGTTCATTGGGTTCCTCCGTATATAACGGATTATTAAATCGTATATTTCGATGCAAGCATCCAATAACCGCCTTGGTTTTCGCCAAACGGCAATGACTGCCATATGATTAACTTGGGCAATTCTGCTCGATAGTTCGTTTTAATTGTAATAAGTGAGTTAATACTTACTTTTATTGAAGAGAGCAAACAGCACGAGCAACACACTGCAGAAGCTACGGTAGGAGTCGTCGGGTTTCTGTCTTTTTGATGAATCTATAACCACTCGCCGAGCTTTCCGGCTGTGAGGCCTTTGTCTTGAACAAGGTCATCTGCAGTTACCGGTTTTGTTGGCGTTTGGCTTGCGTCCGTCGTTTACCAGGAGTCGATAAAGAAGAGATGAGTCAGACTTTAACGATATTGATGATTGCTTTTGGCGTCATTGTGATGGTCGTGGGAGCCTATTGTTTATACATCATTGTAGAGGCGCCGGTTCGGTCTGCTATAAGTCTGATAAAGACCTGGCTGAAAAAAAGCAAAGTCTACCCTATGGCAGGCCTGGATTGGAGTCAGCGGAAACCTGAACAAGAGACGAAATCGTACCTGAAGCCGCACCTAAAACTGGTGAAGCCTGATCGACAAGCTGAATGAGCCTGCTTTAGTCCCGTTGCGGCAAGGTAAACGTACCAGAGAAAACCATCCCCAACAGCCCCAGGCAGGGGAAGGAGGTGATGAACGGGACGATGTTGCCGTTCAGGGAGAGCGGGAGGAAGATCGACAGGCTGGCGCCTCTAAACAGATCAGACCAGATGAGGGCGGCAAAAAAGATTTGGGCCAAGGTAAACACCACGGCTAGCGGCAAAACTTCGCTTTTGGGGCTATAGGTATTCATCAGGGTTCTGCTGATGACCCCGCCGAAAAAGACGCTAAGGCAGACGATTGAGGGCATCATCCAGGGCTCTTCAAAAATCACATTATGGGTCACGGGATACAAGCTCCAGGCCAGCCCGACAATAAACATGACGGGAATGGAGATAAACAGGCCAAACAGTAGGGTGCTTTTGACCGCGAAGCGAACGGCGTCACTCATCCTTGAACTCACAGCAATGATCCTCATAGCGTACTAGGTGTACATAAGCGCAATAAGTGTACTTTGTATGGTTATTCCCCCTTGGGTTTGGTTTTAATCTTTTTGTAACGGAGTTTTTGCAAAAGCTGGGGGAAGGGTATACTCTTTGCTTAGCGAGGATGCTTGTTACTATTCCTAAGCCCTGTCGATGGCCAGCAGAGCTGGCATTGGGGCCTGTGTCCTGCCCCAAACCCGACCCTGATTATTTTTGGCTTCGCTCGCAGCATTGCTGCTGCTCGCTCAGCCGAGGTCTGGGAAAGCGCTAGCGCTTTTGTTGCTTGCCCTTAACTGTAATTAGTTGTATGTGAAAGTGATAGCAGGGCTTCTGTAAGTAATACTCCTTATTTCACTTATTAAAGGACAAAGTTAGACCGGATGAAGTTTCGTAGTGGGTTTGTGGCCATTGTGGGGCGGCCCAATGTGGGGAAATCTACCCTGCTGAATAAGCTGGTGGGGCAAAAAATTGCCATTACCAGCCCGGTGGCGCAGACCACCCGGCACCGCATTAAGGGCGTGCTGACCCGGACCAACGGGCAGGTGGTGTTTTTGGATACGCCGGGGTTTAGCAAGCCGTTGGATCATTTGGGCACATTATTGACCCGGGAAGGGGAGGCGGCGCTCTCTGAAGCGGATGCGGTGTTGTTTGTGGTGGATGGATCCAACCCGCCGGGTAAGGGGGATGAGTGGATTGCAGAGCAACTCAAACAAGCGAAAAAGTTTGTGGTGGTGGCGGTGAACA
>JAHQWC010000001.1 GCA_019634025.1 Vampirovibrio sp.
GGCTGTGGTGGTGGTGGTGGCCTTAAACGGGATTGTGCCCCGGGTAAACAACATTACCCAAGGCGATATGCTGGCGTTTTTGGACATTGCCGGAGAGAGTCCGCTGGCGACCTATGAGATTGTACGCCCCAGCCTGACGTTCTACGCGAAACGGAAGGTGCCTCGTGTAGGTAAGGGGGACGAGGACCTGTTTAACGCTTTGGTGGCGCCGGTGGCGAACCTTGAAGGGCAGGTATATGTAATTACGAAGAAACGGTTTATTGAAACATTATCGGAACGCCGGTCACCGAAGATTGATTTGGAAGTTGTGAAAACCGGCAACGTTTACGCCCTGGTATTATTGAAAAGCCAGCAGACCCTTTAAAGGAGATTTTCACGCTTTATGACTGCCGTCTCCAATATTTCAGAAGAGTCGATTCAAACCACTCAAGCTGCTTCTCGGATGCCGAAGACGACCTATGCAACAGACGTGTCGTTTATTGCGCCGATTTATAACGAAGAAGAAAATCTAGTGCCGCTGGTATCTGAGGTCATGGCTGCCGGGCGGGAGTTAAACCGGCCGTTTGAGATTATTTTGGTGGACGATGGCTCTAGCGATGGGTCGGTGGAGAAATACCGGAAGCTGGCCGAGATAACCCCAGAGTTAACCGTTGTGAGGTTGCGGCGGAATTATGGTCAAACCGCTGCCACAGCAGCAGGGTTTCGTCAGGCGCAGGGTAAGTTTATTGTGACCCTGGACGGGGATTTACAGAACGATCCGGCGGATGTGCCCCGGTTAATTGAGATGATGGAAGCCGAGGATCTGGATATCATCAGCGGTTGGCGGAAAAACCGGCAGGACAAAGCGATTACCCGCAAGCTGCCGTCAGCCATTGCCAATTACATTATTGCCCAGGCCACCGGGGTAAAAATCCACGATAACGGGTGTTCATTAAAAGTGTACCGCTCTGAAGTGGCCAAAGATGTGCCGCTGTACGGCGAGATGCACCGCTTTATTCCGGCGTTGGCCAGTATTGATGGGGCTGTGATTAAAGAGGTGCCGGTGAATCACCGGGCCCGGACGCGAGGCACCAGCAAATACGGGTTATCTAGGACTTTTAAAGTGATTTTGGATCTGCTGACAGTGCTATTTATGCAGCGGTTTTTTACTCGCCCCCTACATATGTTTGGCCGGTTTGGGTTCCTGTTTTTTGTGGCCGGCGCCGCCATTAACTTATATTTGCTATACGATAAAGTCGTTCTTGGAGAGAGTATCGGCTCTCGTCCGTTGCTGACGTTGGGGATGCTGTTGTTTATTACCGGCATTCAATTGATTAGCACCGGACTGATTGCGGAGATTCAGGTACGGACTTATTTTGAGTCTCAACAGAAGCCCATTTACAAGGTCAAAGAGATCGTTGCAGTTAGCGCTGAAGCATGAAACAGGGAAGCATGAGGCGGGATTTGCAGGCGAAACGGATTCTGCAACCGCAGGTGAAAAGACGATGAGCCAGTTTAAGTTCATTGTAAAGCTGGTGCTGAGTTTTGGCCTGCTGGCGTTTTTTTTGTGGAAAACAGGGATTGACCATACCTTAGCGGAGCTGGCGTCTGCGAACCTGTGGTATGTGCCGATTGGCGTTGGGATCTACCTATTTAGCCAAACGGTTAGTGCGTATCGGTGGCAGTTTTTGGCGAAGGCGTTGAATTTTAACCTGTCGGTGCGGGAATATTTTGATTATTACATGATGGGGATGTTCTTTAGCCTGTTTTTGCCCGGCGCCATTGGTGGGGATGTGGGGCGAATGTATTATTTGGCGAAAAGCGCCAACCGTAAAAAGCGGGAAGCTATGCTGACGGTGCTGGCGGAGCGAGGCGTGGGGATGGCTGCGATTTTGATTATTGCAGGTGTACTATTAGCCACGCCAGTGACGGAAAGTGTTTCTGACAGTGTTCGGTGGGTGGTGTGGGCTTTGTGTGCCGGATTTGTGGGTGGGTTTGCAGTATTACAGATGGTGCCTATAGAGCGAATCGTTGAAAAGTTTCCGAAACTGGGGTTGTTTACCCAGGCGAAAGTGTATTGGCAGGATAAGCCTTTGTTCATTAAATCTGTGGCCATTTCGTTTTTGGTGCACAGCTGCATTTTAGGGCTGCATATGGCGATTGCTGTGGCACTGGGAATTGGCAGTGAGGTGCCGGTTTTGTATATGGCGACCGTATACGGCATTGTGAGCCTGGTGAGTGCATTGCCTATCTTTTTTAACGGCATTGGCGTACGGGAAGGGGCGTATCAGTTAATGCTGGGGTATATTGGGATTCCGCCGGAGACGGCCCTGGCCTTTGGGTTGTATTGGTTTTTGATTTCGACCCTGACCAGCCTGATTGGCGGGCTGATTTTAGTGAAGGGGCACTACAAAACCCCACCTCCACAGGAAGCTGAGCTGACGATTGAGTCATAACCCAGGTAAATATTATGCGAGAGGCAAATAGTATCGTGGATGTGTTTTTAGTAAGATTATTCGTATTCAAAAATATATTTGAATATCCGGGAAATATTGCTCTGCCTTCTCTATAATAAGACGTATACCGTTCTCCCTGAATGTAGGAATTGACCCATACATGTTCATTAAACACCACGCCCACCTTGCCGCCATTGCTGTTGTATTTGCCCTTACGGCAACGGGTATGACCTCTGTTACTGCCCAGGCTCAAAATTTTGAAGAAGAAGAAAAAGGGCCCACTCCGGTAAGCGACTTTGCGCCGGATGAGGTTCGGTCTTCTCGGCGGGAAGTGTATGACGAAGGGGTGACCATTAATCGGGTGAGTATTGAGGGGAACAAGCTCATCACCGAGGAAAACATTAAAGACAGTATGGCGATTCGCCCGGGAAGCTTGTATAGCAAGAATACCCTGCAAAAAGATTTACGCCGTATTTATGACATGGGCTATTTCACCGAAAAAATCCGGGCGGTGCCGGTGGCCACCAACCGCGGGATTCACCTGCGGATTCAGGTAGAGGAAAACGCCCCGGTGACAGGCGTGGATGTGACCGGCAACAGCGTGGTGAAAGACAGTGAGATTATGGAGGTGTTCTCGGAGCAGACCGGGATGCCCCAGAACATTGGGCAGCTGAACGAGAGTATTGAGAAAATTGAGCAGCTCTACGCCGATAAAGGCTATATCTTGGCCCGGGTGAATAATATTCAGGATGACCCGGATGGGGTGATTAACCTGGAAATTAACGAAGGCCGGATTAATAAGGTTTATTTTGTGGGGAACCGTAAAACCCGTGAGAACGTTGTGCGCCGGGTGATGGCCACCAAGGACGGGGATGTATATAACGAGAAACTGCTGGCTGATGATTTGAAGCGGTTGTATTCGTTACAGTCTTTTTCAGATGTTCGCCGGGTCATTTCGGTGTCACCGGAAAACCCGGATGAGTATGATTTAACGGTTGAGCTGGACGAGAAGAAAACCGGCGCCATTTCTCTAGGTGGCGGTTTGGATACCGGGACCGGCGTATTTGGGTCGGTGGGATATACGGACCCCAACTTCTTGGGCCGGGGACAGAACTTCCGGTCCGTGTTTTCTGTGGGAACTGGGACCATTAACCGGGGACAATTCCAGGCCAACACCCGGACCTATCAGTTTGAAGTGGGTTGGACCAACCCCAGCCTGTTTGAATCTGTTAATGCCCTGGATGTGAATGCTTATGGGCGGGATCTGTCTAGCTTTAACGTGCCGCTGGCCATTGAACGGCGGATTGGAACGGCGGTGACATGGTCACGACCGATTCTCTCTAAGAAGAATACCTCCTTTAGCCTGGCCTTGGGCGGTGAGCGTGTAAGCCTACGGGAAGGCGGTAGTGCATCGGATTTGGCCAGGTTTGGCGCGAATCCCAACCGGACCCTGGACGGCGGCACCTTTGTGAATATTACGCCAACCTTGGCGTTTGATAGCCGGAACAACCGGTTTAACCCCAATAAAGGTTGGTACAACACGGTGTCGTTAACCGGCGCTTACGGGCTAAGTGGTGATAGTTACGGGACGGCAAATGTGAATTTGCGGAAGTACATTAAGATATGGAAAGACGTAACCTTGGCGGTAAACACCCAGGCGGGCTCCTCTTTGCTGGGAAATGTGCCGGATTTCAATATGTTTAGAATGGGTGGAGCTTACTCGGTCCGGGGTTACCAGGAAGGTGGCTTAGGTGTTGGTAGCGGATTCTTACTGGCCAGTGCCGAGGTGCGGAGTGGAATTCCGTTCCTAAGCAAGTTTGAGAAATTAAAAGCTTTGCCCATTGCTAACTCGTTGAAGACGGCTTTCTTTGTGGATGCCGGTACGTTGATTGACGAATCGGATAACAACGCCACCTTCGGTCTGGCAGGCTCAGGAGCTTCTATCGGCGCCGGCATCCGGTTTAATATTCCTGGCGTCGGACCAATTCGGGTAGATTATGCACTGCCACTTAGCGGCGGTAACAGCGATTATACCCGCCGGATTAACTTTGGCGTGGGCAACAAGTTCTAATCAAGCCTTTACGCAGCTTTATCATTCTGTCTATAATAGAGCGTTATGCAAACGGCAACGTCACAACAATAAAGGAGTTTGATGCATGAAGGGTCTCAAAAAGTCAGCGGTGTTTTTCGTTCTGTTGTTCAGCTTTTTTCTGTCCACTGGAGCAAGCTACGCTGATAACGTGGGTTATGTAGATATTCAAAAAGTGTTAACCAACTACGACAGAGCTCAAAGCTTAGCGGCTGACGTAAAAGTGAAAGAAGCCGAACTGCGGAAGATGCAGGCTGACTTCGTAAAACAGCTGGAACAAAATCGTAAAGCCCAATCCAAAAACCCCGTGGGGAACTCCAGTTTGGAAAAAGAGCTGAACGACAAGTGGACAGCTAAAGTCAACGAATTTCAGAGCTGGGCCAACAACAAGCAAAAAGAGCTGGATAAGTCTATTGAGGTCTCTATTCAGGACGTAGCCAGACTTAAAGGTGTGGATGTTGTTTTGTCCCGGCAAACCGTTCTGTTAGGCGGCATCGACATTACCACGGAAGTATTGAACAAGCTGAATCAATAGATTCTGGTTCTTTCAATCTTTTAGAAAAAGACGCATTTTAAACAATGCGTCTTTTTTCTGGCCTAAAGCTCTATTCAGAAATAAAGAACGGGCGCATTCTTTTGAATCCGCTGTGTGGATTCTCTATACTGTTAAATGTTACCTATGAAGCATCATCATTTGACAGGAGTCCGCTTTATGGACTGGGATATTATTCATCCGGTACTGGATCTGACATTTTGGGATAATACGGTTCAAGCTTGGCTCATTGCTTTTGCGCTGTTCTGTGTAGCCTATATTGGGCTTGGTTTTTTTAAAAATTTAATTGCAAACCGCTTGGCTTCGCTGGCCAAACGAACGGTTAATAATGTAGATGATTTCGCCACAGAGCTTATTGCTGATATCCGGGGCTTTCTCATCGCTGCCATTGCCTTGTACATAGGTTCTTTGGCCCTTACGTTACCCAAAGGACCCACACACGTTATTCAGGCTTTACCCATCCTTGCCTTACTTCTGCAATCGGTTTTTTGGGGCAACAGGCTGATTTCTTTCGGCCTCGATAAATACTTAAACAGCATTCAGGACGAACAGCGCCGATTAGGCACCCAAACCATGTTGGGACCCATGAAATTTGTGGCCCGACTCCTGCTCATCTCTATTTTGGTCCTGCTGGCTCTGGACAACATGGGCATGGACATCACCACGCTGGTTGCTGGTCTTGGTGTGGGTGGCGTGGCAATTGCACTAGCAGTGCAAAGCATATTAGGCGATCTGTTTGCAGCCATTTCCATCATCATCGACAAGCCCTTCGTCGTGGGAGATTTTATTGTAGTGGGCGACTTTATGGGCCATGTAGAGCACATCGGCCTGAAAACGACTCGTGTTCGTTCACTGGGTGGTGAGCAGCTTATCTTTTCTAACAGTGACATGCTCTCCAGCCGGATCCGAAACTACAAGCGGATGAACGAGCGCCGGATAATGTTTCGTTTTGGGGTCACCTACCAAACTCCTTTAAAGCAACTGGAGGAGATTCCCGGCATCGTTAAGCAAATTATTGATGCGATAGAGTTGGCTCGGTTTAGCCGGACTCATTTTTTCAGCTATGGCGATTCCTCGTTGGATTTTGAGGTGGTGTATTTTGTTCTTAGCTCAGAGTATGACGACTATATGGACACCCAACAGGCAATCAACCTTGCTTTGTTTAAGCAGTTTACCGACGCTGGCATAGAATTTGCTTATCCCACCCGTACCTTGTTTGTCACCCACGAAGGCGAGAGTCACAAAGAACCTCATTTAGTTTGATGGTCTTACCTGCTCAGTTTAAAAAATTTGTTTTTTAATATTAAAATTTGTTAATTATTGGGTTTAAAAATTCAGCCCCATGGGAAACCGTCGATATTCTAAGTAGCTTATTGATCTATTGATATCAGGCGGAAAGACACGGATAAATAGAGGGGGCTCTCATGAGAAACAAACGGTCGCATAAGTCCAAAGGGCAAAACCTGGTAGAGCTGACCATGGTGTTTCCGTTTTTGTTGATCATGATTCTGGGCACCATTGAGTTGGGCCGCCTGTGGCAGACTTTTGAAGCTGCCAAGATGGCCGCTACTGACGGCGCTTATACTGCTACCATCTTTCAAGGCAATACTGCCGCTAAAATTGCCGCCGGCACCAATCAAATTCAAACCCGAGCCAACAGCGCCAATCTGGATTTGACCAACTCTCAGATTCAAACGGTCAATGCGTCTCCCAGTTCAGCAACCCCTATCGGTTTTCAGGCCAGCATCACCGTCAACTACACGCCGTTAATGGGTGGTCTATCTATTCCCAGTATGTCTGGCCCACTCACTATTATTCCCAACGGGTTTCCCATCTCTTACCAGAATGTTTCCTATTACTCTGTATACTAGCCCAGTTTATTGGCCGCCCATCTGGGATAGCATACCGACTAGACCTTGAAACAGCTGTAGCATCATACCCAAAGGGTTTTGTTGTGCCGCTGCAGGATTTAGCCCGCCAAATCCACCAGCGCCAAGTCCACCGGCTCCAAGTCCACCCTGTAAGCCAAACCCTGCACCTAACCCGCCAAACAACGCCTGTTGTTGTTGTGCTTGCTGTGCTTGGGCAAACTTTGACTGGGCTTCTGGCGATAGCTGAGTCCCCAGGCCGACCAGCCTCCCGAAAATCGGATTGGCATCCAATGCTGCTAAGGCTGAATTCATTTCAAGCGGATTAGACGCACCGGGGAACCCACCAATACCCAAGCTTGAGAATCCACCTGCAACAGCGTTTAAGCCATTTCCAAAGGCCAAGTTATATAGCCTCGGATCCGTGAAGGCTAACTGCTGCTGGTACAAGGCCGATCGCAAAAACTGCGGCTGCTGAGGCGCTAAGCCCGCACCTGGCGGTATACCAATTCCTGGACCAATTGGGGTGGCCATAGACAGAATCTTCTCACTTTATCTCTACGCAAACAAAAACATACTCAAAATAATAAAAACATTTTTATGTTTCGGATTGCGTTTTTTTCACTTAATTTTAAAACACTGTTACATTTCTGTCTGCAGAACCATGGCTGTTGAGCCTGATGAATCTTTACCAGTGGAATCTCCCACCATGACAGACGGATGTGTTTTTACATAATCAAATAATCTGACCAATTGAGCGGTTTGGCGATCAAAGTAATCTGCCCGGTAGGGATGAACCGCTCGCTCCTTTTTCAACCAATGCTCCGAGGTCTGCCGGAATTGCGAGAGAGCAGTTTGCAGCGGCACAATTGAAGGCAACTGAGCCGGAGAAAATTTTGGACTGGTGTCGTCAGTCTGATCGACATCAGTGTCGGTATTTACAACTGTCTGAGACTTTCGGATGGCGTCTAGACCAGCCTTTAAGTGCGCCAATTGTTTCTGAATACCGTCAATCTCTCGGCGGTTAAGCAGGGTCAAATTATTTTTGGTGGCCAGCCGATTAAATTTTTCATTGTACCCCTGTACCAATACATCCATGGCTTTTACCGGATCCTGATGTGGAGAGACGGATTTTCGCTCTTTATAGGGACCCATTTTCAGCGCAAGGGCTTTTGCAGGATCTAAGTGCACGCTGGAAAACAGAGTACTGCCCATAGCGCCTTTGCTACGAATAGTCTCTACTTGGTCAATTAACTCAGCAGCGTCCAAGCGATCAATGGCGATACCTGGATAGACAAACACCGGCTTGTCGATAGAGGTCACCACATAATCAATCATTCGCTCCAGTCGGCTACGGGAGGTGGTATAGATCATGGGGCTCAGCGTGTCTACCCAGCCTTTGTTCATCCAGGTTTCCCAGTCCTGCTGAATCGCCAGAATCCGGCCGGCACGGCTCATGGGGAAAACAGCCGCCGAAATCTTCAAATCTGGATCAATGGCCTTTAACCGCACGGAGGTGTCTCGCACAAATTTATTCACCTGGAGGGTCTTCCAAGCAATCCAGGCTTTGAGGCTGCCTGGAGAAAGCCCTGTTTGACGAGCGAACTGCTGGACGCCAACAGCTTCATAGCCCATTTGGTAGTTGCTTTTTTGAAACGGGTAACGGATATAATCCAGTTGTAATCCGTCTACATCATAGTTGGCAACGATTTCGGCATATACGTCTTGCAAAAACTGTCTGGCCTTAGGACTGGCTGGACTGAGCCAAAATTCTGTTTGGCGGGCCGGGACCAGTGCGCCACTAGAAGACCGTAATGCCTCACTCATCAATCCACCGGATAGGATCGGTCCAGGGTAGTTATCTTCATACCCCGCTACGCGGTTATGCCGCATATTACCCACAGCAAAACACCACACCCAAGCATGCACCTCCATGCCCAGTCGATGGCCTTCTTCGACCGCTGCTTGTAGCGGATCCCAGCCATCAATCAGTGGGTTCTTTTCAATTAACTTACTGGGGTAGATGGGAAACCCAGCGTTGATGGTTTCTACATACACCACATTAATGCCTGCCCGACGCAACTTACGCATCAGTTTCTTCATCCCAGCCGGTGACCCACTGTCTACAATGCTACCCCGGTCTAACCATATAGCCCGGCCTTCCACTCGAGTAGAAAAGCTGGTAAGAACTAATGCTTGGCTGTAAAGGTCTCTTGCATTCAGATAGGCCTGCTCTGCCAGCCGGTATTGTCCTTTGGCGTTATAAGAACCAAACTTGGCATACTCCAAATCTGCGGTTAACAGCTTTGTTTGGATTTCATCCACCGGCATACTCACTGGGAGTTGGATAGCAGCATCCATGGCATCCAAAATATGCAGCCGGTAGTTATCCAGCTGTTTTTTACGTTTGGCGTTTTCTCGTATTTCACGGCTGCTAAGGGTACGACCTGCTGTTAGTGGGGCCTCGGCCTCAGGTTCCGAAATTTTCTCATCGGTAAAGGCCTTATCCACCGCTTCCATTTCTGCAAACGGGTCAAAGGCTTCTATGGGCGCTTTTGCACCTCCTGAGACCGACTCTGCCGGCGAAGCGTTCTGCGCTTTTACGGCAGGCTGCAACACTGTACAGGCAAGCGTTACAGTAAAACAAACGTAAAAAAAGTTTCGTAAAGACTGGCGAAGCATTAGGCACATGGTTTAAAATAAAAGAATAACAAACGTTTCAACGATACTGCTCGGTTTGGGAGGCTCTAACTGCCTGGGTAAAAGAAGCGGACCTCGTATTTACCCTGATTTAAATTATTTTATAAACGGCAAACCCATCCAAATGAAAAAATCCATTATTGATATTCTAAAGGAAAAACAGCAACCGTTGGATCAACGGTTTAATGCTCTCCTCATCATTGCCAACCGGTTTGATATATCTTATTTGCCAGTGATGGAGGCCATTTTGGTAGATGAGAGTGAGCATCCTGATATTCGGAGCGCCGTTGCTTTAACCTTGGGTAAGGTTGCCGAACAGGAAATGCCTATATTGGTTTTTCAAGAGTCTGCAGAACCCGAGGAAGAAAGTCTGCGGGATATTATTTTTAATCTTCTCAGTGGCTACACGGATACGGAAGATGTGACTTTGAAAAACTATGTCATCCAGGCTCTAGGCATGATGGGAAGTGAGCGAGTAGCGCCATATCTGATTGATGCCCTGAAGGACGAAAATAATGTGGTGTTTGCCAGTGCTGCTGAATCTTTGGGCTTTATCGGCCGCCCGGTAGTGCCCTACCTGATTGAAGTTTTGGACGAAGGCGCTGATGATGCCCGGTGTGTTGCCGCCTGGCAGTTGGGCAAGCTAGGATATACCGACGCCATTGAGCCCTTGTTGCGAACCATTCGACAAGTAGATAACCCTGAAGTGGTTGCCCTGTCTGTTTGGGCTTTGGGGGAAATTGGCTATGACGGCGCTGAGGTGTTGGAAACCTTGAAATGGGCCAAAGCTCACCAGGAAGAAGATGTGAGTACCCGGGCGGATCGCGCCATCAAGAAAATCGCTCGGCACATCAACTAAATCCAAAATCGTTTAAGAATCTTCACATCCAGGCATTTTTCCCGTTTTTCCCGCCTTTATTAATACATAGAGGGAAATACGAACGAAATGCTTTTGATATCCTTTTTACGATCTTGGTTTACCTTTAGTCCGGCACAATGGGAAGTTGCAGGCCGCCTCATTGTGGTGATGCTTGGTTCTGTGTTTTCTCCGGCACTACCGTTTATTAAAACGGCCCTAGGCTTTTATATCAACTCAGACGCGCTATTTAACCTGGAAACCTTTTTCGGCGAGTATATCAACCTCATCTTCGTGGCACAAAAGCTTGGCCCTTCCTTTGGCCTCTATCTCATCAGCGTGGCTGTTATTTGCCTGCTGATTAGCATTGCTTATTTTTATGTTTGCAGCCAGGTGGGCCTCAAGGTTACTCGGTATATGTTATCCAAGTTTTCTACCCCTAAAGCCGATATCCAACCTGCTTCTTAGCTTAATAGCTTACATTGTTGAGGGGACAAAATGCCGCATATCCGGCAGCAAGCGGTAACGTTTTAGCGGTTCATAGTGATGACCAGCCCGCTTCGCCAGCCAGACCGATTGATCTTGCATCACCTTGTGCTTGGTAAACCGGTAGTTCAACAACGGCAATACCAACCCTACCCCTAAACATGTGGCAACCAAGCCGCTCCAATAGTTTCGCCGAGCCATTTTATAGAGCAGGTGATCTTTCCCCACACTGTCTACAATCTCTCGCAAAGGTGTTTGGGCTGGCAGTCCCCATACGCCGCGTTGAACCAGCTTGGCTTTGAGATCTGGAAAAAGCTTATCGACCTTCTTTTGCAGGTGATTAGCCCTCAGCCCCGAATAAAGGCTATCGCCCACCATAAAAAAGAAGAAAATCGCCCCGGTGTTGATCAACATCTCTCGCTTTTCCTGACCGTCTCTAGCGGCCATAAGTTGAGGAATGATACCGTTGAAAATGGCGCTGGCGAGGATGAGCCAGCGGCTCATAAAAATGCCGTTATGGTAGTTAAAGTGGGGTATCACGTTTTTCACAACGCGAGCCAGTCCTTTTGATTGCTTTGCCTTGAGTCCGGTCCATAACACGGCAGGAATGGCTACCACGCCGCCTAAAAAGCCGGCAGCCATCCCCTGCCAGAACCGTTTGCCTTTCTCTGCCTGATAGTTCTGGTTGGTATCGGTGAGGTAGGCATCAGACGTGTAGGTAAATTCGCCGGAGAACCCTTGTCGACCGGATAGTTTTTCCGTCATCGCATTTTTGGCCCAGGCCTGTAGTTGCCCCACCGACATCATGGCCAGTAAATCCAGGGTCATAATGCCAAACTTGCCTTTTAATATCCGAGATTTCACCGCTTTATTCGCCAGAAACGTTTTTAAAGCGTGGGTATCTTTAAAGCCCAAGTCCTCTGCCAGTCGATTGAAATGGGATGGATTGGTTTTTGTCGCATCAGACTTTGAGGGGTCGAACCATTCAAACGGAAATCTTAGGATACTATCTTTACCCAGGTTACCGATATATTGGGCCAGCTTTTGGTACCAGGCCCCTTGGTAGGCTGGCTTGGGAATACTCTCTGGATCTTTAAACAAATGCCGGTGCTTTGGATCTCGTCGAAGGTTGTTTGAAAACCGTCTACTGATAAGTCGCTCTAGTAAAATCGGCGCGGTAAGCCCCAACCCCCACCACAAACAGGAGTGAAGAAATTTTTCCAAGCGTTCGTAATGGTTGCGAATAGCAAATTGGGACGTAACTTGCAGTCCAAAGACATCAATAAACTCTCGGTTTAACAATTGATTGTTCTGAAATATTACTGAAAACGGTACAGTGCTAGCACCGACAGTAGCCCCAAATGCTGGAGATGTCTCAAGACTCGTGTTAGCTGCAGGTTGAATATCCATATCCCAAAAAGTGATGTCATCTATGTGATTGTTTTATAGTCAAACCCCAGGTTGTTTCTGAATTGATAACAAACGTTCCCTCTTCTCCAACTCCCCATCATGCGCGTCCAATGCTATGATATTTTTCTATGCAGATGCAGGTGTCAGCCATTCTTTATCCGATGGACTCTCTTGTAAGGAGAGTCCCTCAAGCTCAACGCCAACAGCAGGCGCTGGCTTTGCTTCGCATTGTGGTGGGCGTATTTGTGGGTTATCAAGGTTGGCTGAATCTCACAGATCCTAATTTCAGTCTAAACCTTGCCAGTTTCTTCCGCAGTTGGGCTGCCCAAAACCCATTGTTTTTCTATCAAGATTTTCTCAACTATCTTGCTGCTCCCAACGCATGGTTATTAGGGCCATTGATTACCTACAGCCAGTTATTTATTGGCGCGGGTCTTGTGACCGGTACGCTTACCCGCTTTAACAGTTTGCTGCTTCTCTTTTTTACGGCCAACGCTTTTTTGGCAACCCAGCATACCGGCATGCCGGTATTTGGCCTGAGCTTGTTTATAATGATTATGGCGTGGACTTTGTTTTGGGGTGATGCTGGACGGCATTATGGTTTAGACAGCCTGTTTTTAGGGAGCAGCCGTCCTGCAAGAGCCGCCAAAAAGCCGACTCCACTCCATCGAAAAACCACTGTAAGAAAGTCTAAAAAACCGACGAAGATGGCCCTCCCACCCCTTACCATTGCCAAACGGGAAAATAAGTCGGATACCAAATCCAAAAAACAGAAAACGGCTAAAGTGACGGCAGACTCTCAAAAACGTCTGAAGGACCTAGCCAGTTCTTTGGATAAAAAGGTCCAATCTCTTACTGAAGATGAAGACGACACCCTGACAGAAGAGATTCCGAAAGGAAAAACTAAGCATGTCCGCGCAGACGAAGATTTTTGGAGCTAAGCTCATAAAATAAAAGCTGTAAACATTCTCCCCTACTTCCCCTTCATTGTTACAGTCGTGTTACATTATGGCATGTCCAGCCTTTGTTCAGTCTTAATTAGAGACAGTAAAGGTATAAAAAGGCATTGCCCCTATTACCCGATTTAAGACTGGGTGTTTACCGCTAAACGTTTCATTATTCAACAGGCTGAGGGCTCTATGGTGTACCGCGTTCAATCCAATGTTTTACCGCCAGGGATTTCTTATGCTCATCCGGCGCCAAGTTCCGTTCGCTTTGGTCAGACGAACCCCTCTCAAAACCAGAAACCAGATAATGTCTCCTCACGCGCTGTAGATAAGGCTGAGTTAAACACTGCAAACCGGTCAGCATTTTTCCAAAAGCTCCCCCAACCTCTCCAACAACTTGTCATTCAAACCGCTACCCACAGTGGTGTCCCGGTGATTGGCATTCCGGAGTTTATTAACCAGGCGGTGGACTTGGCCTTAGATTATAACGTAAGAGCCCAACAAGCTGTTAAAACCAGCAACAGTCAGAGTATTGAAGACAGAACAACATTCCACACCCAGGATCTGGGCCAGTTTGCCCAACATGTCTTATTACCCTTTTACCCTTTCCCGGTTGCCGGTATGCCGAAAAAACTCTCCGGAATCAATCAACAACAGGTTAATACCGCAAAACTGGTGTACCTCCAACGAAAACACAACACATTGACTCAATTGAAACAAGCCTTAAGTCAGAACCAAAATACCCCTGAAACAGCTACATTGAGTACAACCAAGAACCAGCCGCCACCCTCTTCTGCAGGGGCAGTTTCTCCATCCGCGCCACTGTCGCAACCTGCTCAACAACCCAGTCAGCCGCCACCCGCTGCAAACTTTGTTCAAAAGATCGTCCAAGACGTATGGCGTCTGCTTACCTTGCCGATTCGTTTAGCAGTCAATCTGTTGAAGTCCCTCGTACGCCTTACTGGCCTACAAAAATCTATCCCTCAACAGTCGGCAAATCTTCATCAGTCCGCTAGCACCCCACCGCAAAGCACTGCTGTATCCCCTGATTTACCTTCAGCTCAACCCTCCTCTTCAACCCCCACCATTAAGCTGGACAAACCACTAACCCGCCTCTTGCAAAAATTTGTGGCAGTAAATGATGTTACTCCTTTTGAAACCCTTCAGGCGGATAATGTAGACCAGAAAACCGGGCAACTACATCCTTATAACAAAGCTTCCTGGGTGCTCAACACCCTGCTGGACAAACCCGATCAAGTCTCAGCCCCGGAAAAAGCATCGGCTGGTCTCCAGGCGGTATCTAATGTGTTAAAGCGGGCTAAAACCCAATTTGTCACCACCTCTGTTCATCATGATATTTCTATGATGCTGAAGCACTTGAGCCGCAACAACATGACCCTAGATCCTAGCGGCAAAAATGGCAACGCAGCCCCCCACCCTCTTAAGGTCCAGCAGGATTTCTTTTCTCTGCAGGCCCAACACCTGGCCCGGGAGAAAGATGCCCATGAGTCCGGCCAAGTGGAATTGAAAACCCTGAACGACAAGTTTCAGGAAATACTGGCCCAAAAACAGGCTGGAGAAAGCTTTATTACCGATAAGGATTTGGAAAAGCTTCAACGCTCGCTGAAGCGACTGGATAACATCTCACCTCTTAACCCAGAGCGGGATATGATCCTGCGCCGGATGGAGACCATATTAGATCTACCTTGGAGCTACCCGCCCCTGCGTCAGGTGGACCCAAGGGCCGTTGAAAAAACCATCAATGATGAATTCTACGGCATGGAAAACATTGCCAAGTTGGTAGCCGATGTGGCAACTGCCGAGTTCCACCGTACCCAGCAAGGAGTACGGGAAGGCAAAGGCCGTATTCTCTGTTTTGTCGGGCCACCCGGCGTTGGAAAAACTGCCGTTGGCAGGGCTATCGCCAAGGCTACTGGTCGTAAGTTTGCTGACGTATCTTTAGGCGGCTTACAGGATCCTCACGAACTCCGAGGCCACCGTTCTACGTATATTGGTTCTATGGAAGGCAAAATCATGGAAGCCGTCAAGGAAGCTGGCACCAATAACTTGGTACTGCAACTAGACGAACTAGACAAGATGGGAGACTCCGGCTGGCGCGGTAACCCTTATCATGCCCTCCTGAGAGCGTTGGATCCGGCAGTAAACCATAGTTTTAGAGATGATTATCTGGACATTAACTACAACCTGTCTCCCATCATGTTTATTACCACTGCCAACGATGTCGCCAAACTCCGGGATAATTACCCAGCACTTTACGATCGGATGGAAGTGGTGGAGATGCCAGGATATATCGAAGCAGAAAAGCGTCTGATCATTGATAAGCACCTTATTCCTGAAGCCCGTCAAACTAATGGTCTGAAAGAAAGCGAGTTTGATCTTACAGATGATGCCAAAAATATGCTTATCAAAGAGTATGCCAGCGGCTCAGGTGTCAGAGGTGAGGAACGCCATTTGACAAAACTTGCCCGCCGCCAGGCAAGGCAAATTACTCAGGCCAAACTTGAGAATAAACCCTATACCCTACAAGCCTTTACTCGAGAAAATATACTTGAAACGTTAGATCCACCGAGACCAAATGAAATTGTAGAAAATAAAAAGTTTAATCAGCTTGGTATCGCAAATGCTCTATCAGGGTCTGGTCGAGGAGACATCTTCCAAACACAGATGATGTTGGAACGGGAACCAATTTCTACACTTGAGCCAACACAGTTAGAAATTGCAGCACAAACAGGTCTATTGACCGAGATGACGGATAAGTCTTTAAGACGTGCCTTCCACTATGTCAAAGGAAATGTTTTCCATCCCGATGAGTCACACCGCAAAGCTTTCCGCGACGGTTGGGGAATTAATATTTTTGATGATGATAGTGATGATAAAGCTACCTATAAAGTTGTATTCGGTCCAAAACGTGGAGAGTCAACTGTGGATGGCCCCAGCGCTGGCGGTTTGTTATCAACTCAAGTTATGAGTCTCTTAACACGTCGTCCTGTTCGCGCTGACATTGGCATGACTGGTACTATCTCTTTTACCGGGAAACTTGATGTTATTGGTGGGCTAAAAGAAAAGTTAGCTGCTTGCCATCGAGATGGTTTATTTGAAGTTATCGTCCCTTTGAATAACCTTCGGGACATCGACAAATTTCCCGCTCTCTTCCGCCAATTTCTGAGAATCGAGCCCGCACCGGGATTAGATCCAAAACTGCTGGAAACAGAATTGCAAAAGACGACACATACACGGGAATTATTGAATCGTGGCCCCGATGAAAAAGCTCCAGACGGCGGGCCTATTCTTACCATCCGACCGGTAGACCGTGTGGAACAGGCATGGGAAATCGCCCTGGAAAAAGAACCTCTTCCAGAGTTGGGTGAACTCTACAAACGCCCAACCCAAAAAGCCGCTTCCGCCAAAGCTTAAACAGACACAATTAGCTAATCATCATCCGCCCGGATCATGCCCTCTTGCACCCGGGTCTTGGTGGGTGTATCCATGCTTTTGGCAAACAGCTTGGCAATCAGGGTTTT
This sequence comes from Vampirovibrio sp., assembly GCA_019634025.1. Taxonomy (GTDB): domain Bacteria; phylum Cyanobacteriota; class Vampirovibrionia; order Vampirovibrionales; family Vampirovibrionaceae; genus JAHQWC01. The sequence continues at coordinate 16,887 of JAHQWC010000001.1, forward strand.
GCCTTCTTCTCCGCCTTCCTTAAAGCTGGTGTCGAAAATCCGCTTCACATCCTTCATCACGTATTCCTGGCCCTGGTTCTCACACACATCCAGGTATAGCTGCACCAGATGGACAGATTCGTGAATTTTAAAGCTTAGGGCTGTACGGGCAACCCGGTTAAGGGAGTAAAAATTCTTAAACGCTTTTTGCAGCAGTGGGTTTCCGTCATACCATCGCCGCTGGTCTTTGCTGGTCATCACGGCAATCAAGGCGCCGGCAGAAACATCTTTGATGGAGCCAGAAAGTTTTTGCTGCGACCGAATCTTGTCGGCAATACCGATAATCAGCTGGCCAACAACCGTTTGCAGCGCAGAATCCATAAGCGCCATCCGCTCAATAATCTCGGTGCATTTAGGTTCTTCATCGTAGTGACGGCGGGTATGGCGCCGCTCAAATTCTTCCGTCATCCGCCGGGGCTTTCTGTTGAACGTTCTGTCTACCATTATCAAAGAATCTAGGAAAAAAGCCAGTGCTTACAATAAATCATTACTTTGGGGAAATGGAATACCCAGAAAGCCGCCTAAATCCATGCGATAAAACACTAATAACCACCTCGCGTTCCAAAAGTCAGATTTTATCAATTGAGGCGTTATGGAAAAACGTTATTGTCCAGCAGCTTTATACAAGGACAATGTATTGCGCATGAGAAGGGCAATGGTCATAGGGCCTACACCACCCGGCACCGGGGTGATGTAACCGACTTTTTCCTTCACGGCTTCAAAATCTACATCCCCCACCAGCTTGCCGTCTACCCGGTTAATGCCCACATCAATGACGGCGGCGCCTTCTTTGACATGATCCGCCCCAATCAACCGGGGAATTCCCACGGCTGCTACCAAAATATCCGCCTGGCGGCACACAGCAGCCAAATCTTGAGTTCTGCTATGGCAAACCGTTACTGTGGCGTTCTCTTGCAGTAGCAACAAGCCCACCGGCTTACCAACGATGTTGGATCGCCCCACCACGACTGCATGCTGACCGGCAATAGGAATTTGATAAGCATGCAGCATATGCATTACTCCTGCAGGCGTACAAGGTAAAGCTGGCGGTAAGTCACCAGAGAGTAACCGCCCTTGGTTTACCGGATGAAACCCATCTACATCCTTCTCTGGAGAAATTACAGAGAGGATATCCAGGGTATTCATATGTTTTGGCAATGGTAGCTGAACCAGAATCCCGTGGACTGACACATCTTTATTCAAATCAAGGATTTCGCGCTCCAAGTCCACCTGAGGCGTTGTTGCATCCAGCCATCGGACTTCTGAGTGCATGCCCAATTCTTGCGCCACCTTGGCCTTACGTTTCACATAGACTTGGCTTGCCGGATCCTCACCCACAATTACGACCACCAACTTAGGCCGGTGTTGTTCCGGTAGCACCTGAATTTCCTGCTTGAGGTCAGCCAACAACACTTGAGAAGTCTGTTTCCCGTCCAGAATTACAGAGGGTTTCACCATATCAGCCAAATCCGTCACCATCAAAAAGCTTCCAACAGCCAACAATACACTCTATTCTAGAGGGTTTTAACAAACCCTAGGCAGGCAAAGGCATTGCTTCAGAAACGTCATCCGTTTCCTCATCCGGCACAAAGGCCAGCATCTTCTCATCATCCAAGATACCTTCCCATCTCGCAACCACTGCCGTGGCCAAGCAGTTACCCACCAGATTGACAGAGGTGCGGCCCATATCCAAAACGTGGTCGATTCCCAAAATGACGGCAATTCCTTCCAGTGGCAATCCAAACGCCGTACACAGCCCGGCCAAAATCACCAAAGATGCCCGAGGAACCGCTGCAATCCCTTTACTGGTAATCATCAATGTCAGCATCATCAGTAACTGCTGCTGAATCGGCATGTCAATCCCGGCCATCTGAGCAATAAACAAAGAGGCTAAAGCAAGGTATAGGGTGCTGCCGTCCAGGTTAAAACTGTAGCCAGTGGGCAACACAAACCCAACAACACTTTTGGGGACCCCAAATTTTTCCATGTTCTCCATGGCTTTAGGAAACGCTGCTTCACTACTGGCAGTAGAGAAGGCTAACACGAACGGCTCTTTGACGGCCTGTAAAAACTTGAATATCGGAATCCGAACCACCCAACAGACGGTAAATAGCACCACGCCCATGAAAATAATCAGGGCCAGGTACAAGGAACTGACTAATTTGGCATAAACCAATAGCACACTAAGTCCGTTTTTGCCCACCGTAGCTGCAATGGCAGCCATAACACCCATGGGGGCAAATACCATAACAAAGCCCACAAATTTCAGCATGACATCAGCCAAGCTTTCCAGGCCTTGAAGCACCGGCTTACCGGCATCTCCGGCAGCAGAGAGCGCCAGAGCGAAGAATACTGAGAAAACAACCAGTTGTAGAATTTCTCCTCGCGCCATGGCATCTACCACGCTGGTCGGGAACATGTTGACCAAGGTATCCCAAAAGCTGTGACCCGCTACATGATGGGCATTTTCGGTAATCTGACTCAATTCCGAGACATTACCGGCGCCCAAATCAATTGGGATTCCCATACCAGGCTGAGTGAGGTTTGCCACCAACAGCCCGACAAACAAGGCGAAAATCGTGGCGACGGTAAAGTAACCAATGGTCTTGGCACCCATCCGGCCTAACGTTTTATGGCTTCCAGTTCCGGCAATACCGACCACCAAAGTGGCAAACAGTAAGGGGGCAATCAACATCTTGATCATCCGCAAGAAAATCACGGCAAGAGGCTTAATCTCCATGCCCAGCGCCGGGAAAACGGCGCCAATGGCAATCCCAATCACCAGTCCGGCAAACACCTGGACGGTGAGGGAGGGCTTTTTCAACTTGGAAAATAACTGTTTGGCTTGTGAAATCATCTATCCGACCTATAGCTTTGGATCAACAGGTACAACTGCTTACAATAACACCCAACCATAGCAAAAAGTTGATAGTGGAAAAAGAAAATCTTTACATTACAGAGGAAGGAAGAAAGAGCGTTCGGTTAGCATATGCCTTCACAGGTAGCTTAAGAAAGCTTCGACATTCGATAAATTCTAAAAAATCTGAATGGCTCAAGAGAACTCGTTTATATCAAGCCATCGTATGAACCCTTCATCATATTTTTCAATCAAATTATGCAGATCAGTTCAAGATTTTAATAATTCAGTCGACCACATTGTGTAGGACGGAACGTATTACCACCTCCCACTTCCTCCATGGCATTTGCACACTACTTTCAGACCGCACTTAATAAAGTGCAAAAGTATACATGTGTATTTGCAAATTCCCTTATTCCGTTGCCGCTTAATCTGTCGGTATTGATTGAAGGAGCCAAGCCGTGAAGCTCTGGTCATTATTCAAGCGCGATAAAAAAGAAGAAAAAGGAAAAACCCAAGCAAAGGGTTCCAAGCGGTCCAAAGGCGGCCCGTTGTTTGGTGGCTGGGTAGCAAACGACTCTGATCATGAAAGTATTTCGGACGGACAGACAGATGTTCTATTAGACACTGCTTCTTCCCCCTTCCCGGACAGTGCTCATTCTGACGCTTCACTGACACTGGATGATATGAACTTTGACCCAGAGGCACACAATAATGCCAATGGCCCCGACATGGACGAAGTCGAGCTGGAAGCTCTGCTCTCGATGGATAGCCTTCCTCCAATTGAGGGTAACCACTCTGAAGTTAGTGAGGTAGAGGACCACACACTTAATTCTACAGATTTAGAGCTAGATACAGGAATGAACTTATCTGGCGACGCTAATACAACAGTAAATATGACACCAGGTATATCTGAGGAAATACCCTCAATATCGGAGACCTCTTTTGACCTGACTGACTCTCTACAAGAGTTAACGATGTCCGATGATAGCGATATATCCTCGGATCCCTTAGCAGACCTGGGATTTTCAAACCAATCAGACTCCCAGGAATTATTCGACCAAACGCTACTTGATCAAGATCCTTTTGATCTGGCTGCTACGGCCAGTGACTCGCCTTCAGAGAGCGCATCCGAAATGTCTCTAGAGCTTTCATCGCCCGAAGAAAGCTCAATGATAGAGTTATCGGATCCAACTGCTACTACACAAGAGTTTCCAGAAGTTTCCGGCATTGACGATCTATACCCACCGACAGCAACAACCGACGCACCTGAAGTCCAATCTTCACTTCTTCAAGAAACCGAAGATGCTGAACTTGCTCTAGAAGCACCGGATCTCGATGTATTCGAACCGCCTGAACCAGAAAATAGTTTGGGAATGAGCTTAGAAATGGATTTGGCTCAGACCCTAGAAGATAACGAAGATAATAGTGAAGGCGATAACATTTTCAATCTGGTTGACGAAGAGCTTTTTGAAGAGTCACCTCAAGAAGAACTGGTAACAAAGCTTGTTGAAGAGGCAAATATATCACCAGCCATAACATCAGATACAAATGATAATTTTGCGGGATCAATAGAACATCCTGATGCTGATAATCCAGACACCACTTTGGATTTAACTTCGACTACATCAGATGATGAGACTCCCCTTGAATTGTCAACGAATGCTGAGGCAGATACCGAAGTAGAATCCTTTAACCTGATTCTGGAAGATGGTGTAACAGACACTGCAGAAGAAGATTTGTCAGATCTCTACCCTGATGAGACCTTACTGGCAGTTGATCCCGACGGTATGTCACAAACGGAAGAGGATCTAGAAAGCACCGATCAGATTGAACCTTTACCTTTAACCGAAACAGCCTCTATAGAAGAAGCCGAAGACTATGCTCCTCCCTCTCAAGAACTTAACGAGCTGATGGAAGCCGCTATGTCTTCTATGGACTCACAGGCTCCTATTGACCCGCAAGAAGTCGCTGTCGAATATGAGAATCTATCTGCCGCAATCGTACTGGAAGAAGAAAGCGACAATGAAGACAAACCGCTGTTCATCGAAGACTCAGAGCCAGATATAGAGACAGTGACAGAAATCAACCCAACAGTCGATGAACCGGTTTCTGCACCTACATTGCAACCTGTTGCCCAAGATATACCTATCAGCAGTCCGGCACCAAAGGATATGGCTGCCAAGAAAACAGTTTCCCTGGCAGATTCCATGATCGATTTTGAGATCAACATTATTTTGAATGACGCTCGGTTCGTGAATGACAGCATCAACCATCTGGTTAACCGGTATTTTGAGGTTAACCAAGGCGAAACTTAACCGCTACGATATTGATTCAAGTATAATAACCAGAGCTTTTCTAATATGGTTCACCTGTTCAAAAAGCTGTAAAAGTCAGCCTGTCTATAAGGATGTCCGATCCCATGACCGTTGCCACCCCGGAACAACAAACCTTTCCTCCCATAGAAGTATGGGAAAACAAGCACTCGGATCGGGACTATACCATTACCATTTCGGTCCCGGAATACACTGCTGTTTGTCCGATGACGGGCTTGCCGGACTTTGGCACAATCCAAATTGAATATATTCCGGACAAAACCTGTATCGAGCTAAAAGCATTTAAATATTACATCCTGGCTTACCGGAACTGCGGTATTTTTTATGAAAACGCCGTCAATAAAATCCTAACAGACATTGTAAAAGCCTGTAATCCAAGATACTTAAACGTAACTGGTAATTTCACTTCCCGTGGCGGCATCAGCACCAGTGTAGAAGTCGAGCATTATCAGCCTCAGTATCAGGTAGGTTAGCCGTTCCGTTTCTTATCCAATTCTTAGCGTCAAGCATTTGGCAGATCCGCCGGATTTGATGAACTCGCTCATATCTACGGGAACAACCTGAAACCCTTTGGCTTTCAGCTCCTCTTCAAGCCTTGGAGAGCCTTGATTCAAGACAATAGTATCGTTCACATTCACGGCATTACAGGCAAACCGGGCTGCCTCTTCAGCAGTGACAGGAACACGCTTATTTTCCGGCACTTGAGATTCAATGACCGCTAAGCCATATGGATCAAAAGCACCGGGGTAATAGATTAAATGACCATCAGAGAGGGGGCAAAGGCATACATCGATGTGATAGAAACTGGGGTTCACTAACTCCATCGAGAGAACCGGCAATCCGGTTTGAGCCGTAATAAAGCCGTGAGAAGCAATATCGGTGCGGGTTTTATACCCGGCAAACACTAGACTTTCCCATATCAGGGCATCCCCTGCCCCTTCAAAAACAATGCCCTTAGGCAAGACAAACGTATCAAACCCATGAGCCTCAAACCAGTGTTGATCATGAATCTCTTCTCCCTGACGTTCAGGGAATTTATACCGTGCAATAACGGCCTTATTGCCGTAGACAAAGGCCGCATTGGCCGTAAATACTAGATCTGGGAGACCTTCTACTGGGTCCATACAGTAGATTTGAGCGCCTGCCTGTTTCGTCAACGCTTGATATAAGGCATCCCACTGGAACTTTGCTTTCTCAACATCTACCCCACCGGCAGAAGGATTCTCGCTCATCCAGGGGTTAATGGCATAGGCTACCGTGAAGTGATCCGGAGGGCACATCAAAATTTTAGGCGTACCAGGAGATCCCAAGGGAGATTTACCCGGAGTCGTTAATGTTTTCGTCAATTCCCCAGATTGGTAGGGTTTGATCCGATCCAGGATAACCTTCAAAACCTTTTCCGCAGGGGCTTCAATCGTCAGTTGAACCAGGGAAAAATCCTGCTTTTGTGACCCAATTTGAATGTCGTCCAGGGTATATTCCCCCCCGGCAGCATTGATGACATCCAATACCTTAGCCAAAGTCAAAGAATCAATGAGATGACCGGTCAGTTCAATTTGTTGGGAAATCATAGGATCATTTGCCTCTAACTATTCCGTTATCTCTTTTATACCAAGATTTTTCCATCTTGGGAGAGATCCCCCAAAAAGAAAGCCCCGACCACAAAAAAATGGTAAGGGCACGAACCAATGCGTTACAAAGCAATCCAATCTTACCTCAAAGTCGTTAGGCACTGCAATATAAAACCGAGGTTTTCCCAGAATATTCTTTGCCAAAAATGAACGGTGGCAGAAGTTGATAAAGTTTGCTTCAGTTTGTCCTCTACATGGAGGATTCTTGGCACAACCCCTACACTGGATGGTGGATTTTATGTTAGAAGCTGGTTTCCACCAACATTAGGGAGGGAAATAGAGGGATAGGGTTACAGGTGATACAACCGGCACATGCCTATGGCAATAAGGTTATAGGTTTGCATGGCTAAAAAAAAGTCAGTACCCGGCTTTTCGTGGTTTTAACAGACGGAGTTCCTTCAACCAGTGGATGAATCCCGGTACCCACAAGCACTAGAGTATAGGTGGGTATGTGTACTGGGATAGATAAAAACGACAGACGACAAAACGGACGAAAAACAAACGTCTCAAGGTAGTTCAGGTTAATCAGGGGTCTAACATACTGTGACATTGGTGCATTTACAGCAAACGCTCAATAGAATCCAGGACATTGAACAGCGCCTGGGTGGCCTCGGGCTGTCTACAGATAGACCTACCAGTACTCAAGGCGCTGAAGCGTTTGAAGCGGTGCTCAATCAGATTCAACCCCCTAAGGAAAGCGTGCCGGAGCTTAAAAACTATTTGGAAGATTTAGTGGAGCGTCAGGCAGGGAAAGAGGGACTGGATCCCAACCTGGTAAAAGCATTGGTGCAGACTGAATCTGCCTTTAACCCCAAGGCCGTTTCCAAGGCAGGGGCTATGGGCTTAATGCAACTGATGCCAGGTACCGCAAATGAGTTAGGAGTCAAAGACGCCTTTAACCCCGTACAAAATATTAATGGCGGCACCAAATATCTGAAGACTCTGATGGGCAAATATGACTCGGTTCCCAAAGCATTGGCCGCCTATAACGCCGGCCCCGGTGCCGTAGATAAATACAGCGGCATCCCTCCTTACAAAGAAACCCAAAACTATGTGCAACGAATTATGAGCCTTCAAAAGCAATATGCTGCCCAAGACGCTCAGATGTCCTCAATTTCAGCGGGAGGGCAGTAGCGTATGTTACGCGGTTTATATACAGCAGCTTCCGGCATGATGACCACCATGGTGCAAACCGACACCCTGGCCAACAATTTAGCAAACATCAATACCACAGGGTTTAAAAAGAACTCCGTGAATTTCCAAAGCTTTCCCGAAATGTTGCTGAACCGAGTCAGTCAGCAAGGAAGTACCGCCATCGGTTCGGTCATGACCGGCAGTAAGGTGCGCTCTACCTACATCAACTTTGATCAGGGCAACATTGTTACGAGCAGTCGGGACTTTGACTTTGCCCTTGAGGGCGACGGCTTTTTTACCGTCAAAGATCCCGCCACCAATGAAACTCGCTATACCCGCAACGGCAACTTTGTGATTAACCCTGACGGATTTTTAACCACCACCGGCGGCGAACTCGTCCAGGGGAATTTGGGAAACATTGTCATTCCTCAAGATACCCAGGTCACCTTAAGCCAAAGGGGTGAATTAACCGACAAAAACGGTCAAATTGATTCCTTAACCATCACTCGGTTCAAAAATAACCATCTGTTAGAAAAGCATGGCTATTCTCAGTTTCGGGCAACCTCTGAAGCAGAGAAACTTCCTCCGCCTTCGGTGGGAGAACCTTTGGGATATAAAACCCACCAAAAGATGTTGGAAGCGTCCAACACCAACCCGATTTCTGAACTCATCAACACCATCACCGGTCAGCGGTTGTATGAGGCGTTGCAGAAAAACATCCAAATCCAAAACCAAACCCTGGGCCAGGCGGTTCAGGAAGTGGGTCGGTTTCAACGGTAAGTTCTAACGTTAAGGTTCAACCTTAGCAAATCGCGTAAAAAGAGAAAGGCGAGAAAACCTCACACCAGTCAATAGATTCCACAACGATACAGAACGGTCATCAGGATTGAATAACCAGTCGGAGGTCAACACGGTATATGTTAAGAGCACTGTATACGGCGGCAACCGGGGCGTATTCGCAACAGTTTAACCTCGATATCATTGCCAACAACGTGTCTAACGTTAACACCACAGGCTTTAAAAAGGTTCGGGCAGAGTTCCAGGATCTACTGAGCCAAACCTATGAAACGGCAGGCTCCATTGGGGGCCAAGGCACTACGGATCCCGTCGGTATCCAGGTCGGTTTGGGAACCGAGGTCGCAGCCACCCAGCGGGTATTTTTGCCAGGCTCAGTCTTTCAAACCGGGAACCCATTAGATATTGCCGTTCAAGGCGATGGCTTCTTCCAGGTTCAGTTAGACAGCGGCGATGTGGCCTATACTCGAGACGGTACCTGGAAACGGGACGCCAACGGCCAGGTCGTAACCTCGGATGGGTATCCGCTGCAACCCGCCATTACCATTCCCAGTGATACGACAGAAATTGTCATCGGCATTAACGGCGTCGTCTCGGTCCGTCAAAGCGGGTCCACCGACCTGAACCAAATTGGCCAAATTCAGTTGGCCCGGTTTGCCAACGCTGCCGGAATGGAAAGCATTGGCCGCAACTTGTTCGTACAAACACCCGGATCCGGCGACCCTATTTTGGGCACCGCTGGTCAAGGTGAGTTTGCCAAAACCACCATTAACCAGGGCTTTTTAGAAAACTCTAACGTCCAGATTGTAGAAGAACTCATTAACCTCATTGCCGCCCAACGGGCGTTTGAAGCCAACTCCAACGTCATGCAGGCCGGTGATGAAATGCTACAGGTGGTAAATAACATTGTCTAGACAGTATAAAGACTCAGCAATAATCCAACGCCTCATCATTAGCCTCACGGCAATGATGATGGTATGGGCAGGTTTCGGAAACATCGACGCCCATGCCGCCCTTATTGACGAGGGGCATATTGGTGAAGCTGTACAGGAATATGTACACGCCATCATCACGGATAAAGCCCATGAAGAGGAGCCTCATTCAGAGCGTTTAAGTGATGCGCCTGAAAGCGTAAACGTCAGTATCATTCGAGTACCGGGCGCGCCATTCAATTTTGCAGAAGCAGCTCAACCCGAAGACGTTACGCTCTCCCTGGAATCCTCGCTGGAGAAGCAGTTTTCCAACCGGGCCATTGTCAGAGTCACCATGGCCGACCCCACCGGCAAAACCCATACCATCGGTGTACCGGTAAAAATAAAAATTAAAAAACCCGTCTGGGTCGTCAAAAATCGTGTCCGGGCAAACCAAACCCTTTCCAAACGAGACTTCAAACTGGAAACTCGTGACATCAGCATGCACTATGACACCGCTGTGGGAAAAGACCGGAACCTCAACAGTTATGTCGCCAGGGTCAACCTACTGCCGGGGCAACTGTTGGATGCCCGGCAAATTAAAACCCCGGCAGATATTCTACGGGACGATGTGGTGAGTATTGTAATCCACACCGGCAAAACCAAAATCACTGTTCGCGGACTCGCCTTGGAAGAAGGCAATATCGGCGACACCATCCGGGTCCGGTATCAGCAGGATCGTCGCAGATCCTATCGGGCAAAAATCATTCGGCCCAAAACAGTTCTGGTGAATATTTAAAGGAGGCGACTGACGTGACGATTTTTTATCACCCGCAAAAAATGCTGCACCGCACGGCTGCCGCTTCGCTTCTACTGGCAATATCTATTGCCTCATTTCAAGGTGTAGGATTCTGCGAATCCTTATTCCGGGCCGGCGTTTCCCATTCGGTTAATACACCCAGCACACCCAGATCCCTCTACACCCAACCTCGGCCAGAGCACGTGGGTGACATAATCACCATACAGCTCAATGAAACGGGCCAGCAGCAGATTAACGGCGATCTCACCCTCAACCGAAACCAAACTGTAGAAGATAACCAGACCAGCCGGGTCAACGACATTATTCACAGCTGGGGCGTCCCCAACTTTATTAACTTCCCCACCTTTGACGGCGTGGTAAAAAACAACAACACCACCAGCCGGGTTCAATCTCTACGCAACACCATTTTGTCGGACAACATTACCTGCCAAGTTATTCAGGTCCTACCCAATGGATATTTAATGGTACAGGGACACAAAACCATTGCCATGAACAAAGAGCGCCAAGACATGTTTGTCACCGGCATCGTCAACCCGTTTTACCTGAACCGCAACAACCAAATCGCCTCCAACCAAGTGGGCAATCTTCAGGTCATGATCGGCGGCAAAGGCGTGTTAAGCCGCCAACAGGGTGACGGCATGATCAACAAGCTATATCAACTTTACTACTAGGACTTACTTAATGGAGGCCTCTCAATGAAACCATCAACACATCAGACAAAACGGCTCCTGTCTCTCTTATTGATGCCAGGACTGTTGATGATGGGATTGATGATCTCATCTCCCACCAAGACGATGGCAGCCTCTTTAAGATTAAAAGACATCATTCACATCAAGGGCGTGCGGGTTAACCAATTAGTCGGCTATGGCCTGGTAATGGGACTAAACCGTACCGGAGACAAGAGCCGGTCGACTCAGAACGCAGAGTTTAATCTCATCCAAAATTTTGGCGGACGGTTGAATAACGAAAACGACATTCGAAGCACTAACACCGCTGCAGTTATCATCACTGCCACTGTCCCTCCTTTTGCAAAACCAGGCGATCAAATCGACGTGGTGGTGTCCTCCATGAAAGACGCCAAAAGCCTGGAAGGCGGCACTCTTATCAGTACGCAAATGATTGCTCCCAACGGCGAGGTCATTGCCGTCGCCCAAGGCCCAGTATCTACCGGCGGCACCTCGGTTAGCGCCGGTGGATCTTCGAAAAGAACCGCCATCACCACCACCGGCAGAATTCCCAACGGCGCCATCATGGAACGAGAAATCCACACCGACATTGGCGACGGGACAGGCATCGAAATCATGATTAACCGCACCGACTTTACCCTGGCCAGCCGGGTAGCTGAATCCATCTCCAAAAACCTGGCGCCGGCCCAAGCCATTGACGGCAGCACCATTCGGGTAGAACTACCGGAACAATACATCAGCAACCGCATCCCGTTTATCGCCAAGTTGGAAAACCTAAACGTTGAATCTACCATTGAGGTTGCCAAGGTCGTGGTAAACGAACGCACCGGCACCATTGTCATTGGCAACAGCGTCCGTCTACTTCCGGCGGCTGTCGCTCACGGCGGTATTACGGTAAGTGTGGAAACCGAAAATTCAGTCTCGCAACCCGACGCCTTTACCGGTGGACAAACCGTGGGGGTGACCAACAGTGAAATTGAAATCGTAGAAGAGAGCGGCTCGTTGGTAGAACTTAGCTCTAACGCAACGTTGCAAGACCTGGTGTCCGCCTTAAATGCCATTGGGGTAACCCCCAACGACCTCATTTCTATCTTGCAGGCGCTTAAAGCTGCTGGCAGCCTGGAGGCAAACTTAGAAATTATTTAGACAATTATGGAACGTTATTAAAAAGAGGACTTACGCAAAATGTGCTATAACGACGCAGATACGAGGAACGAGCAGCGGACGCAAGGAGCATACTGGTAGTACGTGACGCCGCGGAGCAGCACAGTGACGAAGTAAATGCGAGTTAGTTGCGTAAGTCCTAAAAGAGAGATTATTCAGGAGAAGACCCGTTCATGTTGGGAAAATATGTAGACCAACAACCGCAAACCAACTTAGTTCAGCAACAACACAAGCTGGACACCTTAAAGTTGCGCGCGTTAAACCAGAACGGGGTCACCAAGCCTTCTAAAGAAGAAGAACAAAAAAAGATGCTGGAGGTGGCCCAGCAGTTTGAAGCCATTTTTGTCAAACAACTGCTGGACGCCATGGACAAAACCATTGTGCGCAGCGACTTAATGGACGGCGGGAAGGCCGAGGAAACATTTCGGGGCATGTTATATCAACACATTGCCGATACGGTGAGCAGCCAGCCGGCTGGAAAAACCGGCAACGGCAGTGGTATTGGCTTGGCTCAAGAGGTGTATAAACAAATGGCCCGGCAGCAAGAAAGCCTGGCAAACACAGAAACCTTAAAGAACCAGACAACTAACAACTCGGTTAATACAGAAGGGTCAAAACAAAATACTAGAGGGCAAACGGGATGATTCAATCAAGCAACATTATTCAACCCAACCCACGTCAGGTCACCCCTGATCAAATTGAGCGTCGGTCACGTTCTGATAAATCAATGGCGGCGCCTCAACCTCAGGATGAGGTGGCATTTTCACCGGCGCTTCAAAAAGCGCGTCAGCAAGTTCAACCTGAACAGGCTACACGTGGTTCTCGCATGGCTTCTAAACCCGTTGCAGATCCGTATAACGGTATTCCGGTTCGTCAGGTACAACAGGTAGCCAAAGATCTCGGCTACGTAGACCTGTCTCCAAAGGCCATCAAACAGGCCTATATCATGGGCGAAAGCCTACTGGCAGACTATCGCGCATAATCGGCTTTCAAGAATAACAGAGAGGACTAGATCCGTGACTTCAACCCAACACAACAAGGCACTAAAACAACTGCTGGAACAACAAGTCGACTTGTCCAACCAGGTAGAAGCCAAAATGTTGGACCGAAAAGCGGCCATTATTGTGGGAGACCCCCAACCTCTGGGCGCCTTGGATGAAGAATTGCTGACCCTGGGCCGTCAACTAGAGCAGATAGAAAAAAAGCGTCAGGCGCTCATGGTTGAAATGGGTGTTGAATCCGATCGACTCACTGATGTTATTGACACCCTGCCACCAGCAGATGTCGCCGTCTTTCAGCAACTCCACAAAAAACTGAAAACCGTCACCCAGAATATTCAAGAAATTAACCAGTCCAGCAAGACACTGCTGGAACTCTCCTTGAAATACATCGAACAAACCGTCCAGATTATTGCCGACGCCTTACTCCCAGAAGGCGCGGGCTATACCCAAACCGGTGGAAAAACTGACGCTCAGGATACCAGTGGTGTATTGGGGCAATCCAAATCCACCATTGAACACTCAGCATAGTTTTTTTATTAGGAATCAATACACATCAGGAATCCTTAAAAAGTAGAACCCAGAGAAGAGAGAACGAAATTAAGAGAGAAACCCCATGATCTCACCCGGCTTTTTTAGCTTTTTTAACTCACAACGGGCGTTGTTTACGGCGCAAACCGCCATGAACACCGTGAGTCATAACATCTCTAACGCCAACACACCTGGCTATAGTAAACAGCGCGTAGAAATGGAGGCACACTTCGCCTACTCTGCCCCATTGTTAAACGCCAGACAAGAGTCTGGCCAAATTGGCCAAGGTGTTACGATTACCGAGATAAATCGATCCAGGGACGTCTTCTTAGATGCCTCTATTCGCCAGGAAAATTCTATTTTAGGCACCAACGTCAACCTGCGAAATGTCTTGCAGCAGCTTGAAGGCATCTTAAACGAGCCGTCTACCGGCGGTATTAACGGTACTATTCAAAACTTATTTGAAGCCGCCCAAGAACTCAGTTTAAACCCTGAGAGTACCGCTGTCCGAACAGAATTTTTACAACAGGGCATCGATCTCATCACGGTATTTCAGCAACAAGGACAGCAACTTCAGGATTTACGGCGCAACCTAGTAGGTGAACCCGGCATTGCCGGCAGCTTTGGTGTTAGCCAATTGGCCATTAACGTTCAGGATATTAACGACAAACTAGAGACTATTGCCCAATTGAACCGGGAAATTTTGGCCATTACCACTACCGGCGCAACCCCGAATGATCTGTTTGATCAACGAGATCTTATGTTGGATGAACTCTCCCAATTAGTAGATATTGACGTGACGGCTACCGCCAGCAACCAGATTAACGTAGAGGTCGCCGGACAGTTGATGGTTCGGGGTGTGACTCAACTGGATAGCTTGGAAGTTGTAGAAAACACCGGCGTCATCGATGTCGCCTTCCCAGTACCGGACAACGATCCTTCTTTGGTTCGAACAGTTACCGGCGGAGTCACCATTAATAACTTGATTCAAGATGGTGCTGTTCGCGGTATTTTAACTGCTGGCGGCAACGGAACCACCACGACTACTGTTCGAGGAGTCTTAGGCGATCTGGACACATTACTTACGGAAATTGCGACCCAAGTCAACGCACTTCAAGCAACTGGTCGAGATATTAACGGCAACCTCAGCCCAGCACCTATATTTGATTTACCTGTCGGTGCGGGATTAGATCTGTTCCGGTACCAGATTAACCCAACGGTGTTGGCAGACCCCAACTTAGTAGCTGCCGCAATAAACGACCCCGCTGCAACAGGTCCACCAGCAGGATTTGCAGGTCCAGGAGACGGTAGAAATGCTTTGCTGATGGGACAACTTCGAGACGGCGCTTTTGCTGGGCTTGGTAATACCGGATTTGTAGAATATTTTAACGGTGTCGTCGCCAACTTGGGGATTGATACCCGATCCTTTGAGAACCGCTCTGATGCTCAGGAGAGCCTTACCACATCTCTCGACTTACGTCGGCAATCTATTTCCGGCGTCAATGTAGAAGAGGAACTCATCGACATGATCCGGTTCCAGCGGGCATTTGAAGCAGCGTCTAAAGTGGTGCAGGTTTTTGATGAAATTGTGCAAAACATTATCAATATTCAATAGCATAGAGGTCCATCACTATGAGTATTAACCGAGTCTCCTCCGGCTTCCTGACGGACCAGGCCATTTTCCACGTCAATACCAACCAACTGCTGATGAGTAGGTTGCAAGAACGCCTGGCTTCCGGCCAAAATATTAACCAACCCTCTGATGATCCTGTGGGCCTGACCCGGATTTTAAGTTTATCCAACACCTTAAAGACAGACGAGCGGTTTGCCCGAAACATTGAGCAGGCAACTGCCGAAGTGAACACCTCAGACACCGTGATGAACAACGTTACCGATCTCATTCACCGGGCAAAGGAACTGGGTGTCCAGGGCGCTACCTTTACCAATAACCAAAACGGCCGTGACGGCATTGCCTTGGAGATTGATGAAATCATTAACCAAATGGTACAGCTGGGGAATACTGCCATTTCGGGCAAATTCTTGTTTGCCGGCATGAGAACCAGCACCACACCCTTTAACCGGATAGGCGATGACGTTACCTATGCTGGCACTCCGGCAACCGAAGATTTCGGCCGTCCAGCAGAAATATCACGAGGGGTTGAAGTAGATATTAATATCAATGGCGAAAACCTATTGGGTCAAGCATCCCTGGCAACATCAATCCCTCCTGTTTTTAACCCCGGATCTGGTGGGGTATTTCGGACCTTAATAGAATTGAAATTGAACTTAGAGCAGGGAGACACCGATGAAGTTCGACTAAGGCTCGATGAGCTGGATACAGATCTAAACAACGTTCTGGCGCAACAAGCTCGTGTCGGCTCTGTCTCAAACCGTCTTAATTTAACTGCCAACCGATTGCAAGAGCGCGAGGCTATTTTTACCCAGCAGTATGCCTCGATCCAGGACATCGATATGGCCGCAACCATTGCCGACCTAAACCAACAAGAAAGTACATTTCAGGCATCCCTGGCAGTTACCGCAAGAGCCATTCAACCCTCGCTTCTCAATTTTTTAAGATAGTATCTTTATAAAAAAAACCCTTAGCATCCCGCCATCACTTTTTTATCCGGGTTTATAGTAAGATAGAGTTGATCTTAAAGTTGGCAGTTTCAGCAGCCAACTTGTAAGTATGCACTTATCCGCCCTGCCTATTCAAGCTGTCCGGGAGAGTCTATTGATGATGAATAAATTTTTTTCCTGTCTATTGGCCGTTACTGTATCGTTAAGCATCATGACTCCCACTTGGGCAGCGGCTGCTACCATCAACCCTGATGAAACCATTCGGGTGGTGGGGACTGAGCAAAATTCTGAAGATGTAAAAAGTATCCTGTCTCTCATCCAAGAGTTGATGGACGCCTCTAATAATCATGACCTGCCAGGTGTACTGAAAAACTTTTCTCCCCGGTTTGTCAGCGGCGACAACTTGTCTCTTCAGGATGTCAAAAACCTGATTGAAGACACCTGGAAAACATATCCGGATATTAAATACGAAACCAAAACCTTAGAAATTCGGATTAACGGCGACTGGGCCACGGTGGAAAGCATTGACACAGCCATTGCTACGGCAAAATCTGACGACGGGAACCCGGACAATATCGGCACCCTGCAAAGCAAGTCTAGAGGCTTATTATTTTTACGCCGGTTGAGCCGTTCGTGGGAAATCCAGAGCGACTACACCATTTACGAACAAGCAAAAATTGCATACGGTAAAGCCAAAAATCTGGATATTATTCTATCCACCCCAGATCAGGTTTTTGCTGGCGAGTCCTACACAGCACGAGTAGATATCGATGTTGCCTCCGGCAATGTCGCCATTGCTTCCATTACCAATAACCCCCTGATTTATCCTCAACCCAAACCGGAAGAGAAATTCCGGACAATGACTGATAGGCAGGCCGATCTAGAGCGGGTGTTTGAGGCCAACTCTGCCAACAAAAACGAGATTGTCACCGCTACCATTGGCATTACGGAAATTGGTCAAGGCAGCAGCGAGCACCCCACCATTACCCTGAACGGCGTTGCCACTATCGTCAAACGGGTCAACGTACTGCCGGTGTCTCAAAGCAAGGACGGACAAGATCCAACCAAACTGGTGAAGAAATCGGCAAATGGCAAGCTGGATTATACCCAAGAGCCTAAAGCCGAAGCTGACGCCAACAAGTCTGATGGCGATATCGAGGATAAAGATCAAGGGTAAGGTGCGGTGACGCCAAATTCTGTGGAGATGGACTCTGCCTCGACTCAATCTTCCGGGATAGCTTTCAATCCAATGCCTCTTACCGTTCGGCTAGGTCTTCTGTCTAGCTTAATTCTGTTTTACTTGGCGGATCAATCCGTAAAATCTTCTATCCGTCA
>JAHQWC010000022.1 GCA_019634025.1 Vampirovibrio sp.
CGCAACCCACACCCCCCCTTTATCACTTCAACCATGCAACAGGAAGCGTCCCGGAAACTAGGCTTTACCACCACCCGGACCATGCAGACAGCGCAAAAGCTGTATGAAGGGATTAAGTTGGGCGGTGAAACGGTGGGTTTAATCACCTATATGCGTACCGATGGCGTGACCCTGTCTGAAGATGCCCTGGTCAACATTCGAGGCATGATTTCCACTCAATACGGCGAAAAATATCTGCCGGAACAGTCCCGCGTCTATAAATCCAAATCCAAAAACGCTCAAGAGGCTCACGAAGCCATTCGTCCTACCGATGTAAACCGTCGGCCTGAAGAGGTGAAAGAGTACCTCAACGAAGATCAACTCAAGTTATATGATCTCATCTGGAAACGGACGGTTGCCAGCCAGATGGAAAACGCAGTGCTGGATCAGGCCAGTGTCGATGTTGGATCTCCAGACAAGGCTGTTATTTTACGGGCCTCTGGGTCTGTCATTTTGTTTGACGGGTTTTACCGCCTATACCGTGAAGGCAAGGACGACGCTGGAGAAGCCGCTGCCAAAGGCGATGGGGATGAGAAACAACTGCCCCAGATGACCGAAGGCGAAGCCTTAAAGCGGTTAGAAACCGAGCTGGAACAGCACTTTACCAAACCCCCACCAAGATACACTGAAGCCAGTTTGGTGAAATCTATGGAAGAATTGGGGATTGGTCGTCCTTCTACCTATGCCAGCATCATCCGTATTTTACAAGATCGTAATTACGTCGTGATGGAAAGTCGTCGGTTTATGCCCGAGGATCGGGGCCGGTTGGTCACCACGTTTTTAACCAACTTTTTTGAGCAGTACGTACAGTATAACTTTACGGCGGAGCTGGAAGAAAAACTGGATGATATTTCTGGTGATCGACTGGATTTTAAAACCGTCCTAAACGAGTTTTGGAAACCCTTTCATGAAGCCGTTGACGGCACCAAAGACTTGACCATTACCCAGGTGTTAGACGTACTGGACGAAGCCCTGGCTGCTCACTTCTTTCCGGAAACCGAAGACGGCACAGATCCCCGGAAGTGTACCAACTGCGAAGATGGCCGATTAAGCTTAAAGTTGGGCCGGTTTGGCGCCTTTATTGGCTGCGCCAACTACCCCACCTGTAAGTTCACTCGCAAGCTCAAACTCTCTGAAGATGATGTGGCTGCCGGGGATGATCCGACTGCCTCCGGTCCGGTGAAGCTGGGCGAAGACCCCGAAACCGGACATCATGTCCAGCTGTGTAAAGGGCCCTACGGTTTCTATGTGGCGCTGATGGATCCCGAAGCCGAGGCGGCAGCCGATGCTGCCGAGGCCGAGGCCGAGAAAAAGCGGAAGGAAGAAGAAGCCAAGGCTGAAGCAGAGGGGAAACCCAAAAAGAAAACCAAGGCTAAAAAACCTAAAAGACCAAAGCCAAAACGGGTATCCATTCCACGAGGAACACCTCCCGGAGAGGTGACCCTGGAACAGGCCCTTTCTCTGCTAAGCTTACCCAGAGACTTGGGCAATGACCCGGAAAGTGGTGAAGCTATTCAAGCCGGGTTAGGTCGGTTTGGCCCCTATGTCAAAATCGGCACCACATATGTTTCGTTAAAAGAAGATGATGTCACCACCATTCAACTGGACCGTGCATTAGAAGTTATTGCCAAGAGCGGCAAGAAGAAGATCAATTTGGGCGAGTATGAAGGGCATCCTGTAACCATTCAAAAAGGCCGGTTCGGACATTTTATTCAGCATAACGCGGTGAATACCACTTTGCCCAAAGGCACAGAGCCAGAATCTTATACGTTAGAGCAGGCCATTGAACGGATTGAAGCGAAGCGGGAAAAAGAAGCGGCAAAGGCGGCTGGTGGAGGAACTGCAGCAAAAACAACAAAAACCAAGGCCGTAAAAAAGACAACAAAAGCCAAGAAAGCGCCTGCCAAAAAGAAGACCACTGCAAAGAAATAACTGTTTTTGCAAAACATCCCTCTTTTGGCCTCTGACCTTTAATAGATTAGCCACCTATAATAAGCAGGTTATCCATTAGATCTTGGGGTAATGAACAGGTGCACAGCATATTAATAGCACCAGCAGCGTTTAAGGGAACCTTGTCTGCTAAAAAGGCAGCAACTGTGATCGAAGGGGTGCTACGAGAGCAACGGAAAAGCGATGAAATCACTCTGGATATCTGTCCTTTGGCCGATGGGGGAGATGATACGCTGGTTGTTTTACTGGAGAATGATTCTGGATATGAGTCTCACCAGGTTACGGTGGCAGGGCCATTATTGGGGCAATCTGTTCAAACGAAATGGATTAAACACTCTCAAAAAAAGATGATTATCGTGGAGGCGGCACAAGCTCACGGCATGGCTCGATTGCCGAATAACAAGCTGGACGCTTTAAATACAACGTCTTACGGCGTGGGCGAAATTATTCTGGCGGCCTTAAATTCTTTAAAGGATCCCACCGATTGGACAGTAGTAGTAACCTTAGGCGGCAGTGCATCCACAGATGGTGGAGCTGGAGCATTGCAGGCATTGGGGTATGAATTTATTGATGAGCAAGCTGAAAGCATACAAGTTCCAATTACCGGGGCGCAAGTCTCCAACATCCGGGCCGTATCGGAAGCAGCCCTTCCGCCTGTCAAATTTATTATTGCCACAGATGTTATCAACCCACTGTTAGGACAGGACGGAGCAGCCTATATATTCAGCCCTCAAAAGGGTGCCGAATGGGAAGATGTGTTGACCTTAGAAATCAACCTCACCAATTTCGCCACCTTAATGAAGCAAGCGACAGAGAAAGATTTATCTCCAACCCCTGGAGCAGGAGCCGCTGGTGGATTAGGCTTTGGACTTGCACATTTACCAGGAGCATCATTAGTATCCGGTTCTCAATGGATCAGCGAGGCCCTGGATATTCCCAACCGGATCGCAAAATCAGATTTAATCATCACTGGGGAAGGTCGGTTTGACCGGCAATCCATGAGTGGGAAAGGAACTGGGTATATCTTGTCTCTGGCGCTATCCCCCAAACTGCAAAAACCTTGCGTCGTATTTTGTGGTCGTCAAGAGAAAGGGATGGTCATTGATAAGTTGGTGTCAGTATTTCCGATGGTAAGTACCGAGGTCGATCCTGAAGAGGCTATTGCTCGCCCCCAGCAAACGTTACGAAACACAGTGCTGGCCG
The DNA here is from genome assembly GCA_019634025.1 of Vampirovibrio sp. Classification (GTDB taxonomy): domain Bacteria; phylum Cyanobacteriota; class Vampirovibrionia; order Vampirovibrionales; family Vampirovibrionaceae; genus JAHQWC01. Next base: position 3,193 of record JAHQWC010000022.1, read on the forward strand.
CATTGCCAAATCTCAAGCTAGATCCTGAGCCTTGATTCTGTAGAATGCTGGGATGCATTTAAGCACCCTTGATATTCTGATTCTCTTTGCATTCATTGGGTATGCCATCTGGTCGGGGTGGCAATCAAAAGGCGTGGCCTCTAAAAACCTGGAAGAATATTTTCTGGCAGGCCGATCCTTACCGGGCTGGAAAGCTGGCATTAGTATGGCCGCCACTCAGTTCTCTGCCGATACCCCACTATTGGTGGCAGGGCTTATTGCCACCGCCGGAATTTTTTCGCTGTGGCGGCTTTGGATTTATGCCCTGTCATTTTTGTTGATGGGATTTTTACTAGCTGCAAGCTGGCGTCGGGCCAAAGTGTTAACCGATGCAGAGCTCACAGAGCTTCGATATGGCGACAAGCCGGCAGCAGTACTGCGGGGAACCAAAGCAATATATTTGGGCACCATATTTAACTGTACGGTTCTAGCCATGGTGTTAAAAGCAGCCACAGGGGTTGCAGAGCCTTTTCTGGTTTGGGATCAGTGGCTGCCGTCATTTATGTTTGATCCCATGGTGTCTCTGGTGCAGTCCCTTGGCCTGACGCTAACGCTTTCACCCGAGGGTGTAGGCGATCTTTCTATGTGGGTGCGATCCGCCAATAACCTCATTTCTATTTTAGCCATAGTCACCGTCACAGCGTTCTACTCCACTACAGGCGGATTGCGGAGTGTTGTGAATACCGATGTGGTTCAGTTTTTTATTATGATGGCGGGAACAGCCGCATTTGCTTGGATGGTTGCAGATCACGTGGGTGGGTTTGGGGCCATTCCAGAAAGAATTCAAGCCGTCTTTGCAGCAGGCGGTCCTGGGGGCATTACATCCGATCAAATTTTGGCGTTTACGCCCTCTCATGCCAAAGATGTCACCATTTTTGTGTTGCTGGCCTTTGCCATTCAATGGCTGGCCCAAATGAACGCCGATGGCACAGGCTATCTGGCCCAACGCTCTATGGCGTGCCGTACCGATCATGATGCCAAGCAGGCCGCAATTGTATTCACAATTGCGCAAGTATTTTTTCGCAGCCTGCTGTGGTTGCCCATCGGTTTAGGATTATTACTCTTGTTTCCCCCCGATCTATCCTTGGATATGGGTGTCCTAAAAGCAGATCGAGAGGCCAGCTTTGTACGAGGCATGGCAGAACTTCTTCCCTCTGGTGTAAAAGGCTTAATGCTCACCGGCATGCTGGCGGCGTTGGCATCTACGGTGGATACTCACTTGAACTGGGGAGCGTCTTACTGGACCAATGATATTTATAAACGATTCTTTTGCCGCCATATCCTTAAACGCGAACCCAGCGATAGATCATTGGTCTGGGTGGCTCGGGGATCCAACTTTTTGATTTTAGCCATTGCGCTGTTTATTATGACCCGGCTTAATTCCATTCAAGAGGCTTGGCAAATCAGCCTACTTATGGGCGCTGGTGTTGGCGTGTTTTTAGTGTTGCGGTGGCTGTGGTGGCGGGTCAATGCTTGGGGTGAAATTGCATGTATCCTCACCTCACTGGTCATGGCGCCGGTATTGATTACCACCATTCCTGTGGAACAGGATGCCATCCGACTCCTGATCGCAACAGCCGTTGCGACCTTAATTGGCATTGTGGTGTCTTATGCGGTTGGGCCTGAGAAAATGGTGACCCTTCAGCACTTTTATCAAAATGCTCATCCTCCAGGGTTTTGGAAGCCGGTGGCACAGTCTTTGGGCGAAGAAAACCCCAACGCCAGTTTCTACCGGTTTGCTCGAGGCATCAGCGCCGTGGTGGTCTGCTCTTTTTCAATCTTTTGCCTGTTGGTCGCCGTGGGTACTTGGCTGTGCCACAGTCCTGCCCCCACATGGTTTCCGTGGTGGGGCGCCTGGATCGCCTTGCTGTTTGTGGTGGGTATTGCCTTAATCCCCGTATGGTGGCGGCTAGGCTTTATCGAGCCGGTAAAAGCTCATAGCCTCACACAAGGCTTGGCCCTCAATCCAAATGCCTAGACGAAGAGAACATTCTGAAGGCAACTAGATGCAGGAAATGCCGCCACCTGCATTGCATATGCCCTGAGAATTAATGGTTGTCGCCAGCGCATAGTTATTTTGATTAAACTGCCCAGGTGTAATGCTTCCTGGCGCCATAACCTGCCAGACACTGTGCTGAACCGCATCAGAGGTAAACACAATCTGTTCTGACAATTGCGTGACGATGGAATTAACTAATGGATTAGATAATGCTCCTTGAGAAACAGCACCATTGTATTGGTCTACAAATTGTTTGGTAATGTTATTGGGGCCATTTGCGGCAACATAACTGGGGTCCAATGGGTTATTTGCCGCTGTGGTTTGAGGATCCAAATAACCAATCAGGGCTTCACCCATTGCTCGAGGGGTTGCATAGGTTACCCCGTTATACGTCACAGGCTGATCCCAATCTGCCGGGTTAGGGTGGTTGGCGGCAAAGTTTTCTAAAAACTGTTCGGCTCCCGCCATTTCATGGCCTTTTTGCGCAAGTGACTGTATCAAGTTGGCTTCAGCCTGGCTAATTTCACCCGAAGCCAGCAGTTCAGCGGCCAATGTTTCCATGTTGGCCGATAAGGTACTGGTGGACCCGGCAGCTCCGGATGTTTCCAATAGACCGTTGAAGTCGGTGGCCAAATTATTCATCACCAAAGTAGAGCCATTGCTCAGTGTTAACACCACACTACCAGGCGTACCGGCTGGAGTGTTTCCGCCAGTAGTTGGATTTGTGGCGGCAACGGTGGCCGGGGTAATAAAACTATCGCTTCCCATGGCTTTAACGGCAATAACGTTTCCTTGTAAATCACCATTCAAATTGCCAGCCAATGTGGGTGGCACGCCTTGTGTTAACAGCTGAGCAGATGCCAAACCGGCTAATGCAAGCATTCCTAGAGGAATAGCATATTCGATAAGGCTGTTACCTTTATGATAACGCTTATTTAAGCAATTAGTAGGCTTTTTACTCATTACTTTACTTTCCCTAAAACCACGTAAAAGACGGTGTCCCATGTAACTTATTTATTTATCGGCTTGTGAACATTAAAACTTTTATTTTATTAAGAAATATAAACTAACGTCACGCTATAAAAGAGACAACGTTGCGTTGAATGGTTTTGGAAATAAGGGTACAGAGCGTAAAAACCAGTATTTTTCTTAAAGTTAAAGCATCTACAAGTGTATGGATTCTTCGGAAAAATCTGTCTCTTTGGTATGATCCTATAGACGTTTTTTTAACAGACAGTTATAACGCCTAATAATCAAATGATTCTGTCTTATCCAACGGCATAATATGTATCACAATTCTGGGAACATGGGTGTTTATGCCGATTTGATGGAAATGAGAGGTAATGTTGTAAATGAATAATACGCTTTTTGTCGCCAATTTAAATTGGAGCATTAATGAGCCCTATCTGATGAATATTTTTTCAGAAATTGGGCTGGTCCGTAATATTAAAATCCCGGTGGATAGAAGAACCGGGCGGAGCAGAGGGTTTGCATTTGTAGAGATGGATACGCCGGATGAGGCTCAGGCAGCAATTGATGAATTACATAATACCGAGCTGGAAGGCCGGGTTATTGCCGTTATTTTTCAGGATGAAAGTCGTAAACGCCAGGTTGTGTCTGTTCCTGCTGAACCTAATAGCAAGCTGTTTATTCGAAATGTAGCTCCTGGTGTTACTCAAGACGAACTTATGGCACTGTTTCAACAGGCTGGTCAAGTAGAGTCATTGAATATTCCACAAGATCGGCAAACTGGTGCAAACCGGGGGTTTGCCTTTGCCCAAATGGCAACTGTTGATGACGCCCGGCGGGCCATTGAGCAATTGGATGGACAGGAGCTACACGGTACAACGCTAAGTATTGGTTTTTCCGACCCTAACCGCACTAAGCAACAGAGTGCAGGCGCCTACGTCAGCTCACCTCGACAACAATATGTCCAGGGAACCCCTTCACTTGATAATCAATCGATTGTTGAGAAAAAAGTTGAGTCTGTTTTGGACAATACGGATGATACAAGTCTTGCTGAGCAGAATGTCTCATCAGATCTGACAGGTTCACAACGTTCCCGCTATTGGGATGTGGTAGAGTCGTCATCGTATTCACAATAAACCCACGCTTTAAAAATCAGAGTGCATTTTGCTTATTGTGTAATTAGCCTGGCGCCGCGGCGTTTGGTCCAATAACTCCAAAACCACTGAATGATCACCAGAATTTTATTATCAAATTCCACTAAGTGCATCACATGAACAAATAGCCAGGCAAGCCATGCCAAAAGACCGTCGAACCTTAGTTTACCCAGTTCGGCCACGGCGGCATTCCGTCCAATTACGGCCATGCTGCCTTTGTTATGGTATTGAAACGACTCTGTTGGAAGTCCTTTTAAGCTATTGGTAATTACTTTGGCCACGTAATCCCCTTGTTGCATTGCCACCGGCGCTACGCCCGGCAAGGGGTTACCGTTTGAGACGGGTTCATGGCAATAGTTTGCCAAATCACCCACAATATAAACATTGGGACAGGTTGGAATTTCCATATTTTTGCCCACAACTACCCGCCCAATTCGGTCTAGCTCTGCATCGGTTTTTTCGGCAAGCAAACTTCCCAACGGAGATGCTTTAACTCCCGCTGCCCAGATAATGGTTTTGGCTGCTATTTGCTCAATCTCTTCAGGGTTTTGCGTGCTTTTGGTGGTGACTGTATCTTCGGTAATCTCAGTGACTAAAGTATTTGTTTTAACCGTAACGCCCAACAAGGCCAATGCATCATGCGCTTTTTCTGAAGAGATCGCGTCATAAGGAGGCAAAACCCTGTCCATTCCTTCTAACAAATAAATTTTGGCTTTACCCGGCTTAATGGCGTAAAAATCATTTTTTAACGTATAGTGCGCCAGCTCCCCAACCGCTCCTGCCATCTCAACACCGGTAGGGCCGCCACCCACAATCACAAACGTCATCCAGGCGTTTTGCAGCTCTGGATCCGTGGTTCGCTCCGCCTGCTCAAAGGCCTCAAAAATCTTGTGCCGAATAGCAATGGCGTCTTCAATGGTTTTTAATCCCGGCGCCATCTCTTCCCAGTGATCGTTTCCAAAGTAATGATGACGGCTCCCGGTGGCCACAATCAAAGAGTCATAAGGAACCGTAAATTCTGGTGTGGTAACGGCTTGCTGCTGCGTATCAATTCCAGTCACTTCACCCAGCAACACCTGAATGTTCTGAAAGCGGTTCAGTATGAACCGGATGGGCGATGCAATTTCAGCCGCCGATAAGGCGCCGGTGGCAATTTGGTATAACAGTGGCTGAAAAAGATGAAAGTTACGTTTATCTATCACCGTTACCCGGACGCCTGGCATATTCCCCAATGCCTGCGCCGCATGTAGGCCGCCAAACCCAGCGCCAATAATCACTACATGGTGTGTTTTTTGAGACAGTCCATCCATATCGCATCGGTTCTATGGGTTGTGAGCAACCTGACCTTATTGGCCTTGTTGATCTTATTGACCTAGATAACTGATAACCAAGATTTCCATTAAACCTTTATCGCAATCCACCATCAAGATCCGTCTGAAGGACTTCGGATTGTATCAAAATGTTACAGTGGGAACACACCAGAGGCAAGGCCCAGAATTAAGGTAATGGTGAGCATCTTAATGTCGCTGTATTATTGGCAGGCCCTAAAATATGGGGCTATAACTTAAGCGTAACAATCCCATTGCCTGACGAATTCTATCCATCTATGGATCAATATCTTTAGACGGATGTGTTTTATTGGAATACAGTTCATACTCATATTTGAATGATGAATTAAAACAAAACGCGCTGAATTGAGGAAGGATGGTTGCGTATGACGGAAGCAATGAGCCTGCTGAAGATAAAGGTAAATAAAGCTCTTTTTGGGGTATTGAGTTTATCACTGTGCCTGACTGCCTTGGCTTTAACATCTCCCCCTGCTGACGCTGCCATGTACTATGATCATGATACAGAACAGAAGCAAGGGTACTCTTTAACCGCAGCGTCTCATTCAGGGTTAGATTGGATTAACACCTATGAGCAGGCCAGTTACTGGCAAGGTGTTGAAAACACAAATGTCACAGAATTGGTTGAAGTAGACGGCTTACTTATGGCTCCGGTCAAAAGCGTGACCCAACAAATTTTAGATCAAGCCGCCATAGAACTTCGCTCTTCCCAGTCCAACAAAACAGCACAAGGCCAAGACGCTGAATCTGCACTAATCCACTATCTCCAGTTTGCAGGCATTGATAAAAACATTGCCCAAAAGCTGATTTTAGAAGATGCAAAAGGAACGTTATCCGTTCCGGATATGGTGTTAAAAGTTCTGGAAAAAATGACCCAAGATACCTATTTACGCCGTTAAAATACAATTAACCGTAAAGTGATATCATATTATATAGATAGATTTTGGTTAAAAGTGAGGTATATCTTGATGTGTTCTATGCACCGTATATACATCATTCTCTTAACATTGTTTATAAAATAAAATATGTTAAACTCTGATTGAGAGATTTTAAAAATATTACTTGGAAAAATTGAAAATTAGAGTAAAATAGAGACATCTAAATTAGACAACTGGCTATTTTGTTCGTTTGATTCCACCCATAATTCTCAGGTCCTAATTCTCAACATACGTGAATGCCGTTTTTCTTCTCACGTGCATGTCGACATTCGCAGCCGGTTCACTAATTTGCATTTTCCAATAAGGCATTAGACATGCTACTTGGCAAATGCAATCACCTATGGAGGTGTGTGAGATGACGCAACCCCTGCCACATCATCAATCTCGTAAACTTTACCGCTATTTAGAATACCGTTGGCACCACAGCAAAAGATTGGAGGATAACATTAATAACTGGGAAGAACTTAGTATTCCGATATACGGCGAATTTGAATACGTCTATCCGGAACAATATTTGGAAAACTATCTGGAAGATATCCGGGATGGTTTAAATGATGAAGTGGCGTATGCCTAACGTAAAAAGAAAGCAGTATTCAGGAAAATTACTCGTCTCAGGTTTGTTTGTTGCAAGCGCAAGGTTATAAAAATTAAGGTTATAAACATATAGGGTGTTTCCTACAAAGATATAAAACGACTTAAGGAGGAATTGAGGGAATGTTAGAAGCTGTTATTGCTGAACGAGAAGCACCCAGAAAAGTGGGTTTAGAGGAATTTCCACCGGTTACGTTTAACCCTATTGAAAACAATATGGTTAAAAATGAGGTCCGCTATCTCAGCGATTTTTTAGATTTATTAAATGTAGAAGAAGGTGAAGAAAGGCTACTGTACTTCCCATCAGTTTCAGAACTCTCCATGTTCTTTTTCTGTCACGAGTTTGAAGTTATGGAGGCCATCCATCTGTTGAAAAAAGAAGGGTACCTGTTAGAGGTGACTGGCATTTATGAACCCGTTAGGGTTAACCAGATTCCGGCAAAAGGATCGGGTCAGATCTCACTCTTTCAAAAACTTCGGCAGATGGTTCAGCATGTGCTGCCCTACGATGAACGTCAATTCTCTCATCGCGGGGCGGCAATGGCCTCAAAATCCTCATATAGCCTTAATCAAGAAGCCTGTTAATCCCGTTCCGTTGACTGTCACCTCCCCAGGAGATGCTAAGCCCAGATCTCCGGTGGCAGTTTTCTTATTACCGTTATTCAATTCATAGGAGGTATCCATTTTATGTCCCAGGCCGGTTCAAACCCAAGCCCACGGTATAATACCCACCCCGCTCATGAGTCTCACGATCAAAAACTCATGGCCTTTGTCCGGGATCGAGCCAAAATCGATGCCTCCTATCTGGAACTCTTAACTGTACTACTGGAGCAGGACAAAAACAGCATCTGCAACGCTTAAAAAACTATTCTCACCCCGACATTGACAAAGCTTTCTCCCTCTGACAAGATAAGGAGGCTATCACCTGTCTTGCAGGAATATTTTTCGTGATTTCATTTGCAGAAACAACAACTTGGCGCTGGCGGGCTATTTAACCTGGGCTTGCCGGTTTCTGCTGAACATTTTTTGACGTTTCAAATATGCACACAACACCGCAGGCTCATTCAACGCCTGCGGTGTTGTGTTATTTCCCTCTCGCAATAATAACTAAACTAAAGGATATTCATTCGTACCGTGACTTCTGCAACCACCCACGCTCTCAAAACATTTTCTATCCTGGCAGATTTGGAAACGCCGTTGTCGCTTTTCTCCAAAATCTGTGATGCTGAACCCACGGCATTCCTGCTGGAAAGTGCTGCCGATGAAAGCCGCTTGGCCCGGTTTTCATTTATCGGCTTTTCACCCGTTCAAACGGTCTGCTTTAAAAACGGAAACGCCACAATAAAAAACGTCGAGGGGTCAAACGAGGTGGTTGTGGATAACCCGTTAGACTATCTCAAAACAGAAATTACCAAATACCTGCCCCCACAAACAATTCCACCAAAAGAACTGGCTGATGTTCCGTTCTTTGGCGGCTGGGTGGGTTATATGGGCTATGGCGCCATACAGTACTTTGAAACCATCCCCCAACAAGCCAACGATCCCCTAAATGTCCCTGATGGTTATTACGGTTTATATGATGCCATCATCTGCTTCGATCATTATCACCGGCGCATTACCCTCATGACCTACCGGGATGATACAGAAGCTAAAACCTTGTGGGAAAACCTCCTCACTATCTTCAATCGTCCGCAATCATTAGGGCTGCTCACCAGTTCCTCTGTCGCCAAAGATGATGTCTTTGACCAGGTCACGGTTTCCCAGCAAGATACTGATTTCTCAAACACCATTCACCACATCAAAGATCGCATTACCGAAGGTCAGGTGTTCCAACTGGTCATTTCCCGTCGGTTCAGCACGCCTTTAGACACCTCTCCTCTCGATGTCTATCGACATCTGCGAGCCATCAATCCTTCCCCCTATACTTACTATTTAAAATACCCGGAATTTGTTTACCTTGGCGCCTCACCAGAAACTTTCGTGACCTGCCGTCAAGGCAAGGTCGTCCTTCGAGCGCTGGCCGGCACTCGCCCCCGGGGCAAAACCGATGAGGAGGATCTTCGTTTGGAAGAAGAACTGGTGAACAACGAAAAAGAATTGGCGGAGCACCGTATGTTGGTAGACTTAGGTCGAAACGATCTCGGTAAAATATCTCAAACCGGCACGGTTCAAGTGGGCCAAATTGCACGAGTCACCCGGTACAGTCATGTCATGCACCTGTCTACTGAAATACAAGGCACCCTCCGGCCAGATAAAACGGCTTACGACGCCTTTCAATGTTGCTTCCCCCGAGGCACCGTCACTGGCGCCCCTAAACACCGGGCCATGACATTATTGGCAGATTTAGAACCGGAACACCGAGGCATTTACTCAGGTGTTGTCGGCTATTTTGACGCCCAGGGAAACATGGACGGCGCCATCGCCATCCGCTCCGCCCTGGTTAAAGATGGCACTGCCCATGTCCAGGCAGGCGCAGGTGTCGTCTACGACTCGGATCCCCAAGCCGAATGCGATGAAACCCATAATAAAGCCAAAGGCATGCTCACCGCCATCCACTTGGCCAAGCAAGGAACAACATAGCTTTATGCTTAGCGTTGATGAATATCAGAAAAAGAAAAATATTTTACGCTTTTGTAAAATGGCTGAGCGAGCAGCAGTAATGCTGCGAGCGAGGCCAAAAAAATTACCAGGGTCGGGTTTGGGGTAGGAACAGACCCCAAGTCGGCGGAGCCGACCATCGACCAAGCTTCGGAAAACGGAAAGAGCTCAGAAACTATCATGACCATTCTCCTCATCGACAACTACGACTCCTTCACCTACAACCTGTATCAAATGACCCAGGCCCTTACCGAAGAGCCGGTAGAGGTTTTTCGTAATGACGCCATTGATTTTGAAAAAGTCAAAACCCTATCCCCTTCTCGCATTATCCTCTCCCCAGGCCCTGGCCACCCGGCGGTAGATAAAGACTTCGGTGTTTGCCGGGATATTCTGGAAAAATACGATGAACTAAATGTTCCCTTATTGGGCGTTTGCCTGGGGCACCAGGGCCTGGTTCATACCTTTGGCGGCGCTGTTACCAAGGCCCCGGCCATCGTTCACGGTAAAACCAGTATGGTAGATGTTCTGTCTCCCTCCCCGCTTTTAGAAAATTTACCCAACCCATTTGAAGCCATGCGGTATCATTCTTTGGTGGCGGCAGATGAAAAATTTCCGGATGTTCTACAAATTCTGGCCAGGGATAAAACCCACAACCTTATCATGGCTGTGCGTCACCGCGAAAAACCTCTGTATGGGGTTCAGTTTCACCCCGAATCCATCGGCACTCCCCAGGGAACCAACCTCTTAAGGAACTTTATCCACGCATGTTAACGCCGGAAAAAACCGAAGATTTTATACTGGGCCGCCTACCAGAGCCTGAAACCTTGGCGCTCTTAAAACATCTCACACCAGATGTCGTAGATACCCAAACTTTTCAACTGCTCCTGGAAACCATGTCTAAGACAGCGTCGCCGCTTCCTCAGTTGGACGAACTAGATATTATCGATTGCTGCGGCACCGGCGGCAGCGGACGTACTCACTTTAATACTTCTACCACGGTTGCTTTTGTATTAGCCGCCGCCGGACTACCCGTGGTTAAATTTGGTAACCGTGGACTGACCAGCAAAAGCGGGAGCTTTGACTTCTTGGAAGCCTTGGGCCTGACCGCCGAAATTCCGCTGGATCACATTGGCGATCTTCTCCAGGAGGGTGGGGTTACTTTTCTATACGCCCCTCAATGTTACCCGGCCTTGGCGCCCTTCAATCAACTGCGTCGAGGGTTGGGTACCCGCACGGTTTTCAATTACCTGGGCCCCATGCTAAATCCGGTAAAACCCACCTACCGGCTTTTAGGCGTCAGCCAAATTGATATGCAAGAAAAAATTGCCAACCGCCTTCTCAACGATGCGTCTTCAAAACGGGCCTGGGTGGTTTCTGGTCCTAAAGGCATGGATGAACTGATGCCAGTCGGAACCAATATCGTCATGGCGGTGGAAAACCAGTCTGTTAAAGTCCAAGAACTCTCAGTGGATTGGACCGGCCCGCCTTTAGATGAAGATACCGTCCTGTC
>JAHQWC010000023.1 GCA_019634025.1 Vampirovibrio sp.
CGGCACAGAGGATTCCACTGGAGCCGATGCTGGATCCAACAAGCTAATTTGACCGCTCTCCATCACACACCTCCGTTAATACACAACGCCTGACGGGCGGGATCGTAGCATAAAGGGCCTACGACAATGGACGCATAAGAGGAACGTGAGAGGAGATTGATACGTATCTTAATAGCGGTTAGCTGCCGGTTTTATAAAACTTATTTTTTGTACGCAATGGTTTTGGCCAAGTTTGAATGCTTTGAACATGGTAAGGAGTTGTTCGGTATATAAAGTTTTGAGGATTTTTAGAGGATGGATGAGTTGGTCTTAATACAAGAAAGTTTTTGAAATTGAGCATTTGCCTTACCTGACGACCGATTTGTTGACGACTACCTACAACCATTGATTTGTCTGGATTTAGGGGCAATAAAACTGTTTTACCTTCCCGAGCTTCTCTTCTAGCTGCAAGCAATCTGTCATGACCAGCCGCCTTCTCCCATTCTTTAGTTACTGATTTATGCTGTCGAACTGGCTGGATACGTCGTCTGGTCTCTTGGACTGGCCAGTATGGTGCACCACGTTTTGGATCTCGTAAGCTTGAGGGTACGGGTTCAATAAGTCTATATCGATCACCTACCGTTGCCCCTGAAAGCCAAGAAGTAACATGATCTGTTCTGTCCGTATCACCTTGGATACCTATCCAAGCTTGTTTAGGAGACTCTGTCATAATAACCGTTCTGCCATTCTCAGCATGATCTTCTGCATGCCACCGGGCCTCTATAGAAGCATCAGAGCCTTGAAAGTCTTGGCATTTAGCAAAAATAGGGACTAGATTAATAGTATTGGAGATTCTCACTAGTAAGCTCCAGTTCTTTAATAATTGAATATACTATAATATATCAATTATCCGTCACTCAAAAACTGGTAAGTAGTCCAGGTCGTTGCCGGGGTTGCGCCCATGCGCTGGTAGAATTTTTGGGCAGGCTCGTTCCAGTTGTAGACGCCAAATTCAATTTTGAAGGCGTTATTTTCCTGGGCAAAGGCCTGGATCGCCTGGATAAGCTTCGCGCCGATTTGCTGTCCTCGGTAGGCGTCGTCCACGTAAAAATCTTCCAGGATCAGTTTGTGCTGGCTCCGTTTTAGATAGAGGCAGGGGATTAGCAATGCGTATCCAGCCGGCTTACCATCAGATTTGGCCATGAGGGCATAGGCCTGTGGTGGGCTTGAGGATAGAGCTGTTTCCAACTCCGAAAGGGAGATTTGAACCTGATCAGAAATTTTTTCAAACGTGGCGAGTGCCTGGATCATTGCCAACAGCGCAGGCAAGTCCTCAGGTTGGGCCAAGCTGATTTCAACAGATGTCATCAGTGTCATTATCCATGTATAGAGTCGTATTTTTGTGATCCCGCTGGGGGTCCTTCGTTTCGCTCAGGACGACGAAGTGTTTTAAAATTGGTCTTCTACCGCTGCGGTGTCTTTGGCGGAGGAGGTGACAGCGAGTTTGGTGATGCCGACGGCCTGGACGGCGTCCATAGCTTTGGTGAGGGCATTGTGGCTGGATTCGGGGCTAGATTCGATAATGACGCCGTCGGGGAACTCTGTTTTAAGTTCACGGATTTTGTTTTTGAGGAACGCTGGATCCACAGGGTGATCATCAATTTGGTACTCATCAGCAGCCGTCAAAACAATCTTTAGGGTTTTTGGTTCTTCTTTGGTCTCTTGATCTGGCGCGACCGAGGGGACGGAGAGCTTGAGGCCGGAATGCTCCAACATGGGGGCCACCACCATCATGATGATGAGGAGGACCAGGAAGATGTCGGTGAGGGGGGTGATGTTGATGTCGTTAAAAACCGCCCGGCGCTTAATAGTGGACATGGCTAGAACCCTCCTTCAGTATCAAATGCGCCGGTATCTTCAAATGTATCTGCTGCAGAAGAGGAGGGTAGTTGTAGTTCGTCTTGCCGGGACTTGGAGAGGGCTTCACCGGCAACAGTAACTTTATAGAAGCCGGCATCCCGGGCAGCTTCAAAGATCTTCATGACCGCACCACTGCGGGCGGTTTTATCGGCCCGAATGACGATGGTTTTGGCCGGATCATCGATATCTGACGGGAGACCTTTTTCATTCAACTCCACCGGCTCAGAGGTAGAACCTGCGTTTTCGGCGTTTTCAGCAATGTGGGTTTTCATGATATCCAGCAGACCGGTGGCCGCTACCTCATTGCCTTCTACAAAGAACTGACCGTCTTTGGTGACTTCTACCGTCAACTTACCCTGTTCCACGCCCTCACCGTTTTCTACCGTGGGAGGTTTAATGTCCTGGTTCATCTGAGACATCATGGGGGCCACAATCATCATAATGATGAGGAGCACCAGAAAGATGTCGGTGAGGGGGGTAATGTTGATCTCGCTAAAGATCTTGGACTGGGAAGCTGCCATAACAGGGTGAGTTCCTCAGCTACTTAATATCTTGGTTGATCGCCGGGAGGGGCGGAAAAACCGGTGGAAGATGCTGCCGCCATTTCCGGGTGACGATCGGCAAAACTTAACAGCAACAGTTTGAGGAGCTGAAAGTCGTCTTCGTAACGGGAAACCACCATTTGGAACTGGTTGTTGATGGCAACTGCAGCAATAGCAACACCTAAACCAAAGGCGGTAGCGATCAGCGCTGAACCGATACCAAACATCACCTCTGGGGCGCCGCCGGCGCTTCCGGCTTCAGAGAGATCTCCGAAAGTGAACAGAATTCGGACAACGGTACCGAACAAGCCCAGGTAAGGGGCGATGGTGGCGATGGTGCCCAACAGGTAAAGGTTTTTTTCCAGTTTGCGTGTGGCCAGAGCGGTGGTGATATCAAAAGAGCGGTCGAAACCGTCTTTTTGCTCTACCAGAACCCGGATGCCTTCTTCAGAGACTTCTCCGATGACGCCGCCGAGTTGGGCGCTGAGGAGTTGGGAGTTTTCCAGGTTATTGCGTTGTAGTTCGCGCTGGAGGCGGTGGATGAACTGAAGGACGTCGCGCTTATTTTGCCGGTAGTACCACCAGCGCTCTAGGGTTACGGCGACGGTGATGATGGAGCAGACCAGGATGGGAAGTAGAACCAGCCAGTCGTGTTGTATGGCGAACCAAATTAAATCCATGAGACCTCCAAAATGCTTACTAGGGGATAAAACTTAAAGTATGAGGGGAATGAACAGTAGATCATTCATCCAGAAAACTATCCGGCAGGATCAAACGATTACATCCGGGCGATAACATTATAGTCGAAGGTGAACTCAATCAAAAGAGTTTTTTCGGGATATTCCGGCGGGAGAGGCCGAAACGGGGCGGAAAGCTTGATAGCGTCTATGGCAGAGCGATCGGTGCCTGGGTCGCCAGAAGAGCGCTTGACCCGCCATGTTGTGAGTCTGCCACTTCGATTGAGATAAAAAGCGATTTCTACCTTTTTACTGTTTCCTTTCTTGGGTGGGTTCCAGTTGCGCTTGATGCGACGTTTTACATCTGCCATATAAGCACCGAAGTCGGCCTGTTTGACGGCAGCACCAGGGCGCTGGCTTTTGCCGGACTGGGGGTTGAAGCGGCTGTTGGCACTTGCCTTTCTGTTAGCACCGGTTCTTCCGGCTGAAGAAGATGAAGAACGACTGGCCGACCTGGATTGCGTGGGAGTGGAAGGTCGGTAACTGGATGTAGACGAATCGAGGATATCATCTTTCATGGCAAGGACAGACGGTAAGGGGGCTGGTTTTCTTTTTGGTGTTGGTGGCTTTTTCTGCCGTTGCTGCGGTCTTTGGGTGGCCTGTTGAGCAGTTTGTCGAGATTGTTGGCGGGCCGTTTGAGCCGGTATGGGGGTTTGGCTGGCTTGAGCGGCTTGTTGGACGGGGTCTTCCAGGGGTTGGATTTTTTCAGTAGGGTCAGTCTCACCGCCAGCTTCTTGGTTGAAGGCGCCCCTTAAAGTGGCTTCATCGGGCCGGTTGGCGTTTGTGTTTTGAGTGATGACAAACTCGATATCCTTTTCAGTGGGTTTAGGCTTGAGCCAGGCCATCCAGTCAATATCAAAGAAAAACGAGAGAATAAAAGCAATGGCAAGAAATAAACCGACAAGAAGCGCAGGCCCAAAAGTGTGAAGGCCAGCCGAAAAGCTGTAAGCCCATTTCATGGGGAGCTCTTTAACCGTGGCGGAGCCTTGGTTATGACGGCAAACCTTTAGCCCTGGAATGTTTTTGGGCGGACTTGCGTAGGCTTTTTTAGAAGAAAACAGTGCCGGAAGCTTAATACCAGCATGTTTTTTAACCGTTTTTGGCACGGGTGAATACTATTCTCTCTCAATAAAACGCGGCTGAAAGCCAAGTACTTGGGGTTTCGTATGATAGATTTTGTCTTTACCTCTCTTGTTATACCATTTTTTATATCATGAAGGGCAAACATCATGGAGAATGTTTGCCCTTCAGTAAAGCGTGAAGTGTTTTTGCCTTTAATACTGGGAATTATAGGGGCTAGTATATCCCTGACTACTGTTATTGTTGTATTGGCCACTATTACTATTGTTATTGTATTGAGGCTGTGAATACTGGGGTTGGCTATAGCCTCCGGAATTATACTGGCCAGTATTACTATTGTTATATTGGCCATTGTTGTATTGAGGTTGGGAATACTGTTGCTGACTGTACCCGCCGCCACTCCCGTATTGGTTATATGACGGGGCGCCGTAGCTTTGGTTGGCACTACTGGCTCCCATAGCGCCGGGGTTTACGGTGAGGGGGGCATCTAACACAATGTTCACGGGTTTTCCGGCAGGAAGTTCAGCTTCGACGCCTTTTTTGAAGGCTGAATAAAGCGCGCCTGAACCTGCGCCGACAGCAGTCCCAAAAATAGCGCCTCGACCAACACTACCACCAGACAGAGGGCCTAAAGCCGTGCCCAAGATTGCGCCTGCGGCAGCCCCGCCACCGGTTCTTACGGCTGCTTTACCCAGACGGCCTTTGCCGGTTCCGCCTTTAATAAGGCCGGTGCCGTCTTCGGTTTGAATTTTAGCAGATAAAGGGACCTGTTGGCCGTTAGGTAACCGTGCGCCGGTAAATCGAACGTCCATGGAGCCGTTTCTACCTGCCCGGCCTGCTCTTTGAACAGACATGACCTGACCTTCCAACTGACTGCCTGCGGGGAGAATAATGCTGCCTCCTGCGGCTAAATCTGTTCCCAGAGTGGCAGATACCCGATCTCCTACCCGTGCAAACTCGCTGGACAGAGAGGAGGAGAAGGTGCCCATCATCATGCTGCCCATGGGGGCCGTAGCCACGTGCCCTTGTAAAGGCGGTAAATTTTGAGTCGCAGGTGGATTGTAACTGTTATTTTGATAGTTATTGCCGTAATAATCTTGAGCAAATGACGAGGAGGCTAAGGCCACACATACGCTTAATGCTGTAGTCAGGGCTATAATATTGAATTTTTTGGTTGCAGGCTGCTTAAACATCATGGTCACTGCAATACTCCTTTTATTTTTCTGAGTCTGATCTGAAAGTTTTTAAAATCTAAAAATACTTAAAATTCTAGATGTTATAGATAGTGGTAAATACCCGAACAGAAACAATAGACGCATGAAGAACCATTCTTGTTCCTGGTTGTATATACTTTATCATCAGCGATAGTTTTCATAAGTTTACCAGTAATACAACTGATACAGTAGGCGGAGTTGTGAAAATTTTGAGATAATAATAAAAAAGTTTATGTGGATAGCGGTCTCTTACGGATGAGTCAGGCAGATAACACATCATTTGAAGTCATTATGAGCCAGATCGGCAAGCTGCCGTTGTGGATTAAGCAGGTGATTTTTGCACAACTCCGTCAGGAGTTGGAAACCACTTTGGCTAAGAGTACATTGGACGCTTATGGGTATGACGATAACTTGCAGCTCTTTAAGCCACCGTTAACGCATACTGGTAGAAAAGAACTGGAAGTACCTTCGGGAAAATGTTCACCCGGTCTGCTAAAGTTACTTAGCGTTGCGGGACAAGATAAATCAGTTATTAACATTTGCATTACCAATAACTGGACCTTGGAACAGTGCTGTATTTATCTGCTGGAAGCGATGCAAAAGCAATATATTTCCACCCCGGCCTCTGGAATTGTGGAGTCTACCATCCAATATTTGGCCAACAAAATACGACTGGGTGAATATTTGGTGAAAATTGGTCGGCTTAGTGTAGAACAGTTGGATCAGGCTCTGCGGACTCAAAGTTATATTGAAGATTCGTTGGGTGAGCGTACTGGGATTGCCAATGTTCTGATTAACCTCGGGTATATTAATAAGCAGGATAGTGAAGGCATCTTGTTCTTAAAAGAAGAGAGCAAGAAGAGTTTTTCTGAGGCGTTTAAGACGTTGAATCATAATCTGCAGGGGGATAATGGGTCGGAAGGGCCGTCTAGCCAGGATTATCAAAAGCTTCAGCAACAGTTACGGATGGCGGCAGATAAAATTCGCCAATTGGAAACGTTGCAACGTCAAAAATAGGCAGCGCTATAAATACTGGTACTAGCCAGCTTGACCTGCAGACAGCATATAAATAATGATCAGTCCTGCTAAGAGCATTAAAATATTACAGAGATTATAGAGCTTTAGGAGTTTTTGGGATCTGGGCTGAAGGGCGATCAGCTCTGCATTGGGGCTGTCTGAAGTTGTACTTTTTGATAAAGCAGGCCAAATCCAGAGGGTAGACACTACTCCCAGCACTATCATTAGCACGGCAATGCCGATTTTAATGTGCAGCCATGGCGCCAGCACCTGCATGCCGCCAGAGTGATTAACCCGCATCATACCGGTGAGCAAAATAATGCCCATGGCAATCCAAGCAATATAACGGAATCGACCCGTAGCTTTGATGAAGATTCTGTTTAACTCTTGATCCGGCTTTTGGCAAGTCGGTAGCAGGGCATATTGGATAAAAACAGTACCCCCTAGCCAGGCAATGACAGCTAACAGGTGGATCCAGTTGACCAGAACGGCAATATTTACCGTAGTTTCCATACCGTTGTAATTGCCCCCAGATTCAACAAAATAGCCCTAAGTTATGTCCAAATGTGTATCAAATGTAACATAATTTTTTGAATAATATCACAAAACCTGCTCAATATGTTTTTATGCAAATAGCATAGGGACAGATATGGAATATGGCTAAACATTAAGTACAATTATTCCTTGGCAGTTTACTAACAACTTATTCTCATTTAGGGGGGGATATTATGGGGTTCGCAGCCAGTCAGGCCCGGCTCATGATGCTGACCGCTCGTAAGAGTGATCTGGAGCTGAGGCTACAATTTAATAACCAAGCACGACTCCGTCTTGCAAACATGATGAGTGGATTGATGCTCACGTTGTCTAGTCAGACCACGTTTGAGAATCAGGCCGTTACACAACGGATGCAAAACGTGATCAGTTATATTCAGCAGCAAGATAAAATGCTGGAGATGGAAGCGCGACGGATTGAATCGCAACATGAAGCGGTTTCAACCGAAATACAAGCGGTGCGTAAGGTCATTCAGAAGAATATTGCTTCTACCTTTAAAATTATGGGCTAGACGCTCTTTGACTTACATCGTTTTGTACTCACGCCTTCAGGCTGAATAAGGGTTGCGCTGGTTGACATTCGTAGATGTAAACCAAAAGCATATACTCAGGACTGTTTGTATTTTTTAACCTGTGTTCGCAGGTTAAAACTCGTCAGAGAGTCCTAAAGTATCTAAGATGGCTTGGATTTTTTGCCAGTTGGCTTTGCCTTGCTGCTCAAATCCACAGCCAGGGTGATAGAGCGTATCTTTATAAGGAAAAGGATAGGTACGGCATCCTATTGGGCGATCTTCATGAACGCCACAGCGGCCGTCTTCCAGAACAAACTTGCAGTGAAAATAGGTGACGTTATCCGGATTATTATTCTTTTCCGACGTTTTCTCCCGGACCCGGTCTACAAACTCTGAGGCAACTTCTCGAACAGCCTCTTCGGATTCATAGGGTAAGAAGATAGAGAGAAAATCTCGGGCCATTTCGGCGGCTTGGGTGTCCTCGGCGGCCAATTGACGGATTTCATCAATGCCCATATTTCCCTTAAAGGTGGCCACCCGGCAGCAGATGCCGCGTTGCTTGCAAAGGTGCTGAGGCATTTTGAGGAGGCGTTCTACCTCGTTGGCATAGCCGAGAGGAGAATTAGGGTCTGGGGTATCTGACATATAGTAAGCTCCTTAATGGAAGGATCTTGTTCTCATAAATCATGGGTGACTGGCCCCTCACCCGAATCCGTAATACTCACGCTGTTCGCAAACGGCTTCTCCCTCTCCCCAAGGAGAGGGGAAATTAACTTACCAAAATTCTGAGCCGAAGGTTTTCCAGGGTTTGATTTTTTCGTCCACCATCGCCCTTAGGTCTTCCAGTTTGGTTTCAGGTCTTAATGGGTGTGATTCCCCGTCGGGGGACATCTGTTCCATGATGTAGGTGCTGGTTTTTAGATCCCGGATCATTCGCTTTTGTTTTTCGCGTTGCTCAAACTGCCAGCCTTCGAACCCGCAACCCGGAGGCATAACAGACCATCCGTGGGCAGGGGCTTCCTTACAGCAACGTGGGCGGCGTTCGTAGATGCCGCACAGGCCTTCGTCGGTGACGTAACGGCAATGGTAGAAGGTGATTTCTTCCTCTGCCATATCGTCGCGATCTTTGACGACCGCCATGACCTGTTCTACCTGATCTGGCACCACGGCTCGGGCGGCTTCGATGGATTCGTAGGGTTCGAAGATCTCTAAAAAATCTTGGGCTTCTTTATCGCCTTGCTCTACCAGCTCTTGGAGCTTTTTGTAGGAATGATAGGTGGTGGCGGAGCGGCAGCACCTGCCGCACTTGTGGCATAAATCCGGTAATGGATCCTGGCCTTCTCCCTTAATAACGGATTCAGTGCCGTAGTAGTTGAGATCGTACATGAGAAATCTCTTTACCCACAGTATGATGACCGTGATCCCGGAGGGGGTCCTTCACTCCGTTCAGGACGACGATTCAGCTTAGCTTTATCACCCTAGTTTATATTCTAACAGCAGTTAGTTGCTGCTTACAGGTGCGTTTAAAGGAGATAATTCAGTCCATCGTCCCGAAGGTACGGTCCCCGGCGTCGCCGAGGCCGGGGACGATGAAGCCGTTTTCGTTCAGGCGTTCATCGACGGCGGCGGTGTAGACTTTGATGCCGGGGAACTGGGCTGAAACAGCTTCAATGCCTTCTGGGGCGGCAATGATACAGAGCAATCGCAGGTTTTCTTCCTGGACGCCCATATCCTTTAAAATCTCGACGGCGGCAATGGCGGAGCCGCCGGTGGCCAGCATGGGATCTAAAATAAACACCCGGGCGTTGGCGTAGTCTATCTCTTTGGGCAGCTTGTTGTAATAGGTGACGGGCTTTAGGGTTTCCTCATCGCGGTACAAGCCGATGTGGTATACGCTGGCTTGAGGCAGCAGGGAGAGGGCTTGATCGGAGAGCACCAGCCCGGCCCGGAGGATGGGGGTGAGGATAATGGGGATTTGAGAAGACAGACTATTGACCGGCGTTTGGCCCAGTGGGGTTTCTACGGTAGTGGGGTGCAGGGGTAAATCTCGGGTAGCTTCTTGCACCAGCAACGTGCCCAGCCTAGCCATGGCCAGGCGGAAGTTTTCTACCGGCGTATCCTTGTGCCGGATAATGCCCAGGTTGTGCTCTACCAGGGCGTGCTCACACAATACCACCGATGGGTGCCGGGTTGCGGTCATGCCAATTCGCTCCTCTACCGTTTGACGCCGTGATGATTCTAGCAAAAACATCCGGCTGAATCGTGGCAGATTTTGCTTGTTTTACCCTGCCGTCGCTTCGGACTATCATATGGAAATTGCAACGTGAACTATGGAGGCTGTTTGAGATGACCACTGATCTGGATTGCCTGTTTTGCAAGATCAACGCCGGGGAAATTCCGGCGAAGATGGTGTTGCAAACCGATAAAATAACAGCTTTTTTGGACATTAACCCCCAGGCGCCGACGCATGTGTTGGTGATTCATAAGGTGCATACGGCGTCGCTCTCTGAGACAGAGGATCCACAGGTGCTCTTAGAGGTGATGCAGGGGGTTCAGGCGGTGGCGAAGAAGTTGAGCCTGACAGATTACCGGGTGGCCATTAACAACGGCGCCAGCGCCGGGCAAACCGTGTTTCATTTACACGCCCACGTGTTGGCTGGGCGGAAGTTGGAGTGGCCGCCGGGGTAGCGAACATGGCTATAATCTACAGCTATTAGTAAGCCATCGTTTCTATATCACGGTACTTCTTTTTATACTGGTGATAATAATAAGATACGTGAGTTTGTGGATCGTTTGCATAGGTTGGCTTGTGTTCATATATTTTACGTAAAGTCTCAGCATCTCTGGAACTAATCCGCATTCTTTTGAATCCAAAAGGTAACCCCTCATACATAATGTCAGTTGGGTTGGGGCTGTGTCCTTTAATACCCATGGCGTGGCCAACCTCATGAAGAATAGCTGATTTTAATACGTTCAGGGGATAGGGTCGGTTTTCTGAATCATGAAAAAACATCTCAATGTCATTCATAATATAAGAATGCCCATCTTTACCGGCAAAAGCCGTTTTATTCTGTCCAATCTTTCCACCGTAACCAGATGTATCGACTAGCCACATGGGACTGTGTTTGAATGGATATACAATGGCTTTGGGCGATTTTTCCCTCCAATATATACGGGTATCATATTGCTTATCAGTATCTACATACTTATAGTTGAAGCGATTATTCAGCACAGCGCCCCATGCCTGAAAGGCTGCTTTGTATGTCTCAGATAATTCATCACATATAGATTGAGTAGCAGGGCATTCATCAGGTATATAGATAAATAGTTTATTAGTTTTATCATGCCACCTTGCAATCTCGCCTTCTTTTTTAGCGCCGGTATTATCGCTACGAATAATACTGCTAATGTAATCCGGTGTGGCTTCAATATCTTTATGTTCTTTGAGCAGATGGATTGCTTTCATGAAAACAATCTCTAGTTTGTCCTTTTTCTGTAGATTAAGAGCTTGCTGATAAAACTTCTTTGCTTTTTCCGAATTTCCTGCGTAATAATGGTATTGACCTATAGTTAAATATATTTCAGCTTTGTCTATTAAGTCGAGAGCCCTGTCATTCAGCATATGTTCTAAAATATTTTCATAATACCTTAATGCCTCTTCCAAGCGTCCTTGTAGCTCAATAGAGGATGCCAGTTTTAATAGGATTAGTGTTTTTGGTTTTGCAAAATTTTGTGTTGTATCCGTTAGAGTGAGTGCCTTTTTTAAAAATATTTCTGCTTCATTATATTTCCATTCGTTGATTTTACCTGTTCCTATGGTTTCGTAGAAGTTGGCAAGCGAATGATTTTCTTGACTCATCAGCCATCTGACACCTGATTTTGGTATCTGAGATACTTCAATTAGAATTTGTTGATATTCAGGAGAATCGGTATTTGAGAATGACTTATATAAGTCATTCTCAAATACCGATTCTCCTGAATATCAACAAATTCTAATTGAAGTATCTCAGATACCAAAA
>JAHQWC010000024.1 GCA_019634025.1 Vampirovibrio sp.
AATATCCGCCTTCTTCTCGGTATGAGAAGTGTTATCAATTGAAAGCAAAGGCTTTCCGGTTTCCGCATCTATCCGTTGCCGCAGTCGTCCTAAACACACCTCAAAAGCCTCTTTCTCCGTATCTCGAGTTTCATCCAACCAAATCCACAAATACTCTGTTCCGCGTAAATCATGGTAATCCGTCAGCGACCGACAGTGTATTTTACACGCGACACCCTTTACGGTAACCGTCAATACCTTATCTGATTTACGATAATAATAATCAGCACCCATTTCTGTCAGTAACACAAATACCTTTTCCAACGTGGCAGATTCCAACTGCTTATAACTATTGGCGGCAATCAATCCTGTTGCCTCAGGATATGTCATCATTTTATGAATCGCCCACACAGCCCCCACATGAGTTTTACCAGATCCTAGTCCTCCCACATAGGCGACCAAAGTTTTATCACTTTTTACAAAAACTTCCTGAGCCTTATTTACAGGCCGAAAATGGTACTTTTTATCCACAACTCACTCCCTTCCAACTGTATCGGAGAGACAACATAACGTTTTATAACCCTCCTGAAATGGTTATCAATGATTCTTTTAATCGTCATCCTGATCTATTTATCCTGGCAACGACCTTCATGGTCATGATCGAGACTTACCCAAATAACGTTGACCATAATAACTATCTGCCGCCTGAGCGATTCGTCGAGTAAATTCACCTGCCGTCGTCCGAACCGTTTGCATAGCCACAGAATACGGAAACGCCTGATTATATGCACGCTCCCCAATCAGTCGGCAATCCCGCCATTTAGCGCCTAAATGGTATAAACGGGCTTCTCGAAAATACTGCGATAGACGACAGGTTTTGCAGTATTTCGGTAAATAACGGTACTCCCCTAATGTAATATTCTGCCTGTTTTTCACAGGTTTATATCGAATCACCGCTCCTCGCTTTCGCGTCAACGCCTGCCCACAATAAGGGCATTTATAAGTTCCCGACATGTTATCTCCCCTCCGGTTGATATTCCCCTTCAATTTTTATATAAGCGTTTTACATGCACGTTATTTATAAAATCAGTCTGCATCTTTACTTTATATACTATCTACTTTTCCTCAAAATCCAAAAAATAGAGCCATTATATTGTTATTTTTACAATAATTAATTGTAAAACCGAAAGTTTTCACCTTGACGCCACACAAATACGCGACAATACTATAAATATCTTTTATAAATAAAATAACAAATTAACTATAATCTCTAATTTATTTGGGGCATATATTTCTATATAAATATCATCGTTCAACCTGGGTTTTATAAATAATATATTATCAAACTCATTTACTTATGCAGTCTAAAAAGCCACTCATGGGGAATTTACATCCACGGGAGTGTTGGCAATAACGATGGAGGAGCAATCGATGTTCTACAGTAACGCACCCCATACCAAGGGTTATATTGGTCACCTGCAAGGTGTTAAAACCTTGCTGTCAAACCAATATCAAGTACAACAACTTCAAAAAGAACTTCAAGGCCAAGAAAAATACTACCGCGAAGTTCGGGAATTCTTAGACTTGCTTCAAAAAGGAATCAAAGCCGAGTCTACAGATCGCCTGTTGCATGATGTGCTCTTTGGCATTCAAAATAACACAAACAAAGGTAAATCACTTCCTGCTTAATTTAACTAGAAAGATCTTTTATTGATAACTAAGGTTAATAACGGAGGTTGCGGCAATGATCCAATTTTTATCACAAAGAGGAACGCTCACCTTACTTTTTATCTGTTCAGTCGTGTCTATATTTGCAGAAGTCATTTTATGGTCTATCTTCTTCACCCCTATTCCTCAACAGATTCCATACCCTTCTTTTATCACCACCACCGGAACATTATCCTTAGATAGATTCATTACCTTCAGCAACTATTAATTTAAAAATCGACTTTCACTGCACCAGTTATTCCAGTCTTTGGGAGCGAGGAGACGGGAATCGTTCAGCAGCAGTCCCTGTTTTTCAGGGACTTTTTATTTTGCATCAGCCCAAAGCCTAAATCCGGAAAGTTGTGATGCTGCTCATCCAGATTGAGGAGACTATTAAGTCTTTGTAATAATTCACCGATAATTTGATGGAATAGCACCCTTCCCTCTGTAAAACCCTGAAAACATTGCTATAATAAAAGAATACGGACCATTTATTCCCTTATTCACCCACTCTCAGGATAGACATAACTATATGAATCACCCCTTTGAAGAAGCGCCTTACGCGTCTCCTTTTGAAGACCAGCGTGCCGAAAGCGCTTTCATCCACGAATCTTCTTACGTCGATGCCCCATGTTTCATCGGCGAAAACACCTCTATTCTGCATTTCACCCACATCATGTCTCATTCCCACATCGGTAACAACTGCCGAATCGGCAACAATGTCGCCATTGGCAACGGAGTCATCATTGGTAACGATGTCAAGGTTATGAACAGTGTTCAGCTCAATAGTGGCGTCATTCTAGAAGACAGCGTCTACTGCGGTTCATCCACCGTTTTCTCTCCTATAACCCGTATCCGAGGAGAACATCAGACCGTCTCACGCGTAAGCCCAACTTTGGTTAGAAAAAGTGCAGTCATTGGCCCCAACACCACCATTGCTTCCGGTATGCAAATCGGCCGGCATTCGTTTATTGAGGCCTGCACCGTCATCGATAGAAATATTCCGGATTTTGCGATAGTATATGGAAGCCCGCTACAGTTCGCAGGATGGCGCTGCGCTTGCGACAGCCGCCTGAACTTTAAAGATGAAGAAGCAATCACCTGTCAAAACTGTGGCCAGCAATACGAACGAAAATCGGCGTTCAAAATCGTGGTGTTTACCAAAGGCGACCTCCATCTTGATTCCCATTCTGGACCTGACTCGGCAGTACAATAAGTTAAAACAAGAGTTTGAAACCGCTCTCATCGAGGTGGCTTCCTCAGGCTATTACATTCTTGGTCCAAACGTTCAGGCGTTTGAAAAAGAGGTGGCTGATTATATTGGTTCAGACTTTGCCATTGGCTGCGCCAATGGATCTGACGCTTTGTTTTTAGCCCTTAGAGCATTGGATATTGGTCCAGGAGATGAGGTCATTACAACCCCATTTACCTATATTGCCACCTCCGAATCTATCGTCAGAGCTGGCGCAACACCGGTCTTTGTAGATATCGAACCGGACACCATGAATATGGATCTTACTCAGCTGGAACAGGTCTTAACGCCTCGAACCAAAGCTATTATGCCGGTTCATATTTTCGGCCAACCTATTTCGATGACACCGCTGCTTTCATTTGCAAAAACGCACCAGCTTTATCTTGTTGAAGACTGTGCTCAGGCTATCGGCGCCACTGAAAACGGCAAACAAGTTGGCACTTTTGGTGATATTGGCTGCTTCAGCTTTTTCCCGTCTAAAAACCTAGGTGCCATGGGAGACGGCGGACTCTTAACTACCAACGATCCAAAATTGAATGACCGGCTTCGGATGCTCCGGGTACATGGCAGTAAGCAGCGCTATTACCACGAAGAAGCCGGTATCAATAGTCGGTTAGATGAAATCCAGGCCGCCATCCTCAGAATCAAGCTCAAGCGTCTAGATACCTGGAATAATTCTCGCAGGCAGGTTGCAGAAAATTACAATAAACTGCTGTCGCCTTTGGTCAGCCAGGTTCAATACCCACCCTCCATAAACAATACATCACCTGTGTTTCACCAATATACGATTCGGCTAACCCAGTTGGATTCAGGTGGGCGAAATGCTGTTCAGCAACAAATGACGGATGCTGGTGTGCAAACCATGATTTACTATCCGGTTCCACTATACCGGCAGCAAACTCACCATATCCTAAACCTTTCTCCGTCGTCTTTCCCCATTTGCGAAACGGCTTCTGAACAGGTACTCTCTTTACCGATGTTTCCGGAAATTACCTTCGAAGAGCAAGAAACTGTTGTAAATATTCTTCAGTCCGTATTAAGCAAGGTTCCAATGAAAACTCTCTCCAGCGCTAAATCCTAAATTAGATAGGGTTATTAAGCGAGAACTTCTTCTACTGAATGCGGGGCTGATTTAGATGCTGGTTTGAAGTTGCATTTCAATATCGTCGAAAACGTCTTCTTCTGGTTCTTCAGCAAATTCGCTTTCTTCTTCGGGAACTGCATAATAGTCGTCATCATCAGAATAACTTAGCGGTAAACTTGGCTGGGCAGATAGAGCCGTCGGATGTTGGGCGTATCTTCGAATTTGATCTTGCCGTTCTGTAATATGGCGAATTGCTTCGCGAATGGCCGTTTGAATAATCTCATTCGTTACGTTGGTTTTTAATGCTGTCAGTGCGTTCAAAACGTCCTCACTGCCACCAACATTGCCTAAGCTACGAACACAGGTCCACAAAAGAGCAGGTGAATCATGTTGAGCCTCTGGTGGGCAGTTTTGGAGAATTTGAAGTAGGATTTCCTCAATATGCCAACCCTGACGCTTACCGAGAGCCCTGATAATAGTTAGTTTCACGTCTTCAGAAGACTCGTTCTTCAGTACCTCCACCAATGCCCGAAGGGCTTGTTTATCTTCCATATTACTCAAGATATCTGCTGCTAAAGTGCGAACCGAACTGTCTTCGTCCTCACGTAATACATCTGTCATTAGTTCAATAATTTCTTCATCGCAATAATGCTTTAAGCCAATCAGTGCATTCTTTCGCATGTTTATAGATTTATCGTGAGTGGCTTGGACAAAGCTGTTCCGGACCAACGGTGAATCGGTTTCCAACTCAGCTAAAGCTTGAATAGAAGTTAAGCGAACCCCTTCTGATGCGTCTGTCAATCCTTTGAGAAAAATAGAGATTAAATCATGGCTATGCTTGTAATGCGCCAAGCAATGGTACACTTGGACCCGAACCGCCTCATACTCATCATCCACCACTTCCATCAGAGTTTCTACAATCCTGTTATGCAATGTATATTCCATCGGTTTAGCAGTAATATCAAACAGGTTTCGAGCGGCATACTCTCTTACCAAAGAATCCGGATCTTTCATTGCCAAGATGATAGCGTCAATAGATGCTGGCGAGTCCAGAATAGCAAGATTATTCAGGGCAGTCACACGAACCACTGGTTTTTCGTCATTAAGACTTTCTAAAAAGGTTTTTTCCAGAAATTCAAGCATACCCCCATTCTGAGTAGAATTGCTTAAGGCGATTACTTCCAAGGTCTTTTCACGATCCAATTCTCCTGACTTTACGGAGAGTGGGATAATTTTTTTCAGGTGTTCCAGTTTCTCCTCACTAGAGACCTCGGGCTGAATCATGGCCGTTTTTTGTTGTAAAAACTCTAGAATCATTCTGCCGGGAATAACGTAAGCTGGATCTGGCTTTTTACCATTATATGTTTGTATCTCAGCTTCATCCAAGAAAGATCGAGAATACAAGGCATGAAGGACAGTATAGACATACTTATCTGAAAATCCTTGAGAAGCAGTGAACTCTCGCATGATTTCTGCAACAGTAAACGGTTTTAAGTGTTGGCGTTTGATGAGAGCAGCGATAAACTTATATAATGCTGCTTCCTCGCTAATGAACTCCAACTTTAAGCTGGTGAAATTAATTTCCAGTAAATCCTGAAGTTTTTCCACGCCAAGTTTCTGGTAGAAACGGAAATCAATATTTTTGATGTTGTTTGATGCGGACCGTTCCAGGAGAAATCGTTGGAACATCCATAACCAGAAAGGGTTCCCTCGAGTCAAAGCGAACACGGCTTCAACAACATCTCCGCTTAGTTGAATATCCTTTTTCTTAAAGGGTGCTTTAAAAAATTTGGATCGACTGGTGTCTGTCAGGCCTGAAAGCAAGAGTTTGGTTCTGAACAGGCTATATAGTGGGCCGCCTAATGAGTAGCTTTCCCCTTGACTCCGGCTTGCTAGAACTACCATCAGGTGACTGTTTTTCCCCTGATCTACGAGAGCCTTTAATACGTTGACCAGCAACTCTTTTAGCTCTTCTCGTTTTGACTCGTCCTGGAGTTTGGCCAGCTCGTCCCAGTTGTCTAGTATCAAGACAATACCACTATCGAGCGAGGATATTTGGTGGTTGATGAACTGGAAGGTTTCGATTAGGTGGTGGCTTAACAGTTCCAAAGAATTTTCGAAGGTTTTCTGGCCCGAGGCGCTATGGCCTTTACTTTTCAGAAATGGGAGGATTGGTTCACCTTGCTGACTGTCTCCGGCTTCACTCCCTACAGGAGTTGAACTCTCATGAACTTCTTCCATTCCTGGTAATGATATTGGCTGTTTCGGTAATGTTAGGTGTTCGTGTAGACGTCCTTCCCGAATACTCTCCACCAGTTTTAGTGACTCCTTTAATTGAGGCGTCATAGGTGACAATAGGGCTGAGGCTACCAATAACCAGGGGTTAATGATGAGGTTGACGAGTTTTTCAATGCTTTCATCAATGGCGGCAAATTTTAGCTTTTTAACGGTAGGGACTGAACTCCGGATGGCTTTTGCCAAACGGATTTGGTTGGAAGCATCTTTATTACTTCCGATGGACTCCTGAAGCTTCACTAAAGAAATCGCTCGGGTTAGATCTTGACGATCCCACTGTAGACCAAGCTCACCAATGATTTCGTTGACTGCTATTAAAGCTTCGTCCAAAATTCCATGGGCTTCTTGTTCCAGGGCTTCCAGAATATCTACATAGAGCTTCTCTGGTGACTGGAATGACACATAGTTAAGGTTTAGAACTCGGCAAAAAAGGTTCTTCCGGCAGTTTTCGATAAAGACGTTTATGAGTTCCGTTTTTCCGATGCCGGATTCGCCAGAAATAAGGACTGATTTAGGTTGACCAGCTTTTGATAGGTTTAGGAGTCTTACTAATTGTCGAAGTTCGGACTTTCGACCGTAAAGCTCAGTATCCTCAAGGGAAAAGTATTCGCCTAACGGATTATCTTGCTGTTCTCTCAAAATCAAAACCTGGTTATCCCTTCTTCACGTCACGCCTGGGTATTTATAAGACCGGTAAAAGCTGATTCTATAGCTGGCTTGCTGATTTGTCAGCTTAGATTCTTTATTGTATAGGTTGGTATTATATAATAAAGTCTTACCCTTGGGGACCGTCTGACAGAGGAGTTTTACACCCAGGCCATGGTTTTTGGTATTCCTTCCCGGATTTTTGTGGTGGTTGTGGCAGCTGTGCTATGTGGCGTGGGGCTCTATATGATGATGGTTGTCTATCCACCTGCTTATACTCAGAGAGTAGGAGAACAGCCTATTATTAGCGTCTCTCCGAACTTGGTGCAGGTAAAACCGGCAGCATTGCTGGATCCATTGTCTGTGGGTATCCAAGCGCCGAATCTCAAGGTGCAGTCGGTTCATTCGGCGGTGCGGGGTGGAGCAAAGACTGCTGCTTTTGAAGCTTTTTTCAAGACTTTGAGCCCGAAGGATGAGACTGAAAATAAGGTGGGCTTGGTGTTTTTTCGATGTGACGAGCCTGAAGATTGCCGGAAGCAGTTGGTGGATTTTGATACGCATATTAAGACCTTTAAAGATGCCAATACACAATTGGTGGCTGTGGGAGCAGTGACGTTGAAACAGGCGAAGCAGATTCAGCGGAAGTTGAAGCTGAACTTTCCGGTGATCCCGGATCCGAAGCGGAGCATTATTGAGCAGTATGGAGTGGCGGATGTGCAGTCGGGTGAAGCTTGGCCAGCTGCGTTTATAATTGGGCCGGAGCGGACCATACAGTGGAGCTATGTTGGGGTGGAGCCGGTTCCGTTGATGACGGATGATTTGAAACCGGGCCTTTCATCGATGGCGGTTAGTATGGACTGAGTGAGGGAATCTCGTTGCTTGGGGATGTTAAGAACTGTGATGAAAATGCCCTATTTGGGCCCAAAATCAAATTTTTAGAGTGGGACATTATTGGCTGGAACACTTATGATGATTTGGCTCTGCCGATGTCCTGCTGGCGCCCTATAGGGCATGGGAACACTGTGCATATTCCGATGATGTATGGATGACTGAATGATAGGTGTATTCTGCATACCTATACTGTAAAGACCTTTAGTCATGATGCAAGGTAAAAAGGCATTTGTGTGCTATTTGTTACAAAAAACAAATTTGTTGGCACAAGAATTCATTCATTTGTTTTTATACGAGTAACATCATATAACTATCGGTGACGTAGGAATTACGGTGATAGGTTATAGACGGTTTGATAGGTTGCCGTCGCGTTACCGAAACGAAAGCAAACTTTAGGACTTATAGGTTGGAGGATACCGGCATGGTCGGTGGTATTTACGACAATAGCTTTCATTCAGCGCAGCCCAGCCAGCTGTTTGGTCAGAACGGCTATACAGTTGCCGGCAATCAAGATTATATGGCTGATGCTTCTTCTCTGTGGAGTCCTTGGGGTGCACAGGATACTGCTGGTTATGGTGGCATTGACGATGCGTTGTACTACCAGAATGCAAACGGCTATAATTCCTCTTTTGGAAGTGGTTTTGGAGGTAACTCTGGCCTTGATATACGTGGCATGGTGCAAGATGCTGTTGCTGAAATGGAGGCCTCTCGCGGATACCACGGTGGAGGTGGCTATTATGACGACTACCATGGTGGTGGCTATTATAAAGACGATGATGGAATGGGGTTTGGTGAAACGCTGACACAGTTAGCGTTGGTTTTTGGACTGAAGTGGTTAAACAAAGACAACGATGATGATGATAAAGATATTCCGGGTTCCAGCAAAACCAAGATGTCTGATAAGCAGATGTATAAATTCCTGGAGCGGGTTGCCCTTCAGATACAAAAAGATTTTGATGCCGATTTAGACATTGATGATATTGAAGACATTAAAAACAATTTGGTAGCAGCCATGGGTAAGGTGAACCCGAAGCTTATGGACATTAAGAAGGCCAACAAAGCCAGCCGAGCAGATTTAGAAGCCTTGGCTAAGGAATTGTATGATGGTGGAAGAACTTTCCCCGGTGTAGAACGGGTGGAGCTGACCCACGTTGAGTTGGAAGATTTAACTGATGATGTGATGTCTATCACAGAAAAAGAATATAGGGTTCATCTCGATGAAGATGATCGTGATGAAATTCGAGACGGTCTGGTTCAGGCAATGGTTGATGAAGGACTGGATGATATTGATAAGCTTGGCAAAATTACTAAGGGTGACAAAAAGAAATTGGCCGCAGCTTTGTATGACGGCTATGCCTTCCCGCGTTTATCAGACGCTGCAATGAGCCAGGCAGAACTGTATGAATTAAGCGATATGATTGCCACACAGATTGATCGGGATTATGACAGGACACTAGATGAAGCTGAAAAAGAAGAACTTCGTGACCAGCTGGTGGATGCTTTAGATGCAGAAGGTTTGCTGCACGTTGATAAAGTGGGCGATATTACTCTTGCTCAGCGAGCTGCCTTGGCTGCCCGGTTGTATGACGGAGACAAAATTCCCAACGTAGACCAGCTTGATCTGCCTCGGGCAGATGTCCATGAGTTGATGGATGCCTTGGCTGTGCAAGTTGAAAAAGATTTTGAATTAGACAAATTAGACGGTGACCAACGTGATACTATTCGCAAGAAACTGGTGTCGGCCATGATTGCTGAAGGCCTGAAGGATACCGATGACTTAGAAGAAATTACCGGATTACCTTCAACCATGGAGGCGCTGGCAAAGCGAGTCTATGATGATAGTGACTTCCGTGGCCTGGATACCGTTGAGCTGACTGAGGCAGAAATGCACCAGCTTGCCAATGAAGTGATGGGTATAATTGAAGATCGCTATGATGTGGGTGAGTTGGATGATGACCAAGTAGAGGCGATCCGGGATAAATTGGCCAGTGAAATGGCAAAACCTGGTGTGGATATAGCGGATGTTAGCCGCTTAAAAGATATTACCCGGCAACAGAAGCGGAAGCTGGCTGAAGCTTTGTATGACGGCAATGATTTCTCCGTCGGAAAAAGTAGAGTTGCCTTAGATAAGGGTGAACTGTTTGAATTAAGCGAAGCGGTGGTTGAGCAGATTGAAAAAGATTATAAAGTGAAGCTTGATCCTTATGATCGGGAAGAACTGCGCGATCGCTTGATTGACGAAATGGTTGCTGAAAAATTACGTCGAGCCGGCAAAGTCAAAGATGTTACAGAGTCTCCAAAGAAAATGGAAGCTTTGGCTAAGCGCCTAGCGCCGAAAGAAGACTTTGACGGTATCCTGGACGTTAAGCTGACTCATTCTGAGATGCATGAACTAACAGATAAGCTGGTGAAGAAGATTCAGAAAGAATCTGGTGAAACGTTAAGTGAAAGTGATATTGAAGACATCCGGTCTGAATTAGTGGACGCTATGAAAACAGCAAAAGTGGCAGACAAGGATAAATTAAGAGACATTACCGACTCCACGTCGACAATGGACGAGTTGGTGGCAGAGTTGAACCCGGTGGGTAAAGGGGATATTCCGGGAATGGACGATGTTGGACTGAGCCAGCCGGAATTGGAAAAACTGCTGGATGAAGCTGCAAAACAGATTAAAGAGGACTCTGGCGAACCTTTGACTGGCATTGATAAGAAAGCGATGCGACAAAACTTGGTGAAAGCTTTAAAAACCCTAAAAAAGGATGGGGTGATTGATGATGACTTGGATGATTTGAAGAATTTAAATGACTTGGATGACTACGAGCGCTTGGCGCTGGCGGATGAATTGTCAAATTATACTGGCAAAGCTGACCTTAGACTTACTGTTCGCAAGTTAGTGAAATTATTGGAAGCTCATAAGCTTATTGATAGTAAAACAGCCAGATCTGGTGAATTTAAGAAATGGCTGAGAGACAATTTAGAGACTACACTGACAG
The DNA here is from genome assembly GCA_019634025.1 of Vampirovibrio sp. Taxonomy (GTDB): domain Bacteria; phylum Cyanobacteriota; class Vampirovibrionia; order Vampirovibrionales; family Vampirovibrionaceae; genus JAHQWC01. The sequence continues at coordinate 10,847 of JAHQWC010000024.1, forward strand.
GCATTGATAAAGATGTTGACTTGCAGATGTTTAATGACATTCTGAAGGATAAAGACCGGTATGAAGATTTCTTCCGTGACTTAATGCCAAAATTAAAAGACGAACTTGAAGCTGAGGGTGGCACCCTGAAATCTTTGACCACGCGTTGGGATGAAGATTGGGCTGACGCAACGCCTTTAGTCCACAGTGCTGGTATGCTCTCATGGTTAAATCCGTGGAACTATGATAGGGACTATAAGTAATAATAGTAGGAATATTCTTCGTATTATGGAAAACTTAATGCGAGTGTCGGATCAGGAAGTTTATAGAGATAATAGCGGTTAGAACTTCGGTTACAATATGCTTAAATACTAGCTATGGGCGACAATTTTTTAGTAGCTCTCCAGGTAGGAAGCCCTTCTTATTTGTTACATTCTATGTAGCTAACTAGCACAAAACCCTTATAAATTGTTTTTATATAAATGAAGCTATTTAGCTTCGTCGTATATAGGTAAAGTCGACACCCCAGGGGTTGGGGTGGTAACGCCCAGGTGGCAGGTTGGTATTTTAGGCAGGCCGGCAACGGTAGCCACGCCATTTGGCTGGAGGTAAGGTAACTCATGTTCGGTATTAACGGTAACCCGTTTCAGGGGGCATCTCCCTTGAACCAACAATTTGGTCCCGGTCCTGGTACCGGTATGCCGGATGTGTTGGTGCAGGACGGAGTGACTTCTTATCCGCAACAGGATATGCTGTATGATATGGACGCCGGGTTATTGGCTCCGCTGTATGACGAGATGGCTGGTTTTGGTACGGACTGGTATGGTGGTGCAGAGATGGTTTGGGGACCGGAAGAAGTTGTCTTTATAGATGATGGGACCGGGTATGGATTTGGAAATTTAGCGCCAGGTGAATGGCAATGGATGGAGGATCAAGGTGTTCCGGGCTATCCTTATCCACAATATCCAGCACCAGTGAACCCTGGTATGAATGAGGCTCAGATCCGAGATGAGATCCGGGCAGCTGTACGGGATGTTTACGGCGCGCTAGACGCTCGGCGAGGGCATTCCCACGGTGGTGATGATGATGGTGGATTTTTAGATTCTGTGTTCAGTTCGGAAAATTTGCCGCTTTTGCTGATGGGCGGGCTTGCGCTTGGGAAAAAATATAAGGAATGGAAGAAGGAACAGACGGAAGGTGCTGACGACGTTGATACAACAACTACAGACACGACTACAACCTCAAGCGCAGATACAGAAAGCACTGTGCTGAGTAATGCAGACCTGGTTAAAAAAGTGGAAGCACAACTGAACGCAATGGGCTTAGGTGATTTGGCTTGGAAAAATAATGAGTTAGAACATGCGGTGTCTCGTATTCGGAGCGATGTTGAAGCGTCTGGCACAGCTTTAGATACAACCAATGTGGATGCACAACTCTCCAACATGACCCAGAAGATGCTGGCTCACAAATTGTCTACCAAGACACGGGAAGCCTTGACTGAAAAAACCCTGGCAGCTTTGGTCGCTGCGCGGCCAAGCTTAATGGCCGACGAAGCCAAAACGGCAGCATTAAAAGAATATTTGTCGACCCACTTTTATGGTGATAATGAAACTGGTGCCCGGAATATGACGATAATGTTGGGTAAGTTGCCGACAGACAATGATTTAAGCAAATGGGCAGAAGATAATGACTTTGTTAATACCCTGCTTGAGGCTGCTGGAACTTCTGGTAGTGTCACTAGTCCGGCAGCAACTTCTGGTTCTGTTGAGGTGTCTCCCATAGCAAACCGAATGGCAAAACTGCTGCAAGATAGTGGGCTAGCAGATGCTTTAGGCGTTGATCAGAAAACACTTGCAGCAGGGATTGACGCTACCATGTTGTCCGACAAGTATAAAAATTTAGACTCTGCAGGAGCTGTCGCTCTATCTGGCGAAAAAATTCAGCAACTTACTCGGGAGTTTATTTTGGATCAGTATCCTGATGCGTTGAAAAACATTTATGTAGACAAAGTCGTTGATGATTTGAAAACTGATTATCCTGCATTGAATGATGAGGCCGAGACGGCACTAAAAGCATATCTTTTAGAACAAGGGCTTGATGAAGAACGGATGTTTAATGTATTAACCGGAGCGGATGATGATTTATTTGGCATTGATACCTGGGCTAGCGGGTTGGTAGCGCGGGCCAAAGATTCTGATTTTCCGGAAGCACTCCGAATTGTGTTTGGAGATAAGGCTGTTTTGAAGGAAATGACAGTTGAGAAGCTGATGAATGATACTGGCATTGATAAAGGCGAACTCGTCTCCTTGATAGAGTCAAAAGGCTATAATCTTGCAGCATATAGAACACTATTAGGTGATGCGGATGCCTGGGATGCTTTGGTTGACGAAGCAAAAAAAAAAGATCTAGCCTCTAAACCATCAGCAGCTATTTCTCCCCCGTCACCCTCGGCTTCTACAACTACTGATGTTGCTGAGTTGGAACAGGCTTTTAAGGAGAAACTAAAGGCATTTGTGGGTATCGAATTGGATGATGCCATGGTGAGACAGCTGCTCACCGAAACGGTAACTTCAACAGGGCATGCAAGTGTTGAAGACTTTATTCACAAAGAAAGTACGGCCTCATACATTGTCGATAGTCTTGTGATTGACGGGGTTCGCATGATGGAAGGGAAGTTATTGGCCGAAATAAAATCAGGCTTGCAGGCAAAAGGTGCAGACATTACCAAATTAAATGAGGCTGGTGTTAAAAATAAAATCCGTCATTTTGTTGAAAGCAGGGCTAAATTTGGTGAGGATCTTATAAAAGGTTATGAGAATGATGCACACCGGACAACCTATGTTGCCGATATTGTTAATGAATTAACTCAGGACGACCGTTTTGCAAAACGGGTTGGCCTCTCTATAGCAATTGCTTCAGTTGATGACAAGGATGTTAGAAAAACCGCGCTGAACAAAGTGGTGGCCCAACTGCTGGAAAATGGGGATATTCAACCGGATCAGGTAGATGAAGTGACTGCTGCTTTGGGAAAGTATTTTGACGAAGAAGGTTACGAAGGTATTTATTACAAACGTATTGCATCGGATGATAAAGTTTTGGTCAAAGCGGTTAAAGCGGCGCAAGGGTTTTTGAAAGCCGAGGCTTTGGTGGCTTCGGTAAAAGACATGTTGGGCCAATGGCAACTGGCCAGCTTGGCGGAAGATACCGGACGGCTGAAGCGGGCGGTGGCTGCTGCCAGAAAGCGAGTAGGAGATGATGGAGATACGGCTGCCGTGCTGAAAGAAGCGGTGTTGTCGTATTATCCCACGGATCTATCAGCCGCCCTGGCGGAGAAAACAGTGCAGGCCGTATTGACCCGGGCGCCGGAATTGGCGGATGATCCTGCCGCCGTTGAAAAATTGCGGACTTTTCTGGCAGAAGGGTATGATATCCATTCGGCGGATGGTCCGGGCAACATGGCCAGCGCCTTAGACAAATTGGCGGCTGATCCAGATTTGACAACCTGGGTGGCTGGATTGGATCAGGCGGATATCGACAGTATTTTAGAGGCAGCTGGGGCTAAAGGCGGCTCTGCTGTACCGGTGGCAATATCTTTTGGTGATGCGATGAACTTAGTCTAGCGCTTTTTTTACCAAAGCCTGTTGCGACTGAAAATAAGCATTTTTCAACTAGTTACATTTCTTTATAATTGGCCTTTTTAATAGCACAAGAATCCATTTATTTGTTTTTATATATATAGATAGGCATTAGGCCTGGGAAAACCAATACAAGGCACAACATTCAAGACTTAGGATATTGGCTGATCCAAAAAATAATGGTTATCGCTTACGCGGCACGCGCCGGGTAAATGGTCGGAAAAGGTAAACACACTATTAGGTAAGTAGGTTGGTAAAAAACATAGGTAGGTATGGAGGTTAATACATTATGAACTTAGCATTGCAGGCTGCTGCCGGGCGTAATGGCGCCGGAAGCAATCCGTTCCAAAACGCGAAGATGCCGATGCCGCAACAAACCATGGCCATGGCTGGGTTTGGGATGACGGATCACTTACGGAATCAGCAGGTGAAAAACTATAATGGGTTACACGCCAATTCCTTGGAATTGCCCGAAGAAATTCGGTTTGGATATCAGATGTATCAAGGGCTTGGGAATATGTTGATGACCGTGGCCTAATAGGTTATTTATTTTGCAAAAAGGCTGGTGGGATACCGGCCTTTTTGCTTTTGGGTGTTTGGGTAGGTTTGTTGGTGTAGCATCCCTTTGGGATGCGCAAGGTCTGTTCCTACCCTGCATCGACCCTGGGCGATTTTTTTGGCCTCGCTCACAGCCTGGCAGCTGCTCGCTCGGCTGTTGAGGGTTTGGTGGGCTTGCGCCGCCAAGCGTGTCAAAACGAATTAGCCTTGGAACGACGGAACCTGCTGGGCGCGATTAAACACAGAGCGGATCAGGGTCATTCCCAGAAAAGGCAGATCATCTATAATGTAGCGCTTGAATAATCGGGTAGGGTTGGCGAAAAGGCGGTAGAGCCATTCCAGACCAATGTTGCCGATCCACTGAGGGGCTTTTGCCTGTTCACCGGCAATAAAATCGATGGAAGCGCCACAAGGAACCATCAATGTTGCTTGCAAGGCATGGTAGTTTTGAAAAATCCATTGCTCTTGTTTGGGAGCGCCCAAGGCGACAAAAACGACATCGGCGCCGGACGCATTGATCATGTCAACAATCAACTGATTCGTCCCAAAGTGAGCCAAGTCTTCTTTTTCTGGAGCATGGGTCCCCACAATTTGAATGCCTGGGAGCTCTTTTTCCAACTTCGCTTTAGCTTTGTCCGCCACACCAGGAGCCGCACCCAGGAAAAAGATTTTATGCCCCTGTTTTGCCGAGACCCGGCAAAGATCATGAACCATATCGCACCCTGGCACCCGCTGGGGCAAGGGACGCTTCATGAGTTTAGACAGCCAGACCAAGGGCATGCCATCGGCAAAAATGAAGTCTGACGATTGAATGATCCGGTAGACATCACGCCGTTGGCAAGCCAGACGAAGGATATCCAGGTTAAGGGTGACACAGAAGGTTTTTTTTCGGGTTTCAATGGCCTGGCTCAGGTATGACAGCACCTGATCATAGGTCATGACAGCAATCGGCAGGCCGTACAGCTGAAAAAAGCCGGCCTGCCGATGAGCATCCGCCTGCTTTAGGGTTTGATCCTGCTTGCTTACTGGGAAACCAGCAGGCGCTGTCACAGTTCCTGTTGTCATAGGGTAGGGTGGCCTCATCCGAAAATGATGATGAAAAAACTGGAAAAAACAGGCTCTCTATCTGTTTAAATTGAGTCAAGACACGCTATCACTTGGTAGGAGTATGATAGCACCTCCAGAAGCACCGGCAACCGCACAGATTATAAGGTAAGGAGGGTTTAAATAATGGATTGGCGAAAAACGATTATGACATTCTCCGGCGAGGGTAACCTGTTTAGGGGGTTTTGAAAGCAGGGTGCTATGTGAGAATAAAGTATCAGTGGGTAGAATCACCCATGGATCCTCGGGTACAATATGGACCGATATGGTGTTTAACGCAAAGTCTTTTTTATATTTTTTGTGGGCTGCTGCCGTGTTTTTGGTGGGGGTATCTATTGTTGCGTTTGGCGGCGGCATGTTTTGGGGATTTGAAGTATTAGCCGCCTTTCGGCATTACTATTTGGCTGCCGGGTTTATTCTGGTGTTCACCTGTTTGTTTACCCGAGCCAAACCTTTAATTGCAGTAAGCTTGATGACGATGGTGTTAAATGGCTGGCAGGTGTTGCCGGTGTATTTTTCGGCAACCGCTTCTGCAGCAGACGAGCTATTTTCGTCAGAGGATACCCTCACGGTTTTACAGTCTAATGTGTATTACAACAACAAAAATTTCGATCAGGTTGCAGCTTATATCCAGCAGACCAATGCTGATGTGGTGGCACTACAAGAGGTAGTGTATAAGTTTAGTAGCCTGCTGGACAAACATCCGGCGCTTCAGGCGCAGTATCCTTACCAGGTCATAAAACCCCGAGCCGGGATGGCAGTGTTGAGTAAGTATCCGCTGGAAAACATCCGCACCTTGTCGGTAATTCCGGAAGAAGGATGGGACAGCGTACTCACCACCCAATTAAACGTAAACGGACAAATTGCCACCTTAATCGTCATGCACCCGGCTCACCCCACCGGAGAATATGACACCTGGCGGCAGCGCAAAGTGGTGGACCGGTTGGTGGCAAATGCCAAGGAGCTGACCAAGCCCATGATTTTAGTGGGAGATTTAAACGCCACCCCTTGGTCACATGAATTTTACCGAATCAAATCAGGATTAGGGTTGAAAGATTCGCGCCAGGGGTTTGGACTCCAGGGAACCTGGCCGGCAAGCCTGGATGTGGGACTGTTTCGATTGCCCATTGACCATGGGCTGTTAAGCCCTGAGATTAAGGTGATGAGCCGGACCGTAGGCCCAGATATTGGATCGGATCATCTGCCGGTACTCTTGAAAGTTGCTTTACCGGGCTCTTAGCCGGTTTTTTTAGAAGTTGAAAAGCGCCTGTTTAGTCTGCAGGCATCTATTCTTAGGAGCTGTTTAAATCAACCGCTTCATCTTTTTGTTGCTTTTTTCAAAATATCAATAAGATCTGAATAAAGTGACTCAGAAATAACAAACGAAATAGAACATAAAACTTCTTATACAGGGCCTTAACATGCCGGGCCGATAGGGAAGGGGAATTTATACAACCACAATTGAATTGGAGGGGAGGTCAGCATCATGGTCTTTTTTAATGCACCGGGCGGCGGCTCGGTGATTGAGCCGGTGATTACCGGGTTGAATTTGGATTTAAAGCGAGGGGTCGGCATTACCCGTCAGTTTGACGGCAGTGACACCATTACCGAATGGCAAAGCCAAGACGCCAATAACAACATTGCCTATGAGCTACTCAAAGGCAGGCAACCTCGATACGTCAATGGTTACGCCCAATTTGACGGGGATACAGTCTCCTCAGATGCAGACATTTTAACGGTGGATCACGACGCCGCCAATTTCGCCTTTAACGATAACTTCTCGTTTTTTATGGTGGCGCGGCAAACACCAGGCAGTATTTGGAGTGGGTTTAACACCATTATGCAAAAAGGCAGTAATGGGGTTGCAAACCGGTTTTTTATAAACCAGGGTTTTGGCCAGGCATATTTTAACCTTGCGGGTGATCAAACAGCGTTTGGAAGTGGGTCTGGCTTAGAGACCGATGCTTGGAAGGTCTATATTGTAACGGCTGAGAGTGGCGGAACCGTGAAGACCTATTGGAGGGAACAGGGAAACGCCACTATTAATACCAATACCGGTTCTTGGACATATGGCAGTAACCCTATCGGAGACACTGCCAACTTAATTTTGGCGGGCCGGTTTGATGGGGGAGATAATTCGCCTATCGAAATTGCCGAGGTAAAAATGAAAGCAGGGATCTTTACAGATTTAGAGATTGGGTTACTGCTGCAGTACGGACTAGCGTTAGGGGAGGTGTTGTAACCATGAGTTCAAACAGAGTGAAGAAATACGGATTATTTGCCACCAGTGGCGAAGCAGATGCATTTATTGCCGCCATGGAAACGGAATTAACTTTGGATGCCAAAACATCGGGATATCATTCTATAGGCAGGCCCGTTTCAAACGGGTTTTACCGCGTACCCGTGGAGCTTGGCTTAGATAACTTTACGGCGGTAACCACCACGTATGCCGCCAACATTCATGAAGATTTCGCCAATCTGGCGACGATTACCTATCCGCTGGATGGCCATGTGTATCAACGAAACTTACCTGCCGATGGCATGGGGAATATTCGTTTTGAGGTGGAATACTCCGGATCCGATTCGGGACCTGTCGAAGCTCGATATAATGGTGGCGCCTGGACACAAGTGTCTGATGGGCTAGCGCCTGGAACAAATGTATTTACACTGAGCAATCAATCTATTGCCACGAATGGAACCGTAGAATTACGTCAGGCTGCAGACAGTCAAAGAACCCTAAGCGTCGCCAATATATCTATTGGAACAGTGGTTCTTCAAATTGGACAAAGTAACAATGTACCGGGTTTTGGCACCAATGCTCAGAGCTTCAGCCATGTGTCGCACGTCTGCAATATGTTTAATAACGGAGAATCTACCGGCAACGATTTTGGGAACTGGCGGGATGCCAATACCTCCAAATCCTACCACCCAATTTACGGTCAATACATGGTCGATGAATTAGACATGTCTGTTGGCATTCTTTGCCTTGCCGTCGGAGGAACCGATCAGGACGAGTGGCAAAAAGATGCCAATGTTCTTATGACAGGATATGGCTTTGACACCTTTGAAACAAATCAAAACCTGTATAACCGGGCGATCCGTGCAGCAAACATTACCGGGGGTGTCGAAGTCCTTCATTACTATGATTCTACCGATCCTGTTCTCCAGGTTGATGGGGGAACATTAACCGGAGCGGAATATGTTACCAAGATGACCCAGATTGCCAATGATTTTTACACCGATCTAGGCGTCAAGATGATGCTGACAAAGACTCATATTATTCATAACGTATCTGATGTGGCCTATGACCTGACCGAAATTAACAACGCAATTGGAACCATGTGGTCTAACTTTGGCAATGTACTTCAAGGCGCAGATTTCTCAGACTTAAGCGCCGCCATTGCTGCCGGAGGAGACAGACTCCATATCAAAGCCGACACGCCGATTCAAGCTCAGGCAGATCGGTTTTGGGAACTGGCCCGCGCCCATGCCTTTGCAAACGGAGAAGCCTATCAATCTTACTTTGCCAACTTTGATGCCCATGATGCCAGTACTTTACTGGACGACGATTTGGCCGCCATTGCCGACCTGGAGACTGTAGAACGCTGGAACACAACTCACGATGCTGCAAACAAGAACGCAGTGAATACGGCTGCCGCCAATGCGCCAGTGTATAGCATCAATGGGTTTAACGGCGGACCGTGTGTGATCTTTGGCAACGCGACTGATAATAACAGCGTGATACATACCTTTGATTATATGGATCTTTCATCCGGCGTTCGGGCCTTCAACAATAATATCGCCGGGTTTACCTGGGTAATGGCTGCCGATTTAATTGACGATGGCGCGGATTACCTGATGAGTTTTCAGGACGGCAGCAATTTTGGGATTCAAGAGCTTGCAATTCGCCGGGATGGTGGCGGGGCATTTACCCTTGAAGGCGCCCGACTTGCTGCGGATACACCGGATACTGAATCTTCTGCGGCGGTTGCAGATGGCCCTCAGGTCATTGCCGTGGTGGTGGATTGGAATGCGGCCACATGTAAAGTGTGGCGCAACGGCAGCCTGATTATTAACGCAACCGGCTTTGGTACAGGAGGCGGAAATTCAGATGCCTTTGACAGTAACCGGGGCCGATTGGGTTCCAGCGCCTTTACCTCGCCAGGAAATTATTTAAAAGGAAGTATTGCTCGGATGATGTTTTACCAAAGTGTGGTCAGTGATGTTGAAGCATTGCGACTGGCCAGAGAAGTTGCCGTACAAAACAACATTATTTATTAGAGTCTCGGAAAACAATGTCTTTACCTGTTATTTGCAGACAGACCAAAAAACTTTTTCACCGGCTTTTTGATCCAACAAAAAGCCGGTGAATTATTGAAAGTATTTACAACATTGTTAAAAATAAGAGTCAATAAAGACATCTTCTTAAGTTTCATATTTTGTACAGAAATAAAGTTAGCCCACAGAAATGATCGATTCATACTATGGATAACTATTTTGATTTTTGTTCTAAATTAAACGAGAAAATAATTCAAATTTATCAAAACAGGGGTACCAAAACCTATTGAAGAACCCTGAAAAACCCAGAACCGTATAGCTTTCGACGAGTTTAAAAATAGCCTGTGTGCCTTTTTAGAAAATTAAAAATTATTTTGGGATTTTTCAAAATGTAACAAGACTTCTAAAAGCCTTTCTGTGAGAGAGAAAAACGGTACCCATGTGTGGGTAAAACCAGGTATTTTATTCAACAAATAAATGACCTTGCCTTGGAAAAAGGGATTGATTTTTGGATTCAAGGGTTTATAGTGGTCCTACTCAAGTGATTAATTCAGTGGCAGTTCTAAAAATTAATAAAATTTGAAATAGCGTCGGTACTTTTTAACAAGGAGGTGATGGCTATCGCGTAGACACCGAAAGTGTTTGTGATGAACCTTTTTCGTTTTTCAGTTTCCTATTCGTTTTGTTTTGTCTTGCTATTTTGCAAGAAAGGAATGGTTCGACTGATGTCTAAAGAAATAAAACTCTTATCCGGCTTATTAGCCGCCACATTATTTAGTGGCGTGGTTGCTCCTGTGGCTTTAGCAGGCCCGGGACAATTACAAGAACACAGCCCACAACAACGCATGATGACGCCTGCTGGTACCCAACAGCCCGCCAGTATTATCTCCGCCCGGGCCTACCAAAGAATCGTGGAAGCTCGCAGCGCACTCCATCAAAATGAACTCAATCAAGCGTCTCAGGCATTGCAAGAAGCCACCCGGTTATTATCAATGGCCCAAACCGCCACACCTGCCCAAAAAGTGAAAAACCAGCTTTGGGTGGCCCAAAAGCACTTGGAATTTGAAACCGTGCAAGAAGTTCAACAGGACTTGATTCCGCTGGAAACCTCTTTATTAGAAATAGAAAACGTAGTGCCGGTTGAACTGGTTCGGGAACATCTGCGCAGAGCCAAAACGGCGCTTCAGGCCGGAAACCGCCCTCAAGCCAAGCAGGAGCTTCAGTTGGCTGAAAATCAACTGGTGTTCTCAGAATCTGCATTGCCCTTAGCCACAGCATTGAGCCAAATTACCCAAGCCCAAAACCTGTTGACCCAAAATGAGCCCAAGCAAGCTGATACATTGCTGCGTCAGGCAGAGCAACGGGTAGAAGCAGTAGCCATTCTCAATGATATTCCGGTAACGGCTGCAACCCGCGCATTGGGACAGGCTGCATTTGTCTATAACTTGCAGGATCGCCAAACCGCTCAACAACAAGTACAAAGAGCCGCCCAGGCAATCGAGCAGACGGTGCAAACCACGGAAGGCCCAACCAAGCAGGTTGCAGAAAACCTGGCCAAGGAAATTGAATCGGTCCAAACCCGTTTACAACGGGGGCATCGCATCTCTGGTCGTGAGTTAACCGGCTTGCATCAACGGGTTGGTGCGCTGGCTGCCTATCAACAGGCTGAACTCACCTGGACAACATCCACACCTGCCAACACGCCTGAAGCTCAAGCAAAAGCAAAAGCTAAGGCAGATTTGTACCAGGCACGGTTGGATCTTGCCCTGGCAGAGTCCTACCAGTTGACCTCTGGTGACAAGTCAAAAGCTTCCACCCAACTCAGAGCTGCGGAAGCTGCCTTAAAGGGCGCCGCAATGAAAGCGCAACCGGCGGTAAAAAGCCAAATTACGTCTATCGAAAGTGACGTCAGCAAGCTGAAAACCGGCGTAAACTTGCAACCCACAGCCCCGGTTCGCAGCACCTACCAAAACAGCCAGCAAACCTTGCAACAGCTGATTTTGGGACTATAGGCCTCTTTAACCTACCAAACAATTGAATAGCCTTTGAATGCCGCAGGAGAAATCCTGCGGCATTTTGTATAGGCGGATGCATACTGGCTAACGAGATAGAAAAATAGCCACCATTGGGCGAATGGTAGCTATAGGCTCAGGGAATGAAGTCTGATTGGGATAGTTAGGCTTCTTCTCAGTATTGTTAGGGTGTAATCAGGTGTTAAAATTAAACCATGCCGCTTTCTGGACACTAAAAAGAATCACTACCCATTGGTCCAGAAGAAAGAAGTAGAAAAACAAAACGAACCTCTTACAGGAAAAGTGTTCCTTCAGAAGTTACCCATAGTATCCTCAATTCCTGTGACATTTTGATGACAGGTGGGTGACGTTTTGATGAAATTTTGATTTCGCCTAGTTCAAAAAACGTGCTGAGTTTTTGCTAAAGTTAAACTGACGGAATGCTGTTCGGCAGCTTTTCCTCACGCAGTACGGTTGGTTTTAGGATTGAGACTATGCAAATTCAATTTTTCGGCGCCGCACAAGAAGTCACCGGGTCCTGTTTTCTGTTGACGGTGAATCATCAACAAATCTTGGTGGACTGTGGCCTGATTCAAGGCTCCTATAAAGACGAAGCCCGCAACTTTGATCCCTTTCCCTTCGATCCCAAAGCCCTGGATGCCGTCATCTTAACCCATGCCCACCTGGATCACTCCGGTCGAATTCCCCTGTTAATCAAGCGCGGCTACACCGGCAAAATTTATACCCAACACGCCACGGTGGATATTTGTGAGGTGATGTTTAAAGACGCCGCCTATATTAACGAGCGGGATGCAGAATATCAACAGAAACGACGCCGGAAGAAAAAGCAACATTCAGAAAACAATACCCAAATGACGCCTTTGTACACCACTGCAGATGCAGAAGCTGCCATGGACACTTTTTCCGGTGTCAGCTATAACGACACCGTTGAGGTTCTGCCTGGCGTCAAGGCTTGTTTTCGGGATGCCGGTCATATTTTGGGCTCAGCCATTGTAGAAGTCTGGCTCACCGATCTAGAACGGAATGACACCCGCAAAATTGTGTTTAGTGGCGACTTGGGTCATGCCGGCGCACCGATTTTACGGGATCCTACCTTTGTTGAAGAGGCCGACTGGGTGGTCATGGAAAGCACCTATGGCGACCGCAATCACCGGGACTGGGAACCCACCTGGCAGGAATTGGGCCAGGTCATTACCGATGCCCGCAAAGAAAAAGGCAATATCCTCATCCCCTCTTTTGCCCTGGGCCGTACTCAAGAGCTGTTGTACACCCTGAAACAACATTATGAAGAGTGGGGCTTAGATCAGTGGCAGATCTTTTTAGACAGCCCCATGGCCATTCGCATGACCGACATCTACAGCAAACACCCCCGCTTGTTCGACAAAGAGGCTACCAAAACCGTAGAAACCGGGAACGGGGACTCGTTGTTTGATATGCCCAACCTCACGTTTACTCAGGATACCCAGGACTCCATCGCCATCAATCAAATTAAATCCGGCGCCATCATCATTGCCGCCAGTGGCATGTGTAACGGGGGCCGCATTAAGCATCACCTGAAGAACAACATCCATCGCGATGGCTGCCATGTCATCTTCGTCGGCTTCCAGGCCCGAGGCACCAAAGGCCGCACCCTGGTAGACGGCGCCAAGGAAATCCGCCTGTGGGGCGAGACCCTCCCGGTAAAAGCCAAGCTCCATACCATCGGCGGGCTATCCGCCCATGCCGATCAGGACCGGCTGGTGGGATGGTTCAAACACTTCAACACCAACCCAAACCTCTTCTTAGTCCACGGCGAACCCGAAACCCAAGAAACCCTCGCCGCCCGAATCCGCCAAGAAACCCCTGCTTCAGTGGAGATCCCCAAACCAGGACACCGCCTGCT
>JAHQWC010000025.1 GCA_019634025.1 Vampirovibrio sp.
AGTTGAATAAACCGGAACCCATGATCCGCACCGCCCACCATCTCTGCCAAATGCATCACCGCTTCCAGGCTCAAATATTTCTCGGTCTGCTCCGGCTCCATCCGAAAACAATCCCAGGTGGCCAGGCCATAATAGCGCAGCTTACCTTCCCCTCGGCTAATTTCATACATCTCAAATGCGGCTTTTAACCGGTCCATAAAAGCTTGGCGACCCACCGCCGCCAGCTGAGATTCAGCAGGATTGTGCAGATACATCAGATCAATAGTTTCCACACCCAGATTCGTCAGGCTCTTTTCCAACTCACCTGCCAAATAAGCCGGGGTCATACAGTGCATCCCCCCCACAACATCATCAGGATCCACCTCACCGGATTCAATATATTGCTTGTGAAACTCGGCGCGAAAATCGCCATAATGTTCTGCATCCGGCGCCAAATAGCCGTTTTTGGTAGACACAAACACCTGATCCCGGTTAATCCCCTGGCTCAACAACCGTTGAAGCCCTTCTCCTACAGAACGCTCTGCCAATTGATGGCGGTAGTTAATAGCCGTATCAATAACATTGATGGCGCCGCATTTTACAGACGCCACCATAGCGTCTGTAACCTGTTCGCTGGTTTCCGGATCAGGGTTTCCCAAATACGTCCCCATCCCCAAACTGCTGAGGTAAAGGCCATCTATGGCTTTACGGTAATGACCCAATGCAACATCCGGTGTGCCTTCCACCTGTTCCATCAAGCGCTTGGTACCGTCTGGCGTTGCAAATCCTTTAATAGTCATCGTGTTAGTTTCCCCTTTCTAACCCTATCTATAGGACTTACGCAAAATGTGCTATAACGACGCAGATACGAGGAACGAGCAGCGCAAAGCAAGGAGCGTACTGGTAGTACGTGACGCCGCTGCGCAGCACAATGACGAAGTAGATGCGAATTAGAGTGCATTTTGCGTGAGTCCTATCCTATTTGTTTAACAAAATATAGTTCACCTGAGCCACAGCAACCTGCTTACCGTTTTCATCAAAAATATCTACCTGCACCGGCGCCATGGTTTTACCTACTTTGATAATTTTGGCTTCGCAAACAGCGCCGGTTAAGCAAGGCGCCAGAAAGCGGATATTCATATCGGTGGTGGCCATCGGCTTATCCGGCCCTGTTGTGGTCAGGACGGCAAAACACGCCATGGTATCTGCCAAACTCATTAACAAGCCGCCATGAAGCGATTCAAAAATACCGTCATATCCTTTTCGCCGGGGAAGATAGCCTTTACAGTACCCTTCCGTTAAAGTCCGAACCTCAAAGCCCATCTGATCCATGATGGGGATTTGCTGAATCCGATCCCGCAACCGCTGTTCATCGGCTTCAGGCAAGCTCTCAGTGAGTGTCGACGGCATAGAAAATCCTCCTGATTCCACCTCCTCATTAAACCCAAAGCACCCACCCAGAACAAGCCAATACACGGTGCCAGTTGAGATAAATATGCTGACAAAATTATTTCCCTCTCCCTTGTGGGAGAGGGCGGAACCGTAGCTGAGAGAAACGAAGCGTACGGATCCGGGTGAGGGGGTGTCAGTAACTGTTTAAGCAAAGAGTCTTATTAGAGATAAGGGCGGTAAACATCCCCTCACCATCGGACTGTAAAGCTCCTAGCGTCGCCAACATTCCAAATCCTCTCCCAGGCGGGAGAGGAAAATGTTAATTTGGCTTACTCGTCCCTAGAGAGGTCAGACGCACTCGTAAACGTTGCAATAAACAGTTCTCCCTCAAAGTGGGTTCTCGGCTTACAATAAAACCTATGAAAGCGCTCTTTAACGTCAAAATGGACATGCTGGACTTCGCCAGTTGGGGCGGGGTCCTCCTATTTTTCAGTATTTCTGCTGTACTATTCGGCGGGGATATGGCCATGGCCGGTATTGGCGCCGCAGCCATTGTCGCCCTCATGTTCCTGGTCTCTCACAGTATCGATATTCTGTTGGGTGTCCTGCGCCGCCACCCCCGGGCCGGAGAGTTTACCGGCTATGTGACCAATGGGCCGGAAGCCTTAGTCGTTGCCGTTGGGCTAATCCACGGCAAATTATTGTTTGCTGCAGGCGTGCCGCTGGGGTCCAACTTTGCCAACCCGGTTCTCCTCACCCTGGCAGCCTTCATTACCGGGCGGTTCCTCAATTTATTCAGCACCCGGGCACTGTGGACCGCCATCATTCTGCTGGGCACTATGGCGGCGTCCGGCTCATTTTATCTCCCGGCAGTTCAAGAGCAACTCCTATTCTGGGCCATTGCAACCCTGGTCATTAGCATCACCTTTTATATCTTTAAAGGCGTAGAAGAAGGCGGAAACGATGATGACGAGACCTACCCGGTTTACTATGTCATTCCAGCCATCGCTTTATTATTAGGCGCCGGTTACTTTTTAGATCCGGCCGTGGCCATGACAGCCGCCAGCAGTAAGGTGCCGGAAGGCGCCATTAGCTTTTTCGTCCTCAGTTTCATCACCTCCTGGCCCGAGTTTCGTAGTGTCATGACCTTGATTCGCATGAACCGGTTCCGATCTGCCCTCATCAACATTTTTGTCAGCAACATCACCAACCTGTGGCTGGCGGTGGCAGCGGTATTGGTCTACTTATTCAGCTAGCCATTCCAAAGGGACCATGCTTTGGGTTTATTAAAAAGCAACACCGATTTAAGACACCTCAAACTTGCCGCCAAGCTGGCCGGAGAAATTTGTGAGGAACTCCTCCAGGCTTGCGAACCAGGTATGGCAACAGCAGCCTTGGCAGAAAAAGCCGAGTTGCTGTTACGTCAAAACCGATCCTCTGCTCCCTTCAAACACTTTGACGGTTTCGGTCATCCTATGTGTGTATCTGTCAATGAGGAAATCGTCAACGGCCCGCCAAAATCAGATAAGCTGATCAACTCAGGCGACGTGGTGAGCGTGGCCATCGGCACCGAGATTCGAGGAATTCACGGTAAGGCAGCCCGGAGCAGGTATCTCGGCACTCCTATTCCACCAGAAGTTGCAAAGTTGCTTGATGGAACCAGTGCAGTATTTAAAACCATTGCGGCAAATCCAACTCAATGGAAAACGTTGAACGATCTCCTCCAGGAAATTCCCAACGCAGCTGCAAACGCTGATCTCACTGTCATCCACGGCACCGGTGGTAATGGCATTGGCAAACGAATGCACGAAGATCTCCCCACCCCCAACGATCCCAGCATACTCTCGGAAACGATTCCACTCACTCCCGGCTTGGCGTTCACCCTAATGCCCATGTTGAGCCTCGGAGAAAATCCAGAAACCGTTTTAGCCAATGACGGCTGGACGTGGGTGACCCAAGATAACAGCTTATCCGCCCATATTGCAGAGACGGTTTTGATGACGGAAAATGGGTTGGAAATTTTATCCACCAGCCACACATAAAAACATGAGAACAATGCACGATGAAGTTTTGGCAGGTTGACGCCTTCACCAATCAACCGTTTCAAGGCAACCCGGCAGCCATATTTATCTTAGAAGAACCTATTTCTGACGAGATCATGCAAAATATTGCTGTTGAAATGAACTTGTCTGAAACGGCGTTTATTCTGCAACGCCCGGATCAAAACCCTCTCTTACGCTGGTTTACCCCCATGGTCGAAATTGACTTGTGTGGTCATGCCACCTTGGCCTCTGCTCATACTTATTTGACAGCAATATGCCCGGAGAGAGAGGACGTGACCTTTGACACAAAATTTGTGGGGCCTCTAAAAGTTTCAAAGGCAAAAAATACTCGCTCTCCTTACACCTATACGATGGACTTTCCCTTAAGGCCGGGTGAGCCCGTGTCACTGTCTGACATCCCCGCTTTTGTATTAGACGCACTAACACCTCAAAAACCTGTTGAAGCTTATTTATCGCGTGACTTGATGCTGGTTTATGACGATGAAGATATTGTACGAGCCATGAATCCAGACTTTAATGCACTGATGGACTACAAAAAATATATTATCGTCACAGCAAAGTCGTTGAACCCAAACTATGATTTTATCTCTCGGTTCTTTTGCGCAGATGACGGTATTACCGAAGATCCGGTCACGGGTTCGGCGCATTGTACCTCTGCACCCTATTGGGCTACACAGCTGCAAGAAAATCATTTAATTGCTTACCAGGCTTCTTCACGAGGAGGGCAGCTCACTTTAGATGTCGGAGACGAACGTTTGGCCATTACCGGAGAAGCAGTCACGTTGCTGGAAGGCAAGCTTATTTGTGCTATATAAGCCTAGTAAGAATCAATACATACAAGTCAATGCGTTTACCATAGGGGAGTCGTGAGATGGAGTATCGCACACTCGGAAATACGGATTTAAGCGTCAGCGTCATCTGCCTGGGCACCATGACCTGGGGGGCTCAAAATACGGAAGAGGAAGCCCATCAGCAGATGGATTATGCCTGGGAAAAAGGCGTCAATTTTATGGATACCGCCGAAATGTATCCCGTGCCGCCTGTGGCAGAAACCTGCCACCGAACAGAAACCTATATCGGTACCTGGCTATCCGCCCGAAAGAACCGGGACAAAGTCATTTTAGCCACCAAAGTGGTGGGACCTAACCCACGAATGGACTGGATTCGAGGCGGAGAAACCCGGTTTAACCGCAACCACATTGAAACGGCTCTGGACGCCAGCCTGAAACGATTACAAACCGACTATGTAGATCTCTATCAACTCCATTGGCCAGACCGCAACACCAACTTTTTCGGGAGCCTGGGGTACATCCACAACCCTGACGAACAAATGACATCGATGGAAGAGACACTGGCCGTCCTTCAAGATCTCGTACAAGCTGGTAAAATTCGCCACATTGGGTTATCCAACGAAACGCCGTGGGGAATGATGCGGTTTTTACATCTGGCTGAAGCCAAAGGCCACCCTCGCATGATGAGTGTCCAAAACCCCTACAGTTTGTTGAACCGAACCTACGAAGTGGGGTGTGCCGAAGCCTCTATCCGAGAAAAATGCGGTCTGTTGGCTTATTCCCCATTAGCCTTTGGGGTTCTCAGCGGTAAGTACCTGGATGGCGGTAAGCCTGAAGGCGCCCGCCTCACGTTGTGGGGCGATTGGTTTGATCGGTATTCCAACCCTCAAGCCGTGTCTGCCACCCGGCAATACATTGAGCTGGCCCAAAAACACGGGCTAAACCCCTCCCAAATGGCGTTGGCGTTTGTGAACACCCGGCAGTTTGTCACCAGCAACATCATCGGCGCCACCTCCATGGATCAACTGGCAGAAAACATAGGCAGTATCGATGTCAAACTTTCTAATGATGTGCTGGCAGGTATTGAGGCCATTCATACCCAATACCCCAGCCCCTCACCCTGACCTCATAAAGGAGGCCTATCATGGCAGATCCTGCCAGACGCCTGGATACTAATGTTGCCGGTGACTTCTTTGTGGATAGCACCTGCATTGATTGCGATATGTGCCGTCAAATGGCGCCGGGAGTGTTTGAAGAGGTGGGTGAATATTCTGCCGTTACCCGGCAACCCTCTAATGAGCAAGAAGTACGACAATCCATTCAAGCCCTCCTCACCTGTCCTACCGGCTCAATCGGCGCCACCGGCGAGTATGACGTCAAATCCGCCATGGCGGATTTCCCCATGGTGTTGGATCGTACCGATGAAGTCTATCATTGCGGCTACACCTCTCCCAAATCGTTTGGCGGCAAAAGTTATTTTATTTGCCACCCCCAAGGCAACTGGCTGATAGACTCTCCTAAGTTTTTACCGATGCTCAAAAAGCGGTTTGAGGAATTGGGCGGTATAGCGTTTATCTTTTTGAGCCACCGGGATGATGTGGCGGATGCCGCCAAATATGCCGACGCCTTTGGCGCCACACGAATCATTCATAAAACAGAATTGAAATCCCAACCCGATGCCGAGAAAGTCATTGACGGTATCGATCCCATAAAACTCTCAAATGATTTTTTAGTCATCCCCACTCCCGGTCATACCGAAGGGCACTGTGTGCTGTTGTACAAAAACAAATACCTATTCACCGGCGATCACCTCTCCTGGCGAGATACTGGGTTAAGAGCCTCTCAAGCCTACAACCGGTACTCCTGGCCGGAACAAACAGCCTCGTTAAAAAAGCTGTTGGAGTTCCGGTTTGAATGGGTGCTTCCCGGCCATGGCCGATGGAAGCAGTTGAGTGCGGCAGATATGCATCAGGCCCTCTCAGATCTAGTGGTTCGGCTGGATGCATAGGCAGTCCTGACTAGCGTTTAACCGTCCTCTAAGTGTATGTTGCCCTCCTCTCAAAACCCGGTTAGAGTAGGTAGGCGAATGGGATATGTGCAGCGTTAAGGTACTTTATGATACGGCGAATTTGTATTTTTTGCGGGTCTCGGTTCGGCAATAAACCTGACTATAAAGAGGCCGCAGAGGCTTTGGGTGAACTGCTGGCCAAAGAAAACATTGGCGTGGTCTACGGCGGCGCTTCTGTGGGGTTAATGGGCACTGTCGCCGATGCCTGCCTGGCCAATGGCGGCGAGGTCATCGGGGTCATTCCTCAAAAGCTGGCAGACCGGGAACTGGCCCATACCGGGCTGACGGAACAATATTTTGTAAGCACCATGCACGAGCGCAAAGGCAAAATGGCAGATATGTCCGATGGGTTCATCTCCCTGCCCGGCGGCTCCGGCACCATGGACGAACTGTTTGAAACCTGGACCTGGGAGCAGCTGGGCTTCCATCAAAAACCCTGTGGCATCTTAAATATTGCGGGTTACTATGATCCGTTGGTGGAGATGGTAGACCACATGGTGAAAGAAGGGTTTTTACAAGAAAAATATCAGGACACCTTGTTGGTAGAAAGCAACCCCGGCCGACTGTTGGAAAAATTCCGGCAATACGAACCCCCAACAGCCAAATGGCACGATTAATCCGTATTTGACCGCTGACCATGCCTCCCTGAGATCTCACAAGGTTTTTTTGCCGAAACTTTTTGATATGATGATGCCTTACACGCACATGCGTGTTTACATAGGGGTACCCGTTTTGTGGCATCAGCTAGAGAAAGCGGCAGGCAACCATGATATCCTCCAACGATTTTAAAACCGGCATGACCATTGTGGTAGACAGCAATATTTATTCTATCGTCGAGTTTTTGCACGTAAAACCCGGCAAGGGCTCCGCCTTTGTACGCTCTAAGATAAAAAACGTACAGACAGGCCAGGTCATTGAAAAAACCTTTCGCGCTGGTGAAAAGATAGAACAGGCCATCTTAGACAAAAGTGAGATGCAGTTTTTATATAAAGAAGGCGAAGATGCCTTTACCTTTATGGACAACACCACCTTTGATCAGATTTCGCTAACCAAAGCCCAGATTGGAGACGGGTTCATTTACCTGAAAGAAGGCATGAACATCAGTGTGGTGCGCCATAATGGCCAGCTTATCGGCATTGAGGTGCCCAACCATGTGGAGCTGGAAGTAACGGATACCCCGCCCAGTGAAAAAGGCAACACGTCCTCTGGCGGCACCAAGCCGGCTACCCTGGAAACCGGTGCCCAGGTTAACGTACCGTTTTTCGTAGAAGTTGGCAACACTATCCGGGTAGATACCCGAACCAACGAGTACTTGGATAGAGTATAAGTTTTAA
>JAHQWC010000026.1 GCA_019634025.1 Vampirovibrio sp.
CAGGTTCTACTTTTTGACGCAGGCCCCCAATATGCACCCGCAACATGCGTACATCTTCATCGGCATCGTAACCCCACACTTCTTGCAAAATTCGTGGCAGTGATACGGCATCGTTTACGTGTTGCATCAGGCAGTATAAAATTTCAAATTCGGTGGGCGTCAGCTTTAACCGGGTGTCTTTGCGGATGATCTCTAAAGAAGAGGGTAGCAAGCGGATGTTGCCAGCGGAGAGGATTTCTTCTTTCTTCACCGGTGTCTGAGCATTGGTGGAGGTGCCTGTGCGGCGAAACAGCGCCCGCATCCGGACCATTAGCTCCTGGAATTCAAACGGTTTGACCAGATAATCATCTGCCCCAGTGTTAAACCCCCGGATTTTATCTTCAATAGTACCTTTGGCAGTAAGCAAAATCACCGGCACATTCTGGCAAGTCCGGCTGGCTCGTATTTTACGGCAGACCTCAAACCCGTCCATCTTAGGCATCATCACATCCAAGATAATCAGATCATACTGCTTGCTTTCGGCTTTTTTAAATCCAGCAGCCCCGTCTGTTGCGTGATCTACGTGGAATCCCATCATCTCAAAATCCAGGCGTAGCAAATCAATAATTTCTGGATCATCATCGACGACGAGAATATCTACCATAACAATCGTTTCCTTGTTTCTGTAAACGGCCTGTTGAGATAGCCATGTTTTACTACAAAAATCGTTTTATTGCCGTATTCGCGTAAGATAATGTGTGAAACAAATCGGTGTTACCAAACGTAGAAGGCATATCAAACGGTATTTTTTGCTGAATGTTGCGAAGGAGGGTTTCTTTTATTTTATACTGAATGCCCGTGTTAAAACGGGTGTTTTTACAGCTTTTAGGAATACTTAATATCGATATGTCGGCTCCTTACCAATTACGAGCAGTTCGCGGCGCCACCACTGTGGAGGAAGATCACCCCGATATCCTCAAGCGTGAGTTGATGGAACTTTTTCTCACTCTCATCCACGAGAACCAGCTGGAGAAGGAGGATATCGTTAATGTTTTTTTTACGGTTACCCCAGATTTAGTGAAGATATCTCCGGCAAAAATCATTCGCTTTGGCCTCGACTGGCAAAGTATCCCCATGATGTGCTCTCAAGAGCCCTTAGGAGAGAACATGCCACATATGTGTGTTCGAACGCTTATCCAGTTTTATACTAACAAGACCCCTGAAGAAATGGTCCACGTCTACCTAAATCGGGCAACCGATCTGCGACCAGACTTATTTCAGTAACAAACAGACTTTATCCAGCAACAAATAGGAACATTTTCCTATGAATTTCTGGTATCATGTCTCATTCATAAACCTGTATTAGGTGGTTTTATTAAGATATACACACCTAATTCAAAGGAGTTTTATATATGGCTTCGGTTTCCCCAGGCGTTTCAACAAACACTACCTTACCTTCTTCTCAGGCTAAAGTGTTTTCATCAGTTGCCTCAAAAGCGCAGCCTCACGAATTAGAATCTCATCACGAGCATATTGCTGACTTTGGATCTCCCGAAGATATGCAGCGGGCGGTTACTGGAATGAGTGCCTTGGACAGAGCACTGTTGGCCGTTGATATTGCGTTGGGCAAATATGCTGAAAACCCTGCTTTAGAATCCAAATTGCAAAAAACCCTGTTTGGCGATCCAGAGGCCCTTAAAAAACACGCTGCAAAAAATAAGCTTGCCAAGCCCAATGCAGCAGGCGATATATTTGTACCTTCAGTCCTGCGTCAAGACAGCACTGTTGCCCAAAAGGCTGCTGCCCAGGGGTAACGCTTTCCGGCTGTAAGTTCTGAACTTGTGTCTGATACAGGTCTTTGCTACAACCTAACTAGAGAGGCGTTCGGTACGTCCAACTGTTCTGTGTAGTTTTGTCTCAAAGGAGCTCATCCTGTGTCTCCCATCTCTGTGGCGGTTAGTGGTGCTTTAGGGAAAATGGGCCGTGAGGTGGTCAAAACCGTCTTGGCAGATTCAGAGCTAACTCTGGCCGGTGTTGTTGACCTCTCCTGTGTCGGTCAAGACGTTGCCACGGCTATTGGCTTAAGCGAATCCTGCGGCATTCTGGTACAGGAATCTTTGACAGCGATGCTGACAGAAAAAAAGCCTCAAGTTTGCGTAGATTTCACCCACCCTTCCTCGGCCCTCTCTAACACATTGGCCATCGTTGATGCCGACTGTCGGCCAGTTATCGGTACTACAGGTCTGTCTGATGCTGATATGGAAGCTATTCGTCAGGCTCTGAATACAAAGAAATTAGGCGGTATGGTGGTGCCTAATTTTGCTATTGGCGCCGTGCTGATGATGAAATTTGCCAAAGAAGCCTCTAAGTATCTGGATCATGCGGAGATTATTGAACTTCATCACAACCAAAAAGCAGATGCTCCTAGCGGTACAGCGGACAATACTGCCAAAGGAATGGTCGAAGCACTTAAAGAATCAGGTAAATCTCAATTTGGTAGTACCAATAAGCCCGAAAAAGAAATGATTTCTGGCGCCCGAGGTGCTTTGGTGGAAGGAAACCTTCGCATTCACAGTGTTCGGCTACCTGGTTTTGTGGCTCACCAAGAGGTCATCTTTGGTAGTTCGGGCCAAATTCTTACCCTGCGACACGACAGTTTAGATCGTGCCTGTTTTATGCCGGGTGTAGCTTTGTCAGCCAAAAAAGTAGTAGAATTAACAGGCTTGGTGATAGGCCTGGAAGATGTCTTGTAGGTTGCAAAACAGGAAACGGCGTTATGGCGGCAGTTAAAACACACTCCTATTTGTTGGAAATCGGAACAGAAGAACTACCGGTAGGATTTTTGTTACCTGCTCAAAATGAACTCAAGGAAAAAGTTCGCCAAGCATTGTCGGATCAACGTCTCACCTATGATGAAATTCAAATATATGCCACTCCTCGGCGTCTCACTATCCTCATCGATGGCTTGCCGGATGGGCAAGAAACTCGCGAGGTGCAATTGAAAGGACCACCCAAACGTATAGCTGTTGGAGAAGACGGTAACCCAACTCCTGCAGGACTAGGATTTGCTAAAAAATCCGGTGTAGATTTCAGCGAGCTGACGGAAGGTACTTTAGACGACAAAGTGGACGATTCTGGTGAAGTTTACATGTTGCTAAACCGGGTAGAACCTGGTCGTCTGTGTTCAGAAATATTGCCGGATATTTTACCCAGTATTGTATTGAGCTTGACCGGTTCTCACTTTATGACCTGGGGCGATCATCAAGGCGAAGAGGATATCAAATTCTCTCGACCCATTCGTTGGCTGACCTCTGTTTTAGATGATCAACACCTTCCTTTGAGTATTGGTCCGGTTCATTCGAGTAATAAATCCATGGGCCATCGTGTTCAAGCTCAAAAACCTGTTGATATTTTGAGTATATCCAAGTATTTATCAGCGTTAGAAACTCAAGGGTGTGTGGTGGCGAACCCTCAAAAACGGAAAGACTTGATTTGGCAACAGCTCCAACAAGCTGCCGATAAACTGGGTGGCCGAGTGGAACCCAATGAAGATCTCCTGAACACGGTAACGATGTTGGTAGAAAATCCGTTTGTACTGGCCGGAGATTTTGATCCGGCTTTCCTGGAGATTCCAACTGAAGTGACGACTACGGTGATGATCTCCCACCAAAAATATTTTCCGGTGTTTGCCAAAGAAGGTAATGAGCTTCTTCCACATTTTTTAGTGGTTTCAAACGGTTCACCGTCTGCTGAGGATACCATTCGATCTGGCAATCAACGAGTGCTGGTGGCTCGGTTAAAAGACGGCCAGTTCTTTTTTGAAGACGACAAAAAAACACCCTTGGAATCTCGACTGGAAGATCTTAAAGGCATTACTTTTCAGAAAAAACTGGGGTCCCTTTATGAAAAAACAGAGAGGGTTGAAAAGCTTTCAGAACAAGTCTCTCAAGAGTTAGGTTACGATAAACTCCAGCAAAAGCAGGTGGCTCGTTCAGCACGGCTGTGTAAGGCTGACTTGGTGACGTCCATGGTGTTTGAGTTTACCGAACTTCAGGGCAAGATGGGTCAAATATATGCTGGCTTGTCTGGTGAAGATCCGGCAGTGGCTGATGCCATTTTTGAACAATACTTGCCTCGGCATATGGGAGATGTGTTGCCTGCTCAACCCGTGGGTATCGCCCTCAGTATTGCAGATAAGCTGGATACCATGGCGGCGGTGTTTAGCCAAGAAAAAGCTAAACTACCCACCGGCTCCAAAGACCCATTAGGTTTGCGTCGAATGGCTGGTGGCTTGATTCAGATTGTGTTGGAAAACAAACTGACCATTAATTTAGATGCCTTGCTAAGAACCGCTTACCAAAACCTGGGTGGCTATGCTGGAGTGGGTGAAGAAACTGCCGTGACACTGATGAGCGGTTTTATTCTCCAGCGTCTGAAAGGTGTGCTGTTGGATGATGGAATCCGCTATGATGTGATTGATGCGGTATTGGAAGCTGGGAACCCTCTTCAGGATCTGTGTGATGCCAAAGCCCGGATGGATATTTTAAAAGAACTGACGGCGAACCCGGACGCTCTAAAGCTATTATACGAACCTGCCAACCGCATCTCCAAAATTTTGGCAACCGGCTATCAGTCAGGAGTTAGTCTTACTGATGTGGATCCTGCCAAGTTTAGCGATCCGTCTGAAAAAAGTTTATTTGAAGCTGTGAAGCCTCTCGATCCGTCTGTACCGTATGAGCAATGGCTAGCAGCTTTGCAAGGATTGGCGCCGGTGATTGAACAGTTCTTTGAGAGCGTTTTGGTGAACGATAAAGATGAGTTGGTAAAACAAAACCGGTATAATTTACTAAGCCTGCTCAATAGCTACTATCTAAGGGTGGGACAATTTTCTAAACTGGTGGTATAGAATCCCTTGGCAGTTAGAAGTTTGCACAGATGAAGATGGGCGTTAATGCGCGATTGTGAGACATGACACGCGATTTTGATTTGCCGGTAGACATGCCGCTTCCCTCAGAGCATGCTCGTTCTCGAGCTGTGTTGTTTATTGTTCTGACCATTACCGCCGTTCTGGTTTTCTTGGTCTTTATGCTCTCGTTGTTTGTGGGGTTCACTGTTAGTAAAGGCATCTCTTCCTTGCCGGATGTCTCGCTTCTAGAGTCGTGGCATCCCAGCCAGAGTACTCGGATTTTTGATCGGAATAACAAACTCATTGCCAATATTCACGGCGATGAAGATCGGGTGGTAGTACCGCTGGCTGAAATTTCGCCCAATATTCAGCGTGCCGTTATGGCCACTGAAGACAACCGATTCTATGAGCATAATGGCGTTGATTTACGAGGGACGATTCGAGCCCTTGTCCAAAACCTGAAGGGCGGAGATGTTCAGGGCGGCAGTACCATTACCCAACAATTGGTGAAAAACCTTTTCTTAAGTCCCAAACGTCTGATTACCCGGAAAGTTGCCGAGGCACTCCTGGCATTCCGGGTGGAAAAACGGTATGAAAAAAAGAAAATCCTGGAGATGTATTTAAACCAGGTTTACTGGGGTAATCAAGCTTACGGTATTGAAAAGGCTGCCCGACGCTATTTTAAAAAGCCGGCCAGTGATCTGACGATTCCCGAGGCTGCGCTATTGGCAGGTCTCCTCAAGGCGCCGGAAGGGTTATCTCCTTTTGTATACCCAGATGCCGCTCGAAAACGTCAGTTGGAAGTATTGTATAAAATGCATCACAACGGCTATATCAGCCAAAAACAATATGAAGAATCCAAGGCCATCAAAATTCAACTCAACCGTCAGCCTCCCAGCCATTCTAAATACCCGTTTTTTGTTACCTATGTTATTCAGGAACTCATCAACAATCCAGATATTGGTGAGGACGTTGTCCGTCGGGGAGGATTAAGGGTTTATACAACGTTAGACCCGGAACTCCAGGAAGCTGCTGAAAAAGCCCTGCAAGGCAAGATTGAGGCATTGCCGGAATATACCAAAGTTACTCAAGGAGGGCTTATTTCGATTGATGTGGATAATGCAGAAATTATCTCGATGGTGGGCGGGGCAGATTTTGACACAAGCCAGTTCAACAACGTCACCCAAGCCCGTCGGGCTGCAGGCTCCTCTTTTAAACCTATTGTTTACCTCACCGGCTTCCGTCTGGGGCTCATTGAACCGGAAAGCAACATTTCCGATCGGCCAGTTAGCTTCAATACCGGCTACAGTGTTTGGCGCCCCAAGAATTGGGACGGCCGCTTTATGGGGCCCATGTCAGTCCGAAAAGCCCTGACCCTTTCGCGAAATACACCGACGGTTCAGGTCGGCATGAAGGTCGGCATTGATGAAGTGATTAAAACCGCCCGACTGGCAGGGATCACCTCAAACATTGATCGCAATTTCTCAAGCTTGCTCGGCTCTTCTGGCCTTGCGCCATTGGAAATCGCCACGGCTTATTCCACCTTTGCCCGGGGCGGTATCCGGATGACCCCTACTGCGGTTCGTCGGATTGAGGATATTGAAGGCATGGAAGTATCCATTAAACGACCAGCACCTAAACAGGTGTTTGACCCAGACAGTATTGCGCAATTGGTCTCTATTATGGTGGATGTTGTAGACAAGGGAACCGGTCGATCGGCCCGGTTGCCGGGGCGTCAGGTCGCAGGCAAAACCGGCACCACAGATAAGGTAAGAGATATCTGGTTTACAGGATTCACCCCGGACTTTGTGACCTGTGTCTGGATGGGAAATCCCAACTATGTTCCCCTTAAAGGCGTGTTCAGTTCAGATTCTGCCAAGGTATGGCATGCCTTTGGTGAAAACCATGTGACCCTTACCATTTACGGAAATGGCTTGCGCCAGCTTCAGTATTCCCTGACCGATACCGCAAGTGGTAATGCTCAATGGTATGTAGAAGATAGTTCCGGTGGCGCAGGCGACTCCTTCGTAGTCACCGACCTCACGTTTACCCAGACTACGCCATAAGCGCCTAGGACGTTTCCGACATCGGCTTGATCGATATATGGTATTGATCAAGCCCTTACTAAATGATTAATCTGGATTAAATGCGTCAGGCATCAATCAG
>JAHQWC010000027.1 GCA_019634025.1 Vampirovibrio sp.
CCCAATGCCCCGGTGCACCGTTTTTAATTGAGTGACCTGCAACGGCAGCTTTTGGGCTGTCTCGCTAAAAATTACCACCCCTGGTAAATGCTCATCGTCCTTGAGTTGTTGCAACAGCCCGTCCCAATTCTCTGCAAACGATAGCAGATAGTAGGGCTCCAACGTTTCCACCAGAAACTGCTGCTCTGGAATAGCGGGTTGTGTGACAAGATACAATTTGGTCATAACTTCACCATTGTACCTTGGATCACTCCTGGATCCCTTTAACCCTCTCGATCGGTCATTACGCCCATGTACCGGTCCAGCCGTTGGAACAGGTCGGTCAGCTCGTCTACCGTCAATGACATCAATATTTCCTGGCTTTCCTCTTCTACCAATTCAATAAACCCTGACGTCTCGTTGAGTTGAAACCGATATCGAGTGCCATGTTTAAACGAGAAATCCAAAAGTCCCCGAATCTTGGCAAACCGCAACACCTGTTCTTGCTCTTCTTCTGACAGCCATTCCGGGTTTGCTTCCTCTTCATCCTGGTTGTACCGGGGTAAAAACGGGTTCACCTCATCGGTGCTTTGATCTTTTTTTACCGATTTCACTTGGGGCTTGCCCCGACGTTCAGCTTCAGCCCGGTAGGCGCCGGTATACGGACTTAACGGGTCCGGAGCATTTAATTGGCTGGGGCGGTGAACGCCGTCAAAACTCATGAGTGTCTCCTCATGGCGGCTAATCAAAGATATCCATCACGAACATTGAGAGTGCCGATTAGGCCTCCTTGTTGTACCATATCGGCAAATGCAGTATATTCTTTATCAACAGTCCCCCGTTTAATCGAGTTCCCACCAGGATTTTACTTCCTATTTCCCTCGCACTTTTTGCATCAGGCCTATGAATATTCAGCTGTACCAGCTTTTAATTCAGCAAATGGACGAACCACCCAGCTTGGAGAAGGTTCAACAGCCTTCCGCCCTGCCGGAAGACTGGCCGGTGGTGCTTAAGCATATTGATACCTTTAGAGGTCAGATTCAGCATTTTACGGTCACAGACGGCAAAGCCGACTTGCACTGCACCTCAAAGGTGCCGGAGCTGTTGGAGCGGATCCGCAGCATGGAGTTAGAGTCCATTATCCACCTGGCTGGGGGCGAACCTTATTACAGTGAAAAGCATAATGCTTATGTGGTAGATGTTCAGTGGGTGCATACCTTAAAAGAATATGATGGGGTGGTTCAACAGCGTAAAGAAGCAGAAGCGCAACGGCTTTCTCAATTGAAAGAAGAAGGCTTTTTCGAGGAATACGCCGATCTGGAATACACGCCGCCCCAAAAGCAGATGACCGATCCTACCACTACCAATGACTGAGCCGGTGCCGAATCTCAAAAGCACCTGCCTGTTTTTTGGCAGTTTTAACCCCGTTCATACAGGCCACTTGATGATTGCCCAGGCGGTCATTAATCAGTTTGATTTTGAACACGTGCTATTTATCCCGGCCGGCACGCCACCTCATCGGCAAACCGAAACAGACATGGCCTCTGCTCTGGACCGGTTTAACATGGTCCGTTTGGCCACGGCTTATCACCCGCGTTTTCGAGTCAGCCGGGTGGAAGTGGATAAATCTGGGCCTTCTTATACCAGTGAAACCCTCAGCACTTGGTTTCCTTCATTCGGCAAAGCCGGTTTAACCAAAATTCCGATGATACTGGGTACAGATGCTTTAGCCCTTATCGGTAGTTGGCATGAGGCCGAAGCCTTGATAAACAGCGTCACTTTTTATCAGGCCCCTCGCCCAGAAACGCCTCTCGTTAAAACCACCAAGTTCAATGGCGCCGAAGTTGCATTAGACACGGTTGCTATCGACATGCCTCCCTTTGCCACTTCTTCCACCTGGATTCGCGAACAAATCCAAATAGGTAAAGATATTCACCCTTGGGTCCACCCCGATGTACGCCGCTACATTTTAGCCAACCACCTGTGGCATAAAGCTTAAACTGTTGCAGAGCTCTGGCTCATACGACTCATGGCTTGTTCGACGCGACTACTCACGGTTTCTTTGCCCAAAATATAAATGGTCTTGGTTAAATCAGCCCCATGGGTCTGGCCGGTTAGTGCCAAGCGAATGGGCCACATCAGCGCCTTGCCTTTTAACGGCTTCATCGATTTGGAGAAAGCCTTAAACTGCTCCGCCAAGGTTTCTGGGTTGGAGAAATCGGTTGTCGCCACAAACTCGCTGTTAAATTTGCCTAGAGCCTCAGCGGCCTCCGGTGCGCCAAATACCTCAGAGGCCAACGCCGAATCCGGCGTAATACCGTCGGTAAAAAAGAATCCCACGTGTTCCGGCAACTCGCTTAACACTGTTAGGGGCTCGCGAACCGCATCCAGTAAAAACAACAGCTTGTCTTCTGAATAACGGGTCAAGTCAAAGTCTTTTAGGTAGGGTTTGCTACGTTCTAGTAGCTGAAGCAGATCCATATTCCGGATGTATAGCCCGTTTAGCCAGTCCAACTTCGCCGTGTCATAGATGGCCGGACTCTGAGCCAGACGGTCCAGGCTAAATTCCATGGCAATTTCATCCAGAGTCTTCACCTCCTGGGCATCTGGTGGCGACCAACCCAGCAAGGCTAAAAAGTTGCAAAACGCCTCTGGTAAATACCCTTTGGCAATAATATCTGAGACCGCTGTTGCCCCATGACGTTTAGAGAGCTTGGTGCGGTCATGGGCCAAAATCATGCCCACATGGGCATACACTGGTAGCTGTGCATTGGCCATGCCTACCTTATCTAGGGCATCATAAATCATCATCTGCTTTGGCGTGTTAGAAATATGATCTTCTCCCCGAATGATGTGGGTAATCTTCATCAAAATATCATCCACCACTACGGCAAAATTGTAGGTAGGAGTGCCGTTGGCCTTAAAGATAATGAAATCGCCAATGAGCTTGGGATCAAAACTTACCTGGCCCCGAACCTCATCTTCAATCACCAGGGTAGATTGATCCGGTGACACCTTAAACCGTACCGCAGGTTGACGAACTGGATCCGCTTTGAGCGCTTCGGCCTTTTCAGGATTCCGGCACCGACCGGAATAAACATACGGCCGCTTGGCGGCAATGGCAGCGTTGCGCTCTGCTTCGATCTCTTCATTGGTGCAATAGCAGTAATATCCTAAATCGGCTTCAATCAGCTTCTCTACCCACTCTTTGTAAATAGGCAGGCGATCTTTTTGATGATAGGGGCCATAGGCGTTTTCAGTACCAGGGCCTTCGTCCCAGTCCAGTTCCAGAGCTTTTAGACCTTCAAAAATATTCTCCACATACTGGTCATGAGACCGATCAAAGTCAGTATCTTCCACCCGCAAGACATAGGTGCCGCCGGTATGACGGGCATACAGCCAGTTAAACAGCGCCGTGCGAGCAGTGCCTACATGTAAGTTACCGGTAGGACTGGGTGCAATCCGCACCCGGACATTGGGATTCGAAGCATCCGACATAAAAGGCACACCTTTTTTGAATAAAACTTTAAGTGTTAACCCCGCCGGTTGTTTAAAGAAATGCGATGTTGCAGCAGATCTAGTTGTTCTTCGGCCAGGGTGCCCCGATGGGCCCACACAATCTTACCAGAACGGTCCACCAAGTAAAACGTGGGAAAGCGGACGACGCGATATCGCTCAGAAAACACAGGTGAGGGGCTGTCTACCACCGGATAGTCAATCCCGAACTGTTCCACGAACTTGGCCGAGGTCGATGGCTCGCCTGGACGTTCACCGGAGTTGACCGCCAGCACGGCTAAACTATCTGGATTAGACTTTAGCAATTTTTCCACATGAGGCACCGAGTGTTGGCAATGAGGGCACCAAGTCGCAAAAAACTCTACCAGTACCAGCTTCTTATCTCGATAATTTGCCAAAGAAACTTCCTTACCGGAAATATCCGGGAGGGTGAAAGAAGGTAACACCGTTCCTTCTTTTAACAAGGGTGGCGGTGGTGGTGGTTCCACCGGTGGCCGTTGGGCATGCATAATATCTTGAGGCTGGGCATCAACCTGTTGTGTTTGCTGGGGATCTTTCTCGCCGTTCCCGTTTGCATTGGCAGTTTCAACCGGTGCAGAGCGGAACAACGCCACACCTACAATGGCTAACCCCACAATCAGAGTGCCGGATAACAATAAATTTCGCAGTGTCGTCTTTTCCATATTATTATTTTAGCAGGACTTTTGAATGGAGTATGCTCTCTTGGTGGGAACCGCTTATAAAACTTTCTTAAATAAAGCTCACCCCTGGCTTCAGCTGATTTGCCGGTTGTTCTTGGGCGTTATGTTTATTACCAGTGGTATCGAAAAAGTTACTCACTGGACGCCTTTTTACCAAGCTGCTGCTGCCTATAAGGTCTTGCCGGAAGACCTGCTCTATTTTTACGCTCAAGTTCTTCCCTGGGCCGAGATTATGGCCGGCGCCTACTTGGTCCTTGGCCTGTTTACCCGCTACGCTGCCGGTGCTGTAGCGGCGATGATCCTTAGTTTTCTGATCGCTATTACCATCGTTCTCATTCGAGGCGATGAAATCGATTGTGGCTGCTTTGTTGGGGGTAAATCCGAACCCGTCACCTGGAAAAAATGGGTTGAGGATGTCGGATTATTGTTGATGGCTGGATATTTAATTTGGGTAAAACCCATAGCGTGGTCTATCGATGGGTTTTTACGGGGCGATAAGAACTAACTTGAAACAAACAGTCTGCCGAAAGACAGACTGTTTAGTATCTTTATTGTCTATTTATTTTAGTAGAACCAGCTATAAAAATACCTGCTCTACTGACTCATCCAACTGGTACTGACAATCTTTTAACCGATACACGTGCACCGGATGATAGGGATCCCGGTGGAACTGCCGGATGACAATTTCTTTAATGTGATCTCCGTCCAGATCTTCAGCCAGATAGGTGGCGGCAGGTGCTTCCACCACACCCAATACGATCTCATCTTTATTGGTAATCACCACCGTGTAATGTTCCTGCCCAGGCACCTGATAAAAATTCAAGTTTTCCATGACCTTGTCATTGTTCAAATCCATATTCAGGGTTTTATACAAAGTTGCGTTTTCCGGAATAACATGTTGAACAGGAGGTACTGCTGCTTCTGAGGATTCTGGGGCAGCATCCGTTGTGACTGCCTGATCATCGCTTTCCGTTGGCTCAACATCCGCCATGGTATCGGTGTCTGCAGATTCGGGCTCAGCTCCTGGCACCGGCACAGATGAAGCAGGAGATGCTGCAGATGCAACCTCAACCGGCGTCGCCGTCAGAGCCAAGGGCTTTTTGCCAAGCGCGCTACATGCTGTGGGGTCCAACGGTTCCGTGACAGTCGTCATCTCTTCGCTAAATTCATCCTGCTCTTCATCAAACAGAGAGGATGTGGCATAAGGGACATAACTGGTACTAAAATCAGATTTCACAATATCCTTAAAGGCCGTTACCGGCTGCAGTTTTTGCTGTACTCGCACAAACGAGGCCCAAAAGCCTGGCTTGTGGGATTTAGCGTCTCGGTGCACCGCATCGGTTAATTTATACGTCACATCCAATTTCCGGGTCGTCATTTCAGACGGAGAGGCACCTTCTTCGTTTAAATCTACCTCGGCCTGAGCCATGGCGTAGGCCAGGCTGGTAAACTGGTTTTTTAGACGGTCATTGGCTTTTCGTAGGAAAAACAGCCCGGTTTTATTGCGGTTGTATACTAACTCGGCATATCCATAGTCAAAAAAGCTGGCGGTATCTTCCGCCATGGCTTTTTTCCGGGCCAATAAATTTTTGATAAGCTTCTGTTGTTCGGCAGTGCTCAACTCCGTGTAACCTCGGCGAAGCACTTCCATATGCACCAACAAGTTTTGGCTCCCTTGCAGCACGTTCATCACTGCGTCTGCAGATGTTAAGGAGGTGTCCAAAACATGGTCAGAGGCTTCATAAGCGCCAATTTCCAAGGGAACATCCCGCAGCAAGTCGATGGACCAAGCTTGCAGTCCAACCGTTGTAGCCAATAACATGCCGGTGGCCATGGTAGATGAAATCCATTTTTTGAAGACGGGGCTCATAATCTCTCTCTCCTTTGTGTCTCGCCTTAATTATGTAAGGGCTTTGAATCACTGGAACATGATAGTTGTAAAACCCTAGCGGGGGTCTTAATGCCTGAGGGGGAGCCTCTATTTTAGGGTTTTTTCAGGATTTGGGCAAATAAGCTTTTGTGTTTTGAGCCATTACACCGACAAATATTAAACGGCATTGTTGTCTCTGGGTAACAGGGGTAATGGGTTGGTTTAGGTTAAGGTAACTCGGTTTGCGGGGCGGCTTCCATTTGACCGGAACTCTCCAGCATACCTGCACCACCTTCTTGCCCTGGTAGGCCAAGGGGTTGGCCAAAGACAATCCGGCTGACTTTCAACCGGGAGAACCTTACGTAGCCCTGGCTGGTTTTCATCTCCAAGGCAAACGGGCTCACAAAAAAAACTTCGCCTAAAAACTTTTCACCATCTGTGGTAATCAGCACATCCTGGCGACCATTAACTTGCAAGCGTGTCAGGCGTAGACGATTGCCATGCAGGGGCTTAAACTCAATTAAATCGCCAGACACTTTCACCATTTGTCCCTGCACAACTTCGCCGTTATACATATGCAGCGTGTCGTCAGAGCTGTTATTCATTAGCCGGCTAAATAGTCCAGCTTCTGCTGCAGGCTGTATTAGGCTTGCACATCCTGCAATAACGGCCAGCAAGATTCCCAAGCGAAATAATGGATAAGTGAAGAATCGGCTCATTAATCTCTTGATTCCAATGTTGATACTGCTGGTAGAAAGATTCTCTCTCAGGATAAAACCCTGAATACCGTCCGGCATCCCTTAGGTGGTGGACGACGAAAGACATTGGCTTACCGCGTCATTTTTCAATAGAATAGAGGCTTACATACCTCTGGTCTAAAGGAGAGCTTTATTCATGCCCTGGACAACCCTACTCGCTTTGGCCTTTTCGGCTGTTATTCTCGCCCTATCGTTTAGCAATCTTGACGTGGCAGCACCGGTCACTTTTGCTGGTTATCAGGTCGATACTTTGCCATTAGGCGTCATCATTCTGGTCAGTGCTATTATTGGCGGGGACGTGGTGTATTTCTTTATGTTGAACCGGCTGCAACAAGGCATGCAACAGGCAGGCCGAAAGTTAGAACGGGCAGAAGTCACCGCAGAATCATCTTCTGAGAAAGTGAAAGCCCTGGAAAGCAAGGTGCAGACCCTGGAAACCGCCCTAGAAAAAGCACTCTCTAAAACAGATGAGGCTAAAGCAGGCGAGGCAAAGCGGTGAGCCAAAAAACGAAGGGCATTCTGCAACTCATCGGCCCTCGCCATGCGGGTAAAACGACCCTGTGCGAGTTGTTTTTACAAGAATTCTCTGCTCAGCATATCTTGGCGGTAGATGCTACCCAGGACCAAGGTCTTAGCTATCGCCTAACTTTGGACAACCCCCCTAAACCTGTCAGTGGACTCATCGACTCTTTGACCTCCCTACCACCAGATAATCATGAGGCCATCGACTGGGCTTTTCACGATCTGGTCCACCCGGTGAAAGAGGAAGCCGATCTATTGCTCCTGGGCAATCTCTCTCAAGACTGCCTGCCAGGCGTCTTAAAAAAGCTGACCTTTGGTTTTACCCGGTTGTTGGACAGTTATGACTATGTGGTTATCGATGGCTCCGATCCTTTTTTAACCCGTTGCCTCAGTCACCTGCCTCCAGATTTGTTACAAACCGTGGTGGTGGTCAGCCCATCAACTACACAACAGGAGTGGGGCGATCTCAGCCAAGCCCTCTCAGGACAATCTCCTGCCCTTGTCTTAAACTATGCCACAGAAGCTTCTGGCAGTAGCGTCCCTGTACCCGTGTTCATCGAACAGGCCTTGGAAGCTGGAGATTTTCATCTGGTGGGAAAGCTTCCTACCTATGCCTCAGCAGAAGACCGAATTAAGGAGATGCCGGAAATGTTTAAGAATTGTCTTCTCCGCCTAGAATTAGCCCTGCCGGTGTAGCGGCTTGGTTTGAGCTGTGGGCGGCCTCACCTACTCTTGGTAATGGTTAGGGCTCTGCCCTAAAAAAACCACCCGATAGGTTGGTTTTCTTTGAGATTTGACGCACAAATAATCTTGATAGAGTTTTATATCTATATAAGGGACAGCAAAATGATGTGGAGACGCTAACGCTAGTATGGTCAAAGTTCGCATGATAATACCTGGTGATAGAGCAGCTACTACTGTTGCTAATAGATGGCTGGAAGATGTTGATGTGCCTAATAAAGCTACACGTACATTTATTGAAGAAAATGCTCCTAAACAGGCGAGTATTGAGCGCAGGATAGCCGAAGAGCAAGGGCTGATCGATGCTACCATTAGCAGAGATACTCCCAGTGGAAGTTATCAAGCAGCGCTTAAAGAGCAACAAGCCCAAAGGCCATCGACACAAAAGTATGGCGCGGCTTTGCAAAGGCAAATTGCGAAAAGACAAAGCAATAATCAAGCTATTGCAAGAAGGAGTACTTGGAACGTTTTAAATACAGGAAAGCCTAAAAGGCAAGGTCTGGGAAAAGCGCTTGAGACAATCGCTCGGAGAAGATCACTGAATACGATTGGCTAATAGCTCTATTAATCATAGGAAACCAAATAAAAAGGTTCTCCTAGCAATTAAGGAGAACCTTTTTAATAAATAACCGGTAATTTACTGTGGTAGCGCAGCCTTCACCTGACCGGCAAGCTTGTCAAAGGCCTCAGGCTGCTGGGCAGCCAAATCGGCCAAGTATTTGCGGTTTAGGTTAATACCGGCTTTTTGCAAGCCAAAAATAAACCGGCTGTAAGACATGCCATGGAGCCGTGCGGCGGCGTTAATCCGGGTGATCCACAACCGGCGCAAATCGCGGCGCTTGTTCCGGCGATCCCGGTAGGCGTACTTCAATGATTTCATAACCGCCTGGTTGGCTACTTTAAATAGCTTGCTCCGGGCGCCACGAAAGCCTTTGGCCAGCTTCAGAACTTTCTTATGGCGCTGGCGGGAAACATTTCCTCTTTTGACTCTGGACATGTCGGGTTACCTTAATTTTCTGATTACATCATGCGGAATTTGAGATTGAATAAACTATCTTTAACCGATGCGATTCCGGGTCTCCGCTCCGCTGCGCCCGGAATGACGTTAGAAAAGACTAGCGTGCGTGTTTCAGGTACGGCAGCCCTTCCAGCACTTTGCCTAGGTTAGCTGTGCTGATCTCAGTGTAGCTATCCAACCGGCGCTTTTGCTGAGAGGTTTTTTTCTGGTTCAAGTGGCTCCGGCCTGCTTGTCCGCGCATAATTTTGCCAGTTGCCGTGACCCGAAACCGTTTTTTACTCGATTTGTGGGTTTTCATCTTTGGCATGATTGTTTTTATCTCCTGAAGATTTCTGTTGTTTTGCCGGCTGGATGTAAACGATGATTTGACGGCCTTCCAGCCTCACCGGACTATCCGGGGCACCATAATCTTGTAAGTCTACAATAAACCGGTTCGCTAGATCAAATGCCAGGTTAGTATGCTGCATCTCCCGGCCACGAAGGCGGATGGTCATTTTTACCTTATTTCCGGCTTCCAAAAAGAGCTTGGCGCGTTCTTTCTTCACGTCATAGTCGTGTTGGTCAATGCGCACGCCCATTTTGACCTCTTTAACATCAACCACGTGCTGCTTCTTTTTGGCTTCTCTGGCCTTTTTTTCGGCCTCAAATTTATATTTGCCGTAATCTACCAGCCGAACAACCGGAGGACTGGATTCCAGGCTGACGATTACCAGGTCTAATCCGCTCTCTTCGGAAAGGCGTTCTGCCTCTTCGCGGGAAACAACCTCGTTGTCCTCTCCATCAATCAACCGAACTTCCGAAGCTTTGACACGATCTGTAAGTAACTGAGGGCCTTTTGCCGGCCCTGGGGGGCGTTGGGGTGTCCGTCTTGAAATGGTAAAAACCTCCGCTTCGGTAATAACTCGCTATATCCAGTGATGCAATGATCACAAGGACAGGTAGTGTCCCATTATATGAAGATCTGCAAAGCCTTGCAACTATTGGGATGGCTTCTTTTAGATCAGTAGCTCACTGAACAATCGGTATTGGTAAAACCATTGGGTAGAAATTTGCGGAAGGGGGGACTTGAACCCCCACAGCTTTGCAGCCACATGCTCCTGAAACATGCGTGTCTACCAATTCCACCACCTCCGCATACCGGATGGTAAAACCAATGCAGACTATTTTAGCCGGTCCACCACCAAACGCAAGGATCTGATGTGGGTCTATCTCCTTATTCCGATTGCTCGCCCTTTGCCGCATAGGCCAATTGGTTTAGAGAATTACAAAAAATCCTGATCCATCGGTCGATGCCCACTCCCCCTATTTATAGGATAACTGTACTCGACCCTATAGTGTGATTGGGTTTTAACAGGTTTATCGCCCAAAACAAAGCCGAGATAAGCTTCTTAACAACACTGACACAAAAAAGAAATGAGTGGTTTTTATATATATGGGGATATTCCGTAAACAGCAAGGATGCCAGTGGCCTGAACCTCGTTATCGGGGAAATACAGGGCTATATCGGTTGATACGGGACCATTTAATACTTGGAATAATTTAGGCGCCAAATGGTGAACAAGCAGACACTTAAAAAGCAAAAACTGCGGAGCAAGCCGGATCTGACCCAGCTTGCCTTAAACACTGTTGTGGCCCGATCCGGTCAAAGTGGTGCTGCTATTTTGGAGCTGGCCAATAAATCCCTGGATCTGACCCAGCAGGAAATTCAATGCGCCCGGCAGTTTAACTTTGAAATGCCGGAGGATATCTCCCTGGCTGTCGACCTTTTGGAGCGATCCATCCAGAATATTACGGCGACGGAAAAAAACGTCATTCTGGTTTTTGATGAAACCAGCGGCACGTACCACTGCCTGAATGACGTGAAAAACCCCGGCAGCAAGCCTCGAGAGTTTACCCAGATTTCAGACCGCTTCCTTCAGGACTTGTTGGACAGCGAAGAGGTGATTCACACCTACCTGTATGCCTACGGCGCCCCTTTGGGCATTGTGGCCATTGCTGAACGGATGGACGGCAAGCCATTGTCTGTCACAGATGATATTCTGCTGGAACTAGCCTCCCGGTATCTGGCTACCAAGGTTATTGCGTTTTTAACCATGAAGCAGTCCATCTCATTGTCCTTCATCCAAAACACCATGTTGGATGTGGCCAGCCAGTTGGTGACTGCCGTGGATCAAGAGACCATTTTCCGGCATACCCTGGAGTTTTTAAATAGTAAGCTGGGGTTTGGCATGGCCCAATATGTGGCCCTGGACGAGACCACCGGTGAAGGAGAAGTCCTGGTAAAGTGCGTTGATGGCCAAATAGAAAGCTATACCCACGCCGGGTTAGAGAGCAAACGGGACCGGGTTAAAGAGTTTGCCTCTCTGGTCAGCCTGTTCTCTTCGGTTGCCCGCACGCAGCCGTATTTGCATATTACAGGCAAAAATCTCGGCGACAAATCGCTGGCCGATGTCTTTCAACTGACCCAAGATCTGGAAAAAGACGCGATTCAATCTGCCTTAATTTTACCGGTGCCGGATGCCGCCACAGGAATGATTAAGGGCACCATTAA
Source organism: Vampirovibrio sp. (assembly GCA_019634025.1). Taxonomy (GTDB): domain Bacteria; phylum Cyanobacteriota; class Vampirovibrionia; order Vampirovibrionales; family Vampirovibrionaceae; genus JAHQWC01. The sequence continues at coordinate 11,657 of JAHQWC010000027.1, forward strand.
CCTGTTTCAGGCCGATGATAATGTTATTTCTGAAGAAGCCTTGGAAGTGGCCCGAGAAACGATGGGCCTTGTATCTCTTGCCCTCAGCCGGGCTAAGGTGCTTGAAAAAGCCTTGGCTATGGCCAGTAGCGACGAATTGACCGGCCTGACCAACCGTCGAGGGTTTTATAATCGGTTTGAAGCCGAAATCGAACGGGCTCGCCGGAAACCCACCCCCATTTGTGTGGTGATGATGGACGTAGACTTCTTCAAAAAGCTCAACGATACTTATGGCCACCTCAATGGAGATTTGGTGCTGAAACACCTGTCTGCCATGTACGTGCAGAATGTGCGGAAGAGTGATCTGGTCTGCCGGTTTGGTGGTGAAGAGTTTACCATCTTGCTGCCGGACACCGAGCTGGATGCGGCTCGAGAATTGATGGACCGGATTCGGGAGAAGATTTCAGAAACGGTGGTGACCGGTGTTAACGGTGAGAAAATCCATGTCACCATCAGCGCTGGTGTGGCTCAGGTGGATGCCGGGCAGCTGACGGGCTCCAAGCGTAAAACGATGGAAGTCATTTCCAATGCCCTGGCCCTGGCCGATAAGCAGCTCTACGTTGCCAAAGAAGAAGGCCGAAACCAAGTCTGTGCTGCCTGCTAGTTCATCAATGGCATTTATACGCTTCAGCTATCACCATTAAAAAATATGCCCTATGTTCAAACATAGGGCATATTTGTATTGTTTGAGAAAAAGACGATGGAAAAATCTACTCAACCAACTCTTCATCATCACTTTTCTTTGATTTCTTGGCCTTGGTCTTTGCCGGCGCAGCAGATCCATCATCTAGTAAGACGTCTTCCATGTTTGCAGAAGTGCCTTGAGAGATGTCTGGAGAGCCGAACATGCTTTCGATCTCTTCCAGGATGGCCGATGGCTTACGGGCCGAAGAGCGACTGCTAATGGACTGTTCTTCTTGCATGTCATGCCGCTCGTCTTTGAATACCGGGCAACCGGTTCCTGCTGGAATCAAGCGTCCAATAATCACGTTCTCTTTCAATCCTCGTAGGAAGTCGCGTTTGCCTTCCACAGCGGCTTCTGTAAGCACCCGGGTGGTTTCCTGGAAGCTAGCGGCAGAGATGAAGCTGTCGGTGTTCAAGCTGGCCTTGGTAATCCCCAGCAGCAGTGGGTGACCTTCCACCAGGGCTTCACTACCCTGCTCTTGCAGCTTCTGGTTTTCGGCTTCCACAAACTTGGCGTCCACCAATTCGCCTACCAGGTACTTACTGTCACCACCTTCGTCAATCCGAACCTTTTTGGTCATTTGACGCACAATGGTTTCAATATGCTTGTCGGCAATCTCAACGCCCTGTGAACGATAGACCCGTTGGACTTCATCCACCAGGTATTTCCGGACTGCTTCAATGCCATTGGTCAGTAGCAAATCATGGGGATTGATGGCCCCATCCGTAATAGGCTGACCGGCGTCAACCTCTTGCTGATCTTCCACAATGACGTTGCCACCTACGGGGATGCTGAGCTCTTCGCGACCATTCTCGCTGGTTAAGAAGACTTTAGGCGTCTCCTCATCCATAACAATCTCAATGGCGCCTGCCAATGGTGCAATGACACAGGCTTCTTTGGGCTTCCGGCCTTCCAAGAGTTCCTCAACCCGAGGTAGACCCTGGACGATATCTCCGGTTTTCTGCCGTTCAAACACCAGGGTGGCAATCAAGTCACCACGCTGAGCAAGAGACCGGTTTTCTACGTGAAGCTGAGCGCCACCACTGATCAAGTAAGGCCGTCCTCGGCGTAGCGTAACGCCTTTTTTAGAGACCTCAATGACTTTCCCGGACACTGGTGCATCCGTGCTGGCGGATAACTTCTCTTGAAGCTTAACGAACTCGCCTTCTTTTACCTTCGTGGCGCCACTCACAGACACCTCTTCGGTGTGATCATCGTGAATGATAATCACCCGGCGAACTTCTTTTTCATCCTGGGCATTACCAAGGCTAATGGTACCCACACACTTGGCCAGTACCTGTGTTTTAACCACCGGCGTCTTCGGCTTAATGGTTTCACCGTCTTTGACCAGTAACTGGGTTTGAGAAGCAGCCTGTCCGGCACTCCCATCAGCAGGGGCATCCCGGCGAATGGTGAGGTTTTCCAGCACCACAATCTTGTGTGGATCCGTGGTGTCAGAATCGCCTTGAAGTTCTACCAACCCTTTAATCCGGGAGAGGTGACCCTTCATTTGCAGCACCAAACTGGTCCGCAACAGGGTAGCGCCTTCAATCTGGCGAACTTTGTCGCCATCTTTAAACTGCAATTGAGTTACAGGAACGATAGAGATATTTTCATCGGTGGAATCAAACTTAATTTTCACCGTGCGAGGTGTCACCTCAAATTCCTGGACGGGCCGCAGCAACACGTCGGCGTATTCCAGTTCTGAGGTGTCTTCAAGATCCTCATCTTCATCTTCCGGCTCGTCAATCTGGAAGTTAATGGTGATCATGCAACGGTCCTTGGTCTTGATGCCAGGGGCCACCACAGTTCCCTTCTCCACCACTGTACCATCTTCTACGGTAAGGGTGGTGATATCGTCTACCCGGTGCTTTTCGCCAGGACGGACTAAGACTTCGCGGATGATATCATTTTCTTCCACAATTTCCACAATCCCATCAATCCGGGTTTCCAGGCCTTTGATAACTTCAGTACCCGCCTCATAAAACTGACCGCTGACGATGTCCGGAATTTTGAGAGATATATCTTTACTGACCTGATGAATCTCTTCAGGAATAAAGTAGAGAATACCGGGCTTGGTTAAAATCCGTTGATCATCAATTTCCACATCTTTAAACCGGATTTCACCACTGCTGGGGAGCATAATAGACTCATCTTCATCCACTAGCTCGGCCACAATACTCCCGTTTTCGACGCTGGTGCCTTCAGGAGATTTGATGATATAGTTCTCTGCATTTTTACCCTTGGTGGCCCAGAGCTGTTCTTTTTTGGTCTGAACCCGGGTCGCATTATCCGGCGTGATGGAAGCAATGATAATAGTAAGGTCTTTTCCTTCGGTAATCTTTTGGACTGTTTCCTTACCGATTTTCAGCTTCTCGGTTTCCAGATCAGCAGGTACCCGAACTTCTCCGCCATGCTCGCTGCTGATTAAGGTTTCTGCAAGAATTTCATTTTCCTTAACGGCTTGTCCGTCTTTGACCAAGTGTTTGGAGCCCGCCGGCAGGTTGTAAACATCCCCGGCCATGACCCAAACTGTACCACCTCTGTTAGAAGTCCGGCTAACATTACCTTGCCGGTCGCGTTTTTCGTCGGTGTCAAAGCCGTCAAAGTAAACTTCACCACCAAGGTCAGAGTTAATATCTTTGGTCGCTTTTTCCGTCAAGTGACGGGATTCGCGGGAGCCTCCCGGTTCAAATTCAGCAATGACATCGCCTTTTTTGTATTTGGCGCCTTTTTCATAGCGGTGCAAAATGGTGCCGAAGGGCAGATTGTATTTTACTTTTTTCCCGTTCTCTTCGGTTTCTAGTGTGCCTTCTTTCGTTACCACTTGCACTTCATTCCCGTGACGGGTTCTCAGATCCCGAGTGGCAACGGCTTTGGTGACTTCACCGTCAGCCTTGGCAACAATAGACTCCCAAGAGATACTACCGCTAAAGGCACCACCCGTGTGGAAGGTACGCATGGTTAGCTGGGTACCTGGTTCTCCGATACTTTGTGCGGCCATAATTCCTATGGACTCGCCGATATCCACAATTTTATTGTTGGTTAACGACCAGCCGTAACATTTTTGACAGATACCAAAGTGAGTTTCACAGGTCAGTGAAGAGCGAATCGTTACTTCTTTGATGCCAGCAGCATTAATAGCGTCAGCAACCCCTTGCGTGACGACTTCACCTGCTTCAATCAGGACTTCACCGTCCTCGTTCACTACATTTTCGGCCACCGTTCGGCTGATAAGACGGTCTTCCAGAGAAACAACGACTTTATCCCCTTCAATAATGGGTTTAATCAGGATACCGCGAGTGGTTCCGCAATCCGCTTCACTAATGATAACGTCTTGAGCAACGTCAACTAAACGGCGGGTCAGGTATCCCGAGTCAGCTGTTTTCAGGGCGGTGTCAACCAAGCCCTTCCGTGCACCATAACTGGAGATAATGTACTCGGTAACACTCAAGCCTTCGCGGAAGTTGGACTTAATGGGCATATCAATAATCTGCCCCTGGGAGTCTGCCATCAGACCCCGCATTCCGACCAACTGACGAACCTGACTGATGTTTCCCCGTGCTCCAGAGAAGGCCATCATGTAGACCGGGTTCATGCGATTGAAGTTGTCAATCACCAACTGGGTCAGCCGTTCCGTGGTTTCACTCCAGGTATCAATAACCTTGGTGTACCGTTCAACTTCGGTAATTTCCCCCTTCAGGAACCGTTCTGTAGACTGATGAATATCAGCTTCAGCACTGGCGAGCAGGTCTTTCTTGGCATCTGGAACATCCAGATCTTCAATTGAAATGGTGACCCCTGCAGAGGTGGCATACTTGAACCCCAGATCCTTGAGGATGTTTGCCAATTGACCAGTTTTAGCACCGCCGTAATCTTCATAGATTTTAGACAGCAACCGGCGCAGCACGCCTTTATCAACGGTCTTATTGATAAAATCAATCTGTTTTTTAGGAGGGGCGCTGGGGGAGAGTATGCTCATGGTGGAATGGTTACCTCTTCGCTAATGCTTGTGACACCAGGGTTTGGTGTGAAAAATTACTGATGCAAGACTGCCTGACGGACTGCCTTGTTAAAGATGATCCGACCCGGAGTAGTCTCCAGAATCTCACCGTCTTCATCTCTTACCAGGACTTTGGCGTGGAGTTCTACCACACCTGCCTCGTGTGCAGCCAGAGCATCTTCAAAACTGAAGAACTTCATCCCGGCCCCACGCTTGGCTTCAGGGTTATCCAAAGTGAGGTAATAAATGCCCAACACCATATCCTGGGATGGGGTGACGGTTGGCTTACCGGTGGAAGGCAGTAGGATGTTGTTGGTCGCCAGCATCAGCATCCGAGCCTCTGTCTGGGCTTCTACCGATAATGGTACGTGAACCGCCATTTGGTCACCGTCAAAGTCAGCGTTAAAGGCCGCACAGACTAAGGGGTGAAGCTGGATGGCTCGACCTTCCACCAATACGGGTTCGAAAGATTGAATTCCCAAACGGTGCAAGGTTGGCGCCCGGTTCAAGAGCACTGGGTGGCCCTGAATGACTTCTTCCATAACATCCCAAACAACAGTTTCCTGGCGCTCGATTTTCTTTTTGGCAGATTTGATGTTCTGGCTTTCGCCGCGCTCAATAAGCTTGTTGACCACAAAGGGCTTGAAAAGCTCCAGAGCCATCTCTTTTGGTAAACCGCACTGATGAAGTTTGAGTTTTGGACCCACCACAATAACACTCCGACCGGAGTAATCGACCCGTTTACCTAGCAGGTTCTGACGGAACCGGCCTTGCTTCCCTTCAATGATGTTACTAAGGGACTTCAATGGCCGGTTGTTAGGACCCACGACCGTACGACCGCGACGACCGTTATCGATCAAGGCGTCGACGGCTTCCTGGAGCATCCGTTTTTCGTTCCGGACAATAATTTCCGGTGCACCCATCTCAAGGAGACGTGTTAAACGGTTGTTCCGGTTAATGACCCGTCTGTATAAGTCGTTCAAATCACTGGTAGCAAACCGGCCACCATCTAACTGGACCATGGGACGCAAATCGGGTGGTGTTACAGGAAGAATATCCATCACCATCCATACGGGGTTGGTGTTACTGGATAACAGGTTTTCTACTAAACGGATTCGTTTGAGGAGTTTGGTCCGTTTTTGCACTGAACCACCGACGGTTTCGAGCTGACCTTTGAGCTCTTCCAGTAGTTCAGCTGTGTCCAGCTTGTTAAGCATGATCTGAATGGCTTCAGCACCAATGCCTACTTCAAGCTGAGCCTCTTCGTTTTCTTCCAGAATCCGATCATACTCTTCTTCAGAAAGGAGTTGGCCGTACTTGAGTTCAGTGTTCCCTGGATCTAGCACGATGTATGAGTTGAAGTAGATGACCTGTTCCAAATCTTTCAAGGAGTGATCCAGAATTAAACCGAGATAACTGGGAATCCCTTTGAGGTACCAGATATGAGTGACTGGGGCAGCCAGTTTGATGTGTCCCATCCGGTGGCGGCGGACCTTGCTGTGGGTTACCTCAACACCGCAACGTTCGCAGACGATACCTTTGTGACGAACCCGTTTGTATTTTCCACAGTAGCATTCCCAGTCCTTAGTAGGCCCAAAAATACGTTCACAGAAGAGGCCGCCCATTTCAGGCTTTAATGTCCGGTAGTTAATGGTTTCTGGCTTTAAAACTTCGCCAAAAGACCACTGGCCAATCCGTTCGGAAGAGGCGATGCCGATTTTGATAAAGTCAAATTGATCGATGTTGGTGCTAACCACGGTTGTATATCCTCCTGGGGGCTAAACCTTTACGCTGGGTCCGGTACGCTATGTATCCGGGAAAGAGCACTCCTTCTCTAATCTGCGCTGGCAGAAAAGAAATTAAGCAGCTCGCTTTCCGGAGAGGGCATCCGGCGTTTTGGAGAACGGGGCATGGTTGCCTCGTCGGTCATCAAATCGACCTCGACCTCGCTGTCGTCTTTGAGTTTCTTGGTCACAGAGATATCCAAACCAATACTTTGGAGCTCACGGACCAAGACCTTGAACGATTCGGGAATTCCTGGACGGTTTAGATTTTCGCCTTTTACGATGGCCTCATATGCTCGGCTTCTACCCACCACGTCATCTGATTTGATGGTTAACATTTCTTGCAGGGTATATGCAGCACCGTAGGCTTCCAGCGCCCAGACTTCCATCTCTCCGAAACGCTGGCCACCAAACTGAGCTTTACCACCCAACGGTTGCTGGGTAACCAAACTATAGGGGCCAGTGCTCCGAGCGTGAATCTTATCGTCCACCAAGTGAACCAGCTTCATCATATAGATATTGCCGATGGAAACGGGGTTGTCAAAAGGCTCTCCTGTCCGTCCGTCGCAAAGTGTGGCTTTACCGCTAAGGTTAATCCAATCTTTACCGGTATCGTCAATAGCAGCTTGTAGCTCACGCTCAATGGCTTTACGAGAAGCTTCTTCTTCGTACATTTCGTCAAACGGCGGCACTTCGTAGAACTTGTCGTTCAAGAAGCTGGCCAGACCTAACATGGTTTCGTACGTCTGTCCCACGTTCATCCGACTAGGGACACCCAGAGGATTCAGGACGATATCGACAGGTGTTCCATCTGGGGTGAAGGGCATATCTTCAATCGGAAGAATCTTAGAGACAATCCCTTTGTTTCCATGACGTCCGGCCACTTTGTCACCAACACTGACCTTACGCTTTTGAGCCACGTAAACCCGAACCACCATATTGGCGCCAGGTGGTAACTCATCACCTTTTTCACGGTCAAATACTTTGACGTCTACGACCCGACCGCCTTCCCCGTGGGGAACCGTCAGAGAGTTGTCCCGAACATCTTGAGCCTTCTCGGCAAAAATAGCGCGAAGAAGCTTTTCTTCTGGCGGATGCTCTGATTCGCCTTTAGGGGTGATCTTGCCGACAAGAATGTCGTCAGCACTAACTCTGGCGCCAATCCGCACAATGCCTCGCTCATCAAGGTGACGTAAAGCATCTTCCCCAACGTTGGGAATTTCCCGGGTAATTTCCTCGGGCCCCAGCTTGGTGGTGCGGGCTTCAATCTCCAGTTTCTCAATGTGGATACTGGTGTAAACATCTTCTCGGATGAGACGTTCACTGATTAAGATGGCATCCTCAAAGTTATAGCCTTCCCAAGGCATAAAGGCCACCAAGATGTTCCGACCCAGAGCCAACTCACCCCCTTGAGTAGCAGCCCCATCAGCAATAACCGTGCCTTTTTCAACTTTTTGACCTAACTTTACGATGGGTCTGTGGTTTAAACACGTATCCTGGTTGCTTCGCAAGTACTTGATGAGTTGGTGTCGGTGAGTTTTCTTGTCTTCACTGCCTTTGATATCTACATATTCACCGGTCACTTTTTCTACAGTTCCGGCCAGTTCAGAAGACACAACCATACCAGAATCTTGGGCTGCACGACGTTCCAGGCCCGTTCCCACACGAGGCCGTTCTGCCCGAACTAAAGGTACGGATTGGCGTTGCATGTTGGATCCCATCAAGGCCCGGTTCGCATCATCATGTTCCAAAAAGGGAATTAATGCTGTTCCGACCGAAACAATCTGAATGGGTGCAATCCCGACATAGTCAATACTTGCGGGGTCTGCAACAGTAAATTCTCTACGGTAGCGAACTGGAATTTCTTTGCCTAATAAGTTGCCGTCTTTAGAACGGGGAGTATCCCCTGGCGCCATCCGGAATCTATCTTCTTCATCGGCAGAAAGATAATGAATTTCGCCAGTCAATTTGCCGTCTATGGCCTGCCGGTAGGGGGTTTCTAAAAAGCCATATGCGTTTACGCGAGAGAATGTACTGAGACTACCAATCAAACCAGCGTTAGGACCTTCCGGTGTTTCTACAGGACAAATCCGTCCGTAGTGACTGGGGTGAATGTCACGAACCGCAAACCCGGCACGTTCTCTGGCCAAGCCTCCAGGCCCCAATGCAGATAAACGACGTTTGTGGGTCAACTCAGCCAGTGGGTTGGTTTGATCCATAAACTGGGACAACTGAGACGAACCGAAAAACTCCCGAATAGCAGCCAATAAAGGTTTTGGGTTTAACAGGTTGCTGGGTGTTAGTGTTTCAGTATCTTGCAGGGTCATCCGTTCTTTGACAATCCGCTCCAAGCGGGAAAGGCCGACTCGGAATTGATTTTGAAGCAACTCGCCTACAGAGCGAATCCGACGGTTACCCAAGTGGTCGATATCATCTACCTGACCTTCTTCGAAATGCAGGTTAATGAGGTAATCAACGGCGGCAATAATGTCCTGATTTGTCAAGGTACGGACAGTATCTGGAATGGAGTGGCCCAGCTTTTTATTCATTTTGTAGCGGCCTACACGCCCTAAATCGTAGCGCTTGTCATCAAAGAAGCGGCTTTCTAACAAGGAGCGACCACCACTTACACTTGGGGGATCACCAGGACGCAATTTCTTGTAGACTTCAACCAAGGCATCCTCGGTGGTTTCTGCAGTATCTTTATCTAAAGTCTTTTTCAAGAAATCGGCATGGCGGAACTCATTTTCCATGTCCGACACAGACATTCCTAGTGCTTTTAGAAGCGTTGTAGCCGGAATCTTCCGATTTTTATCAATTTTGACGTAAATAATGTCATTTACATCCGTTTCAAACTTCAGCCAAGCACCACGATTAGGAATGAGGGTGGCGTTGTAAATCCGTTTACCCGTAAGGGCGTGGTCTTTTTTAAAGTAGATGCCAGGTGAGCGGACAATTTGACTGACAATAACCCGTTCGGCACCGTTAATAATGAAGGTTCCTCGGTCGGTCATCACCGGTACTTCACCGATATAGGCTTCTTGTTCTTTAATTTCACCGGTATCCCGGTTTACTAAACGAAGCATAATGCGAAGCTGTTTGGAATAAGTGGTTTCGTTCAGCCGAGCTTCTTCAACGGTATATTTCGACTTCTCAAAATTGTATTCTGGCAGGAAGTATAGCTCCAAACGTCCTGTATAGTCCCGGATAGGAGAGAATGAGAGCAGTTCTTCTTTTAACCCCTCTTTGATAAACCAGTCAAAAGAGTTTTTCTGAATTTCTGCCAAGTCCGGCAGACTGTCCAGAGGCAATGATGATCCTTCACCGTGTAACTGCGTACGCTCAATCGTTATTGAAGCCATTCCAAAACCTCTTCCGTGATTACTTTACGATGACCATATTGACCATTGTGAATGCGAATAGTTCTATTTTTTCTGAAACAAACCATTGACGCAAAGCGAAAGATCCGTCGGCTACAACGATACTGTTCGCTTTGCGTATGGGATAAAGGTTTGTCGATGAATTAGAAGCAATATTCAGCCAGCCTAGCACTTTTACAAAAACATAACCGGAAACACCTTAATAAATCTTGGTGTTTGTGGAAATTCCGTTTTTGTTACTTAAGTTCGATGGTGGCGCCAGCGGCTTCCAACTGTTCTTTCATCTTAGCGGCGTCTTCTTTTTTGACACCTTCTTTAATTGCTTTCGGGGCACCATCAACCAATTCTTTGGCTTCTTTTAGGCCCAAGCCGGTAATGGCGCGCACTTCTTTCAGTACGTTGATTTTGTTGCCACCAGCATCTTTCAGAACGACATCAACTTCTGTTGCTTCATCTTCACCGCCACCAGCAGCACCGCCAGCTGGAGCAGCAGCCACAGCCACAGGAGCGGCAGCGCTGATACCAAACTCATCTTCAAATGCTTTTACCAAGTTGGCAGTCTGCAGGAAGCTGAGGGTTTTAATTTCTTCGAATACCTTAGTTGTTTTATCGTCTAATTCAACTGACATGGTTTTATATGAACCTCATTCTCGTCTTACTTAAGTAAACATGTTCGTCTGGGAACCATCAAGCCGCTAAGCAGATGCCTCGCCAGTATTTTTTGTCTGGCCGTACTGGTCCAACACGTTGGCCAAGTTGCGTCCAGGGGTGTTCAATGCCGAAACCAAGCCGTTGAGTGGCGAAGCAATACACATCACCAGCTTGCCCCGGAGTTCTTCAATAGACGGTAAGTCAGCTAATTGAGCCACCTCTTGGGAGGAGAGGGCCTTGCCGTCCAGAAATCCGCCACGGATTTCATTTTCTTTTTTCTTTTTCAGAAACTCTTTAAGCACCTTTAAAGGCGCAATAGGGTCCTCTTTGCCCAGCGCAATGGCGGTGGGCCCTTTAAAATGTTCTACCATCGCTTCCAATTCAGAGCCGTTGACCGCACGGCGCATCAAGGTGTTTTTCACCACGTGCAACTCTGCGCTCTCTTTGCGGAGTTGGCGGCGCAGATCGGTGATTTCCGCCACGGTTAAACCCGTATGATTGACTACCACAGCAATATTGTTATCACTGATAATGGTTTTTAGAGAGTCGACGGTTTGTTTTTTCTTGGGTAAGCCAGCCACTGTCCAGACACCTATACTTCTTTCATGTTAACGATCGGTGGAACGCTGTGTTTTTGAAAGTATTGAGACACCGAACGCATACCGATAAAGAGCGTTTGCTCAGAGTAAAGATGATTTATACCAAAGACACATTTACACTGCAAGGTCAGGAATTAATTTTTTGTAATACGCGCAGGTATAACCAATTTAGAGAGTGTTATTGAATCATCTTATATAGCAACGTTCATGATTGCTTCAATAAGGTGTGAGGCAATCTTGGGTTTTGAAACCACTACATGGGTGTGTGCTGGCAGCAAAGCTGGATCAGAACCCGTTACCAGGATAATTCGGCCTGTTGGATAGCCTTGATCTGTCATAGCTTTAGCCACATCTAAGCCATCCATCCGGCTCTTTCCTGCTTTGAGGTTCCAGTCCATCAATACAATATCTGGTTTTAATGTCCCAAACAGCTCTAAAGCATAATCACCGTCTTCAGCAATGCCTGCCAAATAAAGGTTTTCGTGGGTCTGGAGTAACGCTTGAATTCCCTGTTGCCACAAGGGTTCATCTTCCACCAGCAAAATATTGATCATGTTTTTACTCTGAGTGTTCTTAAAAACTATGTACAGCGGCTATTCTAAGAGATACAGCTTAATACTTCAATTTACTTGAAGCTGTCCTTCAAGTATGATCAGTCCGGGTGTGTTCCCTGCTGGAAGCGCTTTTATATTGAGAAGCCTTGGTTCGGCCATCTTTGACTGAGTTTAACTGTTGTTGTAAATGGGCAGATAGCTGAGAAAATTTTCTTTCAATTTGCTGATCTAATTCTTTAACAGTGGCCAGTTTTTCAGTCAGTGTATCTCTAACAGAGTCTTCTAATGGCGGAAGCTTAATGGTGTTGAGTTCAGCCATAAGCTGACCACGCTTCAGTAAAGCCTGATTGATCTGGTTTAAATCTTCAGCATCAGCGCTGGTTAGAATCTCTTGGGACAAAGTGATCAATGTGTCTACCATGGCCACTACGTCTGCTGTAGAAACAGGATCACCCTTGCCGGTCTGTGGAGACGTCTTCGGTTCCGGGTTCTGAGTCACTATTGGGCTTTCTTTCGTTTTTCGCAATCTTAATGGCTTCTTCCCAGGTTTTTTTCAGGTCTCGCAAATGGTGCAGCACTTCATCTATTAAGGCCGGGTCTTTTTTGACATTTGCTTGGACCAACTGGTAGTGGAGGTAATCATACAATTTATAAAGGTTTTTCGCCATCTCGCCGCCAATTTCCATATCCAGACTAATCATCAGCTCTGTAAGAATATTTTGGGTTTTAATAAGATGGGTGTGGCATTTTTCAATATCACCATTATTCATGGCTTTTTTGGCGATAACCGAAAACCGGATCGCGCCGTCAAACAACATGATAAGGATTTCCTCTTTAGAGGCAGTTTGAATGTTTTGCGCCTTATACTGTTGGGCGTATTGTTGAGCCGGGTTGGCGTAAGAATTGGTCATAAGCAGATCGCCGCATAAATACGGCTGGGTATCCTGATGTTGTAAACACGAGTAACTTCTTAGAGAGGGAGCTCCCCAAAGAACGCTACTTTTCTTCGTATCGGCCAGAAGAAGCTAAAACTTAGTCAAGAAAATAAGAAGCTACTCCATTCAATGGAGAGGCGTACGAATAAAACATTTCTTTACGTTGAGGCATCGACAGAGCCGTTCTCTGTTTTTATGCCAGTAGAGGATGCTGTTTTGTTAGCGATGTTGTTGACGAGCCAGTGCAATAGGGAGTTTTGTATGTCACACGCAAAAGATTTACCCAACGGATCATCTAAAAGTTCATCGGTACAAAAGCTATTCCCAGTGCTAATGAGCAGTCAGGCCGAGGTTGCTGCGGAAACAGCAGGGATTTTGCTCAATGTGGAGCAGTTTTCTGGTCTATTGATGAGTCTAGATGATGTGCGGTGTGGACGAGTCGTTTCCTTTAGCGAAGCTTTTTCAGACGTATAAGATTTCTTAAACTTAGAGGTGAAATTAGGAGGAATGCTTTGAACTCAGGGGAAAAACAGTTGCTGTTATACCTTAGCCGGACTGCACATAAGTCACAGAAAAAATTGGATAAGCCCCTGCGGCGACAAGTTAAAGATGCCTTGCTCTCCATTGCCAATGACCCCTTGAAAGCTGGTAAACAACTCTCTACACCATTATCTGGTATTTACTCTCACCACATTACCTATCAGGGCAAGGAATTCCGCATTGCCTATCAAATTGATGTCGAACGCGAGTGTATATGGATATTGATGATAGGTGCCCACGAGAACTTTTATCGCCGGTTAAAGAACCTGTTATACGCATCTTAAGGCTTTTCAAAGATTCGTATAAATGAACGGCGTGATGGGATGAATTGGACGGTAGGTTTAAACATGTACTTATCTGGGAATAATAAGCCAACCTGCCTTTATTCAAAGTTGACTGTGTGTATGTCTTTTATTAAGTGAGTGGTTGCGTCCCCGTGTCATGAGGAGTGTCTATGAAGAATTTGTTTCTATCCGACCCGCAGATACCCGTGGTACAAGCTTGCCGTCGAGGCCAAGGCGTTGTGGAGTATGGCGGTGCATTGGTTATTGCTGCAATTTTGGTGTCTACGGTCTTGGTTTTATTTCCAGATCCCGCTACTAATTTTATGACCCCCATCTTGGAGGGGGTGGCAGATATGATTGAGGCTCAATCAGACCTGTCGTCATAAGTTTTTAGCGTCGAGTTTTATAGGCTGAAGTTTTAAACCTGCTTGTTAAACTACAGCTTAAGCCTTCCCTTTTTTCGTTCACCGGATAAGCTAGGGGGAACATTTGTGTGCCCCCGTAGCTCAGTTGGATAGAGCATCCGCCTTCTAAGCGGCAGGTCGCAAGTTCGAATCTTGCCGGGGGCGTTTCTTGAGTAGGGAAATATAGCGATATATCGGGGATATCGATTTTCGGTGGTTTCGGTAGCGGGGAGATTTGTAAATATATGTAACCAATTGGAGTGGGGTGAGCAATCCATTTATATATATTGTTTTTATTATCTTAAGTTGTAATTCATGGTTTGTATGGATTACATGGGTTAAAAGCCCAGGATCGGTAACAACAGACACAAACGATTAGAGAGACCCTAGAGATAAAAGTGGAGACAACACCGTGGTCGGCATAAACTCCATATCACCCTATCAGCTTTATCCAGCTCAAAGCGGCTTCGTTCGCCAGCAAGCTGCTGTAGGTGGCTCTGCCTTGGCAGGATCTCCGCTGGGTGGCAACTCTATTGCTGGGGCGTCCATCGGATCTCCGGCACCAGGCGGGTTTGCGAACAGTTTTCCAGCATTTAATATGCAACAAATGATGGTCCAAATGATGCAGCTGATGGTTCAGATGCTCAGTATGGTCATGGGCCAAGCCGGAGCTCCTGGTTTAGGCGGTGGTCAAGGTATTCCCGGTCAGCCCGGCGTTGGCGGTGGTGCCCCAGGCGGTGTCCCAGGCTCTGTACCTGGTGGCTATGGTGGCGGTCAAGTAGGCGGAGGCGTTCCAGGTGGCGTACCTGCCGGTGGAATTGGTTATACTCCTGGCATTCCTACCAGTGGTCCTGGCCCAGCACCAGGTGTTGTAAATGCTTTTAACCCTAATATCACTGCTCCGGCGCCAGGCTTGTTTAGCAGTGAAGATTATACAGATTTCTTATTAGCAGGTTCCCAAGGCGGACGATCCGGCACGGATGTCGCCATTAACGGCGGTTTTGCCAGGCCAGACTCCAAGTTCGCTGGTGTGGCCTTCTCTCCAGACGGTAACGACTCCTATCAAGCCATTATTGCCAAAATGTACGCCAACCAGTTTAAAGGTTACTCTTTAGGCGTTCCTTCCGCAGTCACTCCAGGCTCTAGTATTCCTGAAGTGGCGAATAACCTGACCCAGGTTCAACAAGTTCAATTTACCCAAGAAGCAGAGACGTTGGCCAATGTGGCGGCAACTTACCGCGGATTCCTAGGTGGCAGTGGCGAATATAATTTGCAAGCCATTCCAGGGCTCTTGCAGCAGTGGGGTCGTACCGACTTAGCTCAGAAAGTAACGCAAGAAGGTGTTTCGGATGTTAGCGGTGTCGGCTCTTTGGTACAGGCCTTAAATGAAGAGGCAGATCCCACAAGACGTCAGGCGATGTTACAAACCATCTTTGACTTCCAGAATAACCAAGGCGGCAGCCCCAGTGGGGTCGTACCTCCTGAAGGAGATTTAGCTTACCGAAACGCCATTAACATTGTTCAGAGCGGACAGTTAGATGGCTTAGTTGCTAACTATACCGGTGCCGTGCCTAGCGTAGGCCTTGCAGGTGCTGGTGGCGCCGGTGGATACGGTGGTAATGCAGCCGGCGGACCTTCTGGTCAAATTGCCAACGGAACTGTAGACTTAACCAGTGTAGACTTTCGTCAACTGAATACAGACGAACGGACGGCTATCGGTCTGAATGATCGTGACCGGGCTGTTCTTCACCTGTGGGGCCGTCAGATGATTGCCAAAGGGCATCAGGATGGTGGTATTCTGGCCAAGGTGGTCAGTGATGCCCAAGCTGGTGGTGGTGACGGTACTGTCATTATCAACCAAGCAGAATTAGACTTGTCCAATGAGCTCATTGCCCGGGATCAACAGATCTATGGCGGGCTGACCGGAAAATCACTCGACCAAGAATTCTTCCAGGTCTTCCAAAAAATGCACGGTGTGGATATTTCTCAACGCTACGGGAATACGCCGGTGACATTCTTTGATGGAAACTTACCTCAATTGCCAGAGGGTTCTGCTGTGGATTCCGATCAATGGGAAGCCCAGCTACAAGCCCAAAACGGATTAAATGGTTTAGAAAACTCCGTCCTTCGGATGTGGGGGCACGAACCTCTGTTTACCGGCGGTAAAATTGATGGGTCAGCAGCTTTAATGACCTTGATGAACCCTAACGCTCTAGACCGAGGTAATACCAGCACAGCATCTGCCGAAGCACTCTTAAGAGCCGATTTAGTGGATGACGGTGTTCGCAACGGGTCGTCTTTGACCAACGGATTTGTGGACGTTTTGGACAAACTCTATTTGAATGGCGCCGGAACAAACACTGATAAATTGCGGAATGATGCCGTGGCAAACGCTCAAAGTATGGGTGCCACCATGCAACAGATTCAGACCAATGTGACTACCGGTGTACAAAACGCCATGAACGACTTTGCTAACTTTGCCAAAGAACATCCCGTCATTACCGGCGTTGGCGCCGGTGGCATGATGGCAGCCACCGCAGTCTGTCCATTCCTGGGTGGCGTTGGTGCAGCAGGTATTGCCGCGGCCGCGGCAAACGGTGGCTTTGGCTCACCTGGTTCTCAAGGTGCATAAGGCTTTTTTATAAGGTGTTAAAAAAAGAGCTGGAATTTAGATTCCAGCTCTTTTTTTTGAATCCTGTTTCTTTTTCCATTTTTATCTATGATATCGGGTATGCAAAACACATTAGAAATTACCGGCCATAGCTTAACCTTGCAGCAGGTTCGTCAGGTCGCAGAGAATCCGAGGATTGGCGTCTGTTTGAGCGACGCTTCTCGCACGGCGGTCACAGCATCCCGCAAAGTTATTGAGGGGATTCTTGCTTCTGGCAAAACGGTGTATGGGGTAAACACCGGATTTGGGAGCTTGAGTCATGTCACGATTCCTCAAGATCAAATTGATCAGCTGCAACTCAACCTTATCCGCAGCCATGCCTGCGGCACGGGAGAACCCATAGACTCAGCCACCGTTAGGGCGATGATGCTTTTAAGGGCAAATACTTTGGCTAAAGGGTATTCTGGCGTCCGACCTGAGGTAATTGAGAAGCTATTAGCTTTGTTAAACGCTGAAATCTACCCGGTCATTCCTTCTCAAGGATC
>JAHQWC010000003.1 GCA_019634025.1 Vampirovibrio sp.
AACACCTGATTTGCAAACCGATTGCCGGTGGTCAGGGCCAGCCGCTTGTGATCCACGTCTACCCCATACACCACATCCCCCCGGTTCTGGTACACCTGCGCCGCCATCATCCCAATAAACCCCAGTCCAACAACGGCCACCGTTCCGTTTTCAAAAGTTCCACCACGGCGAATCGCCTTGAGCACACAACCCAACGGCTCCACACAACTGGCTTCAGCGTCCGTAATATCCTCAGGCACCTTAAATGCCGTATGAGCCATATGCCCACCACTTAAAGCCACCACCTGAGAAAACCCACCGGGATATACATTGGTGGTTTTAAACGCCCGGCACATCGACTCGCTGCCATTGCGGCAAAAATGACATTTTTGACACGGCACATGATGCGCACTGACAATCCGATCTCCAACCTGAAAGGAGGTTTCAGCCGTTTCAGAAAGTGCTTGAATCGTCCCCACCAACTCATGCCCCAGTACACTCCCGGGCTGTGCTTTTTGGTTCACCACCTTATCCAGGTCCGACCCACAAATCCCACAGCCGGTTACTTGAATAAGAGCGCCACCCTCTGGTAAAACCGGATAAGGGGTTTCAGAAGACTGAAGCGTATAGTCGGGCTGTAACAAGCCAGCCAGCATCGAGAGATTCTCCAAATACATAAGACACGAGACTCACATTGTAGCGTTAAAGGTTTAGTGTTTCCAGAAGAGGCACCCCTCACTGCCTGTCCGATGAATTACATTAAGACCCAATGTCAAAAACTTGTCACCAGACCATCTTTTTGTCAAAATGGTCTGCCTGTAGCACCATACTGAATGCTTACCCCAGTTTTTTAATCAATTGAATGCAAGAGGTTTATTGCAATGCCAGTCCCTAAGCAACGCGTCGGACATTCCGACCAGGGTCACCGCCGGTCTAACTGGAAGGCTACCGTGCCTGCCCTTACCAAATGCCAGCACTGCGGTGCGGTCAAGCTGCCTCACGTATTGTGTGTGGAGTGCGGTTTTTACAAAAACCGGATTGTCAGCGAAAAGTTCCACACCCACGATCATGGCGATGATCATGACCATGATCACGATCACGGCTAAATAACTGCCTGGAAGCTGCTTGATTTCTTCCGTAGGCATTTCCTGAAATAAGTAATCAGCTTGCTAAAGTGTTTTAAATGACGAAAAAGCCGGTCCGAATCGCCATCGACGCCATGGGCGGCGACCATGCGCCCCACGAAATCATTAAGGGCGCCATTCTGGGTGCTCGATTATACAAGGTGGGCGTTTGTCTGGTCGGTAAGCCGGATGTTATTGAACTGGAACTCCAGCAATACCAAGAAAAAATCCGCCGCCACAACCTCAGTGTTGAAGTGGTGCCGGCAACCGAAGTCATTGCCATGGGTGACGCCCCCGGCATTGCCATTCGCAAGAAAAAAGATTCTTCAATCGTCGTAACGGCCAAATGCGTGGGTGACGGCAAGGCCGACGCCATGGTGGCGGCCGGCAGCACGGGTGCCGCAATGGCATCCGCCATTTTTAACATCGGACGTATTGAAGGCATTGATCGCCCCGCCATCGGCGTGGTGCTCCCATCTCTGGCCTCCCCATGCCTGCTCATCGATGCCGGGGCCAACGCCGACTGCCTGCCGGAAATGCTGGTGCAGTTTGGCCGCATGGGCACTGTTTTTATGAAACACGTCTACCACATAGACAACCCGCGGGTCGGGCTTCTCAATATTGGAGAAGAAGCCGGAAAAGGTAATGTTTTTGTGAATTCCGCCTTTAAAATGCTGGAGCATGATCAAGCCATCAACTTCATCGGCAACATCGAGGGCCGGGATATGTATTTAGGTGGCGCTGAAGTAGCAGTATGCGACGGATTCACCGGCAACGTGGCGCTAAAGTCCTCTGAAGGTGTAGCGACCATGATTTTAAAACTTCTCAAGCAGGAGATGAAAAGCACCCTGTCGGCCATGGCCGGTGCATTGTTGTTACGGCGGGCCCTTAAACGCGCCCGTAAAAAAGTGGACCACGAAGAATTTGGCGGCGCACTCTTAATGGGGATTAAGGGTACCTGCGTCATTGCTCACGGCGGCAGTTCCGCCAATGCAATCAAGCATGCCATTCGGGTTGCCAAAGACGCTGTAGAGGCCAATGTCATTGAAAAAATTACCACCAAACTGACGGAAGGATCCCCTGTCGCATGTCTGTAAACACCAACAAACCCACCACCTCTTTCGGGGTAACCATCGCCGGCATTGGCGCATATGCCCCAGAAACCATTATTAGCAATGATGATTTAACACAGTTGGTGGACACCTCCGATGAATGGATCGCCAGTCGCACCGGCATCCGTCAGCGCCATGTGGTGACAGGCAATCAATCCATTGTCGATCTCGCAGAAAATGCCATCCAAGATGCATTAGCCAGTGCCGGAATGGATGGAGAAGAAGTTGACTTAATCATTGCCGCCACCTCTACCCCAGACACCATCTACCCGGCGACCGCCTGCCAACTCCAACACCGAATCGGCGCCAGCCGGGCCGTTGGGTTTGATATTGCCATGGCCTGCTCCGGGTTTGTATACGGCATTATCACCGCCAGTCAGTTCCTACGCGCCGGCACGTATAAAACCGCCATCGTTGTGGCCAGCGATATTCACTCTCGTTACACGGATTGGTCCGATAGAAACACCTGCGTCCTCTTTGGTGACGGCGCCGGAGCCATCATTTTAAAGGCTGACCCGGAAACTGATGATATTTTAGCTTGTGAACTCGGTGTGGATGGCTCTAAAGGAGCTGAACTCACCTTACACACCTCAGCCCAAAACTGTCCGTTGGTTAAACCCCGCGAGCCTGGCAATAATTATGTCTATATGAATGGCCGGGAGATGTTCAAGTTTGCTGTCAACACAGTTCCAATGACTATCCGCTCCATTGTAGACAAGGCGGGCATGACCTTAGACGACTTGGATCACGTGGTGCTGCACCAAGCCAATATTCGGATTTTACAGGCGATGAACGAGAAAATGGGTATTCCGGAAGAGAAACTCATTGTGAATCTACAAAAATACGGCAATACCTCTGCGGCTTCGGTGCCGTTAGCCTTGAATGAAGCCGTGTTGGATGGTCGGGTAAAACAAGGTGATGTTCTTGCGATGTGTGGTTTTGGCGCCGGTGCAGCCTGGGGAACTACTGTACTAAGATGGTCTTGTGTGGATCAGCGCCTGGGAAAGCATCAGGAAACTTCTGATACACAGGAAATCCAACTCGTTTAATTAGCTTTGTTAACTCTAAACGGTTTCACCTATTCTAAAAAAGCCGGTAGGTTAGAATCTGATAGGAGTAAGGTGTTTTTCCATCTTGTAAATTAATGTTACAAGATGGATATCCAAACGCAATCTTAAACAAATGATTGTTTTTATTTATTTATAATAAAATATTTTGAACACAATATTATTCAAAATACCTTGGAGAGAGTGTGAACAGTATGTAACCCCGAAGGGGAAGGAGATTAAGGTTTATGAGCGCAAATATGCAAGGGTTTTTAGCCGGCCTGAATCAAACCATGAGTGGTGTATCAAACACCCTTTATGGTGGGTACAATCCGCAACAACAAAGCATCAATCCATTTCAAATGTTTGTGGGCCAATACACTGCGCCTAACCCATATGGAATGCCCCCTCAGCAACAGAACCCCATGATGCAGATGATGAACATGATGTTTCAAGTCATGCAACAAATGATGAGCCAAATGGGTATGGGGCAACCGCCTGTTCCCCCTTACAATCCGCCGGCACCGCCAAACCCATCTCCGAATCCGCAGCCAGCTCCTTATCCCATTGCAGTTAACAGTGGCTTACAGTCAAAAGGGGTATTTGATGCACAGACTCCATTACAACAACTAAGGCTTATTAATGAACTTATTCAGGACCCCTCTACAGATCCTAGTTTAAAGCAAGTCTATATTAAGCTTGCAGAAAATTTAGAAAAAGTTGCTGAATTATCAGGTAACACACAGTTAATAGAAGCTTCAGATGTAATCGAACTCGCCAAAAAAGATGGTATATCCTATACGGTATCTGACCATGATTTTTATGGTCTAGATGGTGGTCCAACCCCTGCTCCAAATCCGGAGGCGCCTTCGAGCACAGCAGAAATAAATACGCTTCTGCAATCAAAAGGCGTGTTTGACGCAGGCACACCATTACAGCAGTTTCGGATTCTGAACAATTTACAAAGTGATCCCACTGTATCTGCCGAGGCAAAAGCAACCATTAAATTGCTTGCAGATAACCTGGAAAGTATTACCGCCTTGTCCGGAGACGCTGCGACCCTTCAGTCTACTGACATTGCGGAACTGGCCAAAGGAGATGGCAACGCCGCTGATGTTTCTCAGGCGGATGTGGATAGTCTGGATGATCCCGATACAGCCTTTGCTTTGGATGATATGAAAGGCTTTTTACAGGAACTGGGTATCTTTGATGAAACCAGTGCCGACAAAGAGATCGAGACTCTCCGCGAAGCCGCAAATGATCCTGCCAAAACTGATAAAGAGAGGGCCATGGCCCAGTTTGCCCTGGACCACTACACAGATATCGCTCAGGCTGATGGTATCACAGGCGGCCTCGATGCTGAAATCAGTGAGGCCGACATTGAGAAATTTGCCAACCGTGAAGTTGAGATCTCTAAAGCTGACGCGGATCCCACAAAGTATGCATATACCCGAGCTCAAGTAAACGAAGCCTTAACCCAAATGGGTATCTTTGATGCCGGGGATGCTGATGCCCAAAAAGCAGCGTTGGAAGACTATATTAATGATCCCAACAGCGATCCGAGATTTGTTAGCGTGGCAGAAGTAGTCTTCGGAATGTTTGATTCCATTGCTAACCTGAAAGGTGATAACACGGTTCTGGAAAGCGAGGACATCAATGCTTTTGCCAGGCTTGGCGGTAATAAAGGGAAAAATTGGTTTACCCACAGAGATGCCGCAAAACTGAACTAATAATAACTTATAGAATTCCAGATTCCCGCACTCAACTATGGGTGCGGGTATTTGCTATAAAGCTACCCAAAGAGACTTCTAGATTCAAACCTTTCATTTAGGTATACTTTCAGACAAATATAGCAAGGTTCTTGCCATTTAAAGGAGGTTTTCAGATGCTGAAGGTTGCTTTTATTTTTCCCGGCCAGGGTGCGCAAACGGTGGGGATGGGAAAAGATTTCAGTGAAGCTGGTGGCATTGCCAACAAAATTTACCAAGTATTTGATGCCAACACCTCCAGCGACTTAAGCACCATCTGCTTCAACGGGCCGGAAGATAAACTGAAACGAACCCTCTACACCCAGCCAGCCATTTTGGCCACCTCACTGGCTGCCTTGGCGCTGTTTCAAGAAAAGTCCGACATACAACCCATCGTCACGGCTGGGCACAGCTTGGGCGAATACGGCGCACTTTATGCCAGTGGGGTTATTGATCTGGAAACTGCTGCTAAGCTCATCCACCAACGCGCTAGCCTGATGGATCAGGCCCAGCAGGGAGCCATGAGCGCCGTGTTAGGTCTGCCTGCCGAAAAGGTAGAAGCGGTTCTTCAAGGAATTCCTGCTGATCTAGGCCCTGTGGTCGCCGCCAACTACAATACACCGGAACAGCTCATTATTTCCGGAGCCCCTCCGGCTGTAGAAGCTGCTGGGATTCAACTTAAAGAAGCCGGCGCCAAAAGAGTTCTGCCTTTAGCTGTAGGAGGAGCATTCCATTCCCCCTTAATGGCTGAAGCGGCGACGTCTTTTGAAACGTTCTTATCCCCCTATACCTTCAACAATGCTGTTGTACCGGTCATTACCAATGTAGATGCCCAGCCCACCACTGCAGGTGATGAATTGAAAGCAAAGCTTTCCAAGCAAATCAACCACTCCGTACGCTGGACCCAAACCATGGATCAACTCTTCACCCAATTGGGCGTAGACACCGTCATCGAGTTTGGTCCTGGCAAGGTCCTCACCGGTATGATCAAAAAATGCCACCCGATGGTTCAGGTCTATAATGTGTTTGATATGACTTCACTGAATGCCACTCTAGAGGCCATGGGACAAACGGTTTCCGTTTAATTTATGAAAACTGATCAGAAACTTTATCCTGTATTTATAAACAGTCAAAACGTTGGCCATCAAAAAACAATGCAAGGAATTGCTACTGCAATTACACCTATTCAAGAACGACATGTTAGACTTCCCTCACTTATTGACGAGAAGAGCAAGCTTATTTCTGAATTTAAGAAGGAGTTAAGCAAAAAACCAGAAGTACTAACATTATCGCTTCAAAAAATTCTAGATCGAGCAGTTGAAATATTAAAAACAAAGCTACCGGACTTTCCAAAGGGCTCTACCCCCGTTTACTTAAACTATTTTAGTTGGCCTGACCAATTATTCACAGGACTAGCATTGAAAAAAATAAAACCTGAAAGCATTCTCTTCAGTTTGGGGACTCCCTCCCGCCATACTAACAGTTTTGATTTAATTGCTATCCCGCCCGGAGAAAAGATACCCCCTCTAATTTCAAAAAAAGCTTTTCATATTGATACGCTGCCAAACCCAGTTGATCCTGAACTAGTTGCTAATGCGGCAAAAAAATGGAAAGACAAACTGATTTATCCGTCAACAAAATCGAAGCCTATTATTACAGTACTTTTGGGAGGCTCTGTGCCAATTGTTGATTCTGATAATAAACAAACGGAGATAGTTCCATTTACTTTAAAACATGCTAATGAGCTATGTAACGGTGTGATTGCTTTAGCAGAAAAACTGGGAGCAAGACTTCTGGTATCAACAAGCTTGCGAACTCCTCAAGAAGTAGAAGATGCAGTGTTTAAAAAACTAGCACCTTACGCGGACTATATGTTTCCCTATTCAAAAAATAGATTGAACCCATATTATGGAATGTTAGGGTTGGCAGACTTCATTGTTGTCACAGCTGAAAGTACTTCCCAAATAAGTGAAGCTTTATGTTCCGGAAAAAAAACGGTTATCTATACGCCTAAAAGCATCATTAAAAAGAAAGATCCAATTCACTTAGACTTTTTAAATAAGTTTTTAAGCAAGGGCTATATGTCAAAATTAGAATCCTTTCCTTTACAAAAAACGGGTTCTAATAGACTTGAAAATCCTGCTCAAATTATTGCCCAGAAAGTACACCAACTTGTAAGGCAAAGAAATAGAAATCCTGAAAATCAAATGGTTAAAGACATACCTCAAAAGCCCTTGAAACAGTATTGGGGATAAAAGTTAGCATTGTCTTACAAGTTAATCTGAGAAAACGATTGATTAACAAAAGGCCATGGCTGTCTTTGAATCGGCTGATACGGTCCTTTGCCAACACCTGCCAGCTTCTCCAATTGCTGCTTCACAGCTAGTGCCTCAGCCTCCTTCTTCACTTTCTTTGTTGTGGCATGGTTATTGCCCACCACCAGCCCGGCAAACGACAAGTTGTTTAAGGCAAAACACAGCCAGTAAAACGCCGCAGCCCCGGTGGCGGCTTTGGTAATCAGCGGTGCGGACTTCCCTGCTTTTTTCAATCGGTCTACATTCTCTTGAATCCCCAGCGTTGGCTTTATTTTCGCTTTCCGCAACACAGTCTTGCCCAGTAAGTACATCCAGGTGGCATTCCCAAAGAAAAAGATATAGTTCCCAATCCCTTGTACCGTCGCTTTTTCCCGTAGCTCATGTTTGTCCCGGGCTGCCATCAGGTACCCCAGATACTGCAAACCCACCAAAATCCCTAAGGGCAGCATGCTGATGTAAATTCCACGCTTGTAATCAAACTTATCTGCAATCTTCCGCAGACCTTTTAACACCACGTTCTGTTTGTCGGGGTGTCGCATGGCATGACGTAAGCCCAACGCCACGGTGGGGCTGATGACCAAAGCCATCATCATACCTAGAGATTGCTTAAACTTTTCGGAGAACCGCTTTTTCTTGTCGTATTCCTTATAAAGGTTATCCAACTTGTCGGCAGAAACCACCCCTTGCTCCCCGGCGTGCTGATTCTTCCCGGTCTTTTTCCGGGTTACCCAGTTGGTAATGAACTTAATGTTCATCAAAATACTGGCCTCAATCAGCAAATCCCACAACAACATGTGAGATTTAGCATCGATTAGCTGCTTTCGGATAGAATCGGCATATTTATCATCTTTAAGCAGCTTTTCTGGAATAGTCCAAGATTTTTTTCCCCGGCTGTCCCGAACAATGTTTTTAGCAACTTCTTCTAACCCCTGCTTAAACTCTGGTAGCGATTTCAAGTGCTTATAAGATACCCGCATCAGCTCTTTGGACGGCAATTTCCGGCCAAAATACCGCATCAGCAATAAAGCGTGAAGCGGCGCCAAAAAGAAGGCAGAACCAATCACCAAAATCCGGTCCAGGGTCTGCTCTTTACGTTCCGTCGGATTCCGCGTCAGGGCAACTGAAGGAATACCATAACCCACAGTGTCCAATACCGCTCGGTTCATCAAGGCGGTGTCTTGAAACAAATTGGTATAGTGAACCCAGTTGGGTAGCATGACTGAGGGAAGTTGAGCGGCCATTCGTATAGAAGCTCTATTGTCGGGGTAATTGGACGGTCACTATTGTGACATCCATGTCAGATAAACACCAATCTAGCTGAAATGTTGCTTTTGTTGGGCAACAAATTGGATAGAGAGCTACTTAAAGTTGAGGAGATGGCTAAGTAACCAAATGTTAAAGGTATACAGCGTAGGTAGTTATATTGTCATTCACCCTATCTGTATCCTTTTCAAAGAGAAAAAGTCATTGAATTCCTAAATTGGGGGGTAAAGGCCTGTTTTTGAGTGTTGGTATATATACAAAACTTAATAATTATCGATGTGGTACTTAAGTCACAAAAGACATATGACGATATATCTATTAAGGATTACATGGCAGGTTCATTATCAATCAAAGGTCACAATCGGGTTCATACTTTCTGCCTAACGCTTACGGAAAAGAAGGTTCAACAGAAATGTCAGAAATTTACGGCACCACATCAAACGACCTGTTAGAAGGATCCGATATCGGAGATACAATTTATGGTCTGGGTGGTGATGATGAACTGGAAGGCGATACGGGGGATGATACCCTGCACGGTGGTACTGGTCATGACACTCTGTTTGGTGGGCATGGTACAGATACCCTGAATGGTGAAGTCGGCAACGATATTTTATTAGGAGCACCGTCTTTTACCGGTGCTACCGGCGTTAAAACCATGAGTGGTGGTGTTGGAGATGACTTATACCATGTGAACGGCAGTTCTGACATTGTGGTTGAATATGCTGCCGAAGGGAATGATACCGTATGGTTGTACGATACCTCTTATACCCTGACCAATAACGTGGAAAACCTGGAGATTCGTTACAACATCAATATCAACGGCATCGGCAACGGGTTGGATAATACCTTAACCGGGGCTGGTGGGAACAACATATTGTCCGGTCTCAGTGGCCAGGATACGCTTTATGGTTTTGCCGGGGTAGATACCCTGAACGGCGGTGACGACAACGATTCTCTGTTTGGCGGTGCCGGTAATGACTCACTGAACGGAGATGCCGGGAACGATTTGTTGAACGGTGGTGCTGGTAACGATACCTTGAACGGTGGTGACGGTAACGATGAATTATACGGTGGGAATGGGACCGATACCTTAAGAGGTAATGCTGGTAACGATATTTTACATGGTGGCGCCAACTGGATTGGACAGACCGGCCGGAAGAACATGTACGGTGGTACTGGCGATGATCTGTATCACGTGGACAGCGCTGATGACCGAGTATATGAGAATGCCGGTGAGGGGATTGATACGGTTTACGTGTATGACAACAACTATACCTTGACCGGGAATGTGGAAAACTTGGAAATTCGCTTTGATACCAACATTAATGGTACCGGTAATAATTTGGCTAATGTGTTAACAGGCGCTGGTGGTGATAACGTTTTACGCGGTCAGTCCGGAAATGATACTCTCTATGGGATGGCTGGAGCCGATACTCTGCACGGAGGAAACAATAACGACAGGCTTTATGGGGGTGTTGGTAACGATACTCTGAATGGTGATAACCAAAACGATTATCTCAATGGGGGCGAAGGCAACGATATTTTGAATGGCGGATCCGGCAATGACACTTTAGAAGGTCATAATGGGGTAGACACCCTGAATGGTGGCTCTGGTAACGACGCTTTATATGGAAACACCAACTGGAAAGGCACGACTGGTACCAAAACCTTGAACGGTGGTTCCGGTAATGATGCCTACTATATTAATGCAACAGGCGATGTCGTGAATGAAGGGAATAACCAGGGAACAGATACTATTTATGTCTATGACGGGTCTTATACCCTGGCTAATAACTTTGAAAACCTCCATATCCGGAGCCTGGGTAATTATGACGGAACAGGAAACGGTTCCAACAACTATATTTACGGTGCTGAAGATAGTAATACTTTATCTGGCCTGGGTGGTGTGGACCGTTTGTACGGACGTGGTGGCGCTGATACCTTAAACGGGGGCGATGGAAATGATTATCTATGGGGTGGCGCCGGTAATGACACCTTGAATGGGAATAACAACAACGATTATATTCACGGTGGTAACGGCGACGATATTATTGATGGCGGTAGCGGTAGAGATCGGCTGGAAGGTGGCCACGGCAACGATGATATCTCTGGTGGCGCCGGCAATGATCAGTTGTGGGGCAGTCCTGCCCATAAAGGCTTTACCGGTATCAAAACCTTACGGGGTGGCGCCGGAAACGATCGGTATTACATTAATGGCACCACTGATGTGATTGTGGAAAATGCCGGAGAAGGAACCGACACGGTTTACCTGTACGATGCTTCTTATACCTTAACCGACAATGTGGAAAACGGGATTATCCGGTATAACACTGATATTGATTTGACGGGTAACGCCCGAAATAATCGGTTAACCGGTGGTGAAGGCGACAATGTGTTGACCGGAATGGCCGGTAACGATCGACTGTATGGTTTGGGGGGTAATGACACCCTGATTGGTGGAAGTGGTAGAGACTACTACTATGTCACTGGCAATTTTGGCGCCGATACCATTTTTGATGAGTCTCACAACGGTGATCGGTTGTATTTAGATACTAGTATCAACAATGTTGTTAGTTGGACAGCGGTTGATCGTGATACCAACGGGCAACACGAAGATTTGTTTATTGATTTTGGTAACGGGAAGTCCGTCACCATTCAAGAATATTTTGACAACACCAATGACGCCAATGACGGTATTGGTGAAATTGAACGGCTGGTGTTTAACGATGACGGCAACGTTAACTTTGGCGAAGTGCAGGCAATGTTGTCTTAATACAAGTTCCTACTCAACCTATTTTCTACAAATTTCCCTTCTCATGAAGAGGGGAATTTTTTTGATGCAACACATGTTGCAATACAGATAAATAGAAAGTTATTCAGGTGTATTTTGTAGACCTAAAACTTCTAGTTCTTTTAGGCTGAAAATTTGATGAATAAAGAACTTAACAATTGTTAATATACAACTTTAGTACTACGTAGATGTGACGATATATATATTATGAACTAGAAAGCAGGTGGAAGAACAGTTTCGCACTCTCACCTATCGCTTACGGAAAAGGATAGAACGTTATGTCAGAGATTAATGGAACCAGCACAAACGACTTACTGACGGGAACCGTCTATGGTGATTTGATGAACGGGCTTGCAGGGGATGATGATTTGCAAGGCGATTCTGGAGATGATGAGCTTTATGGCGGTACAGGCCACGATACCTTGTTTGGTGGTAGCGGTAATGACAGCCTGAACGGGGAAGAAGGCAACGATATTTTGATTGGTACGGCGCTTTTTACCGGTGCTACCGGCGTAAAGACTATGCGGGGCGGCATAGGTGATGATTTGTATCACGTCAACGGTAGTAGTGACATTGTTATTGAAAATGTTGATGAAGGAAACGATACCGTTTATGTCTACGACACTTCTTATACCCTGACCAACAATGTTGAGAAT
>JAHQWC010000028.1 GCA_019634025.1 Vampirovibrio sp.
AAAAAAGATGTTAAACATCTGAGGCGATAAACCCAGCATCGTCACCGGAATAAGCCAGGATAACAATGCATAACGATCTTTTACTTTAAGCGCTTTTTCTTTCACCTCAGGAGCCAGTTTTTGAATGGCCTCATAGGTGGGGATGCTTCCTTGGAAACCTTTTACCAGCGTATTTTTAGCCTTGTCAACGCCGGTATCTATGCCCAGCTTGGCAAATTTGTTGACGGCCTTGCCCTTTAAAAAGAAGGGGGTGAACAGCGAGAACCATAAAAGAGAGTTCACCCCTTTAATCATAAATTCCCGGCGCTCAGTCTTATCTCGCGCCGCCATCATCCAGCCGACATAAGGAGGCAGCAGCCAAAACAACATGGTAGAGGCAACACCCGCCACTTCACCGGACGATTTACCACGTAGGCTAAAGTTATTAAACAGCCCGTCCACCAATTTGTTTGCTGTGGCGCCGGCTCTGCGGGAAGCCAAACTGAACCCCACCAAACTGGCGGCCCCTAATCCAAACCCGGCGCCTAAGGTTTTAAAGAACAGGCTTTTATAGTGGTCAATGGACTTTTGGGTGTCTTCAGCCGTTTCGTTTTTGTTGCCTTGCTTCAGCCCAATCAGTTGCTCAAAGTTTGCCGTGCCAGAGCGTTCAACGGTTAACCAGTCCCGCATAAACGGCACTGCCATAAACCCAGCGGCAAATGGAAACAGCAAGCCAAAAGAAACGCCCAGCCGAGCCAATTTGGCTTTCTTCCCAATGGTTTTTAGCAGCTCAGGAGAAAGGCGTTCTTTCAAAGATGCTTCCGACTGGCCGGAAATCCAGGCCGCCGGTTTTCGAAGCAAAGGCGGCATAAGGGTCATAGACCCAATGGTTACCGCCAACAGCCCCAGCTGGTTGGGTAACATATCCCGCAATTCTTGGGTGGTTCGGGCCAATGCCATATAGGGCAGGTTGAAGCAAAAAATATCTTTCAGCACCAAATCATTCAAAGGCTTGCGTTCAAGGGTGCTGAATACAGAGGTTAAAAGCCGTCCGCTGCCAAATCGGGGAGAGGTAGGAATGTCTGGAGAGTGGCGGGTAACGGCTGGAAGCAAGGGTGTATCTTTCTAACCAGTCTTATAGAGTAGGGGCGGACAGAGAAAACTGTGAGTTCCATTCAATTTCATGAGCTGAGCCACCCGGATCAAGGGGCTAAACGAATAAAAACGGGACACGTCAAAAAATGCGTCGTTCATAAACGCTGTAAACTCCCTAACCGGAGGCAAAAGCCCGTGTACCTGCCGGTACAATAAAAACATCAATACAGGACTCATGTTTTTAGGAAACACGGGCGTTTATACCATTTGCTATCTGGAGGATCTAACACTCAGGAATGGGGAAATTGGAATAAAACCAAAAAAGTATTATCCCACAGGTTTCTGGTTTCGCCAGATTTTAACCTAAAAAACCGCCTCGACCAGTAACAATCCGTAACAATTAACCCTGTAAGCTTACGACTCATCAGGTTTTTCACGCATATTGCAGCTTAACCGATAGACCTTGTTCAAGATGTTCGTTCTTGAGGAACAAGACCATCTCCGGTAAAATCAACCCACTTTTTCAACACATTTTTCAATCCCTAAAACAAACAGAATGGTGTCCACACAAATGCTTTCAGTCGGTATTATCGGATCCACGGGCTACGGAGGCCAAGAGCTGGTGCGGTTGCTTCACCAGCACCCCAACGTCGAAAAAATTGCCCTCACGTCCAAAAGCTATGCAGGCCATCCCTATAGCAGCGTCTACAAAAGCTTCTACAAAATTGTAGACGTGCACTGCCAGCCCGAAGATATGCAGCAATTGGCCGAGGACGTGGACGTTATCTTTTTGGCCTTGCCCCATGGACTGGCCGCCGAAAAAGTGACCCCGGATGTTCTGGAGCAGGCCAAAGTCATTGACCTGGGGGCAGATTTTCGTTTAAAAGACGCCGCCATCTATGAACAGTGGTACGGTCTGGCTCACCCACGGGCAAGTCTATTGGCTAAAGCCGTTTATGGCCTGCCGGAATTTTTCAAAACCGACATTCAAAACGCCCGCCTCATCGGCAACCCCGGCTGCTACCCCACCGCCAGCATTTTAAGCACAGCGCCTCTGGTCAAAGAAGGCCTCATTGATCCGGCTACCCTCATTATTGATGCGAAATCCGGAGTCTCCGGCGCCGGGCGCACCTTATCGTTGGATCTGCACTTTGATGAGGTCCACGGATCCTTTAAGGCCTACAAAATCGCCAGCCACCGCCACACCCCAGAAATTGAGCAAGGGCTGGGCCTCATTGGCCATTTAGGCGTCAATACACCCAATATCTCTTTTACCCCGCACCTGGTGCCCATGAATCGGGGCATTTTAACCACCGGCTATGCCCAACTCATCCAAAAAATCAGCGCCAAAGAGATTTTGGCGTTGTATGAAAAAACATACATCAGCCAGCCTTTTGTCCGGGTTCTGCCGGAAGGCGCATCGCCTGAAACCCGTTGGGTCAAAGGCTCTAACTACTGCGACATCGGCATTACGGTAGATGAGCGAACCAATCGGGTCATTGCCGTGGCCGCCATCGATAACCTGGTCAAAGGCGCCGCCGGCCAGGGGATCCAAAACATGAACCTGATATCTGGCCTGCCCGAAACCACCGGCCTGGAGCAACTGCCGGTGTTTCCGGCGTAAAATTCCCCTGTAGGGGTCGGCCCCTGTGCCGACCCGGTCCGAAGGCATCTATGTTGCCTCGGGCTGGCCAGGGCACCCACAGGGGGACGCCCCTACAAGTTGAAGGAGCTCAAATAGCACAAAATTTTGTGTTCACGTGTTTAACCACTATCTACAAAAACTTTAGTTGACAATTTCAAGGTTTCGACCTTTACTAAGGGGGAATATTTTTGTGACCCACGCGTCAGGATTTTTTAAACAAGATGATCTCAGTTTCCATCACCAACCGCCAACCACGCCCCCGCCGCCGCCCTCGTACGGTTCGGGGTCTGGAAACGTTGCATCTGTAATCATCACATCTTCAACAAAGTTTCCAAAAGCCCCGAACCCTTCGTAGGTCCGGGGTTTTTGCGTTTTAAATCCCACCTTTTACACCACACTCACCCACCCATTAAAGGAATCCAAAATGGCCATTGCGACTGAAACCCAAACCCAACAAGAGATTCAACAAACAAGCCAACTCCAGGCTGTTGCCGGAGGCATTGCTGCACC
Organism: Vampirovibrio sp.; assembly: GCA_019634025.1. Lineage (GTDB taxonomy): Bacteria > Cyanobacteriota > Vampirovibrionia > Vampirovibrionales > Vampirovibrionaceae > JAHQWC01. Next base: position 3,230 of record JAHQWC010000028.1, read on the forward strand.
AGAAGGGTTCCAAGTTTCTGGGGTGAAGGCGGGTATCAAAAACATGGAAAAGCCGGATGTGGCCCTTATTGTCAGCCAAGTCCCCGCCACCGTGGCCGCCATGATGACCACCAATGTGGTGAAAGCGGCCCCCATTCAATGGTGCCAAACCGTCTTAAGCCAGCAGTCCAAAGTGTCCGCCATTGTGGTTAACAGCGGCAACGCCAACGCCTGCACCGGCAAACAGGGCATGGTGCACGCCCACCAAATGGCCGAAACCACCGCCAGTGCTCTAGGTTTAGATCTCCATCAAATCCTGGTTTCCTCTACCGGTGTCATTGGGGTTCCGCTGCCCATTGAGAAAGTATTGGCCGGGATTCAAAATGCGGCAACCGTCTTAAGCGATACCGCTGATAAAGCTGAGGATGCGGCAACGGCCATTATGACCACCGACACCTATACCAAACAAGTGGCGGTCACAGTTGAAATTGGCGGAAAAATCGTCACCATCGGTGGTATTGCCAAAGGCTCTGGGATGATTCACCCCAACATGGCGACCATGCTGGCCTTTGTCACCACCGATGCAGATATTGAACAATCATTACTGCAAAAAGCTCTCCAAGAAAGCGTTGCAGATTCCTATCATATGATCTCCGTAGACGGAGACACCAGCACCAACGATATGGTAGCAGTGTTAGCCAACGGCCTGGCCGAAAACCAAACCATAACCGAAGAAAATGAAGATTTTGCCAAATTTAAAACAGCTCTGCAATACGTCAACCAGACCCTGGCCCAACAAATTGCCAAAGACGGCGAAGGCGCCACCAAGTTTTTAGCCGTCACCGTAAAAGGCGCCGCCACCAAGCAGGATGCTCAGGCCCTGGGTAGAGCCGTCGTTTCCTCCAGCCTGGTAAAAGCCGCCTTTTATGGCGAAGACGCCAACTGGGGCAGAATCATTGGCGCCATGGGTACTGCAGGCGTAAACTTTGATACCACGCTGGTGTCTATGACCGCCACCAGCAGCCAAGGCGAACTGGAATTTTTAAAAGCCGGCGTTCCCCTGCCTTTTGATGAGGCCCACGCCAAACAGGTGCTGTCTGAAAAAGATATTGCCGTCACCATTCAACTGGTAGACGGCACCGCCCAGGCCACTGCCTGGGGCTGTGACCTCAGCCACGAATATGTCTCAATTAACGGAGACTACCGCACCTAATATGCACCTAAACGGACCCCCCACATGATGAAAAAGAAAGCCACCAACGTCATTGAAATGGAGAAAAAGCGGACCGTGAACGCCTCAACCCCTTCAGCCGAATCCTCCCAAGCAGCCGATCCGGCAGAGATTCAACAGGCCTTGAAACAGGCCCTGGAAAACATCCAAGCCTATTACGGTAAAACTGTGGTCATTAAACTTGGCGGCAGCACCCTTACCGAGCCTGAGGCCATGACCCAGTTCTTACAAGAGGTGGCTGACTTAAAAGCAGCCGGGGTGTTTCCGGTCTTGGTTCATGGTGGTGGACCGGCCATTAACCAGATGCTGAAAAAATTAAATATTGATCCCACCTTCGTTAACGGCTTGCGCTATACCGATGAAGCCACCATGGAAGTCGTAGAAATGGTGCTTTCCGGCAAAGTGAACCCCGATTTGGTTTACCGATTGAACAAACTGGGCGCCAAAGCCATTGGCTTGAACGGCAAAGATTGCAACCTGCTTCGGGCGCAGAAGAAAAATTCCAACGGTCAGGATATTGGTCTGGTAGGCGAGATTATCCAGGTAAATACCATGCTGATTGAATCCCTGATTAACCAGGGATACTTGCCGGTGGTTTCCCCGGTGGGCGTGGATGAAGTGGGCCAAAGCTATAACGTCAATGCCGACTATGCTGCCGTGGCCATTGCCGGCGCTCTAAAAGCCAAGAAGTTGGTGTTCGTCTCAGATGTCAGTGGCGTCTTAAAAGACAAGAATGATAAAGAATCGGTCATTCCTCGGCTGTCGGTCAAAGATGTCCCCGACCTGGTTGCCCAAAACGTGATTTCAGACGGTATGGTGCCCAAGGTAGACTGCTGTGTCACAGCAGTACACCAAGGCGTGGAGTCTGTCTTTATTACCGACGGCAAAAAAGAACACGGCTTACTCCTGGATTTATTTGAAGAAGACGGTGACGGCACTCGGGTGGAAGCCTAAATCATATTCCCCTTTGAAAGCGAGATGATTTCCTATGAGCGATAATGTGACCACAACTAAAACCGAAGCACTTATCCAACGCGGCAAAGCCGTGGTGATGAACACCTATAGTCAGGTTCCCATTGCCCTACAGTGGGGCCAGGGATCCACCGTGTGGGATATGGAAGGCAAAAAATACCTGGACTTTGTGGCCGGTATTGCCGTCAATGCTCTGGGTCACAGCAACCCAGACTATATTCAAAACCTGACGGATCAACTGCACCGCATTGCCCATTGCTCTAACCTATACTGGACCGAACCTCAGGTTCAACTGGCAGAAACCCTGGTTAATAATAGTGATTTAGACAAAGTGTTTTTCTGCAATAGCGGCACCGAAGCTGTGGAAGCTGCCTTAAAGCTGGCGCGCAAGTACGGCAAAAAAGCTCATGGATCCCACCGGACCGACATCATAGCCATGGAAGGTGGGTTTCACGGTAGAACCTACGGGGCGGTCAGCGCCACAGGTCAGCCCAAATACCAAAAAGATTTAGATCCCCTTCTGCCCGGCATTTCACATGTCCCCTATAACGACTTAGAGGCCTTACGGCAACACATCACCCCCAACACATGCGCCGTGTTGATGGAGCCGATTCAAGGCGAAGGCGGCATTCGCCCTGCGGATGTGGACTACTTAAAAGCCGTCAAAGCCTTGTGCGCCGAACATGACATTGTCCTCATTTTTGATGAAGTCCAGTGCGGCATTGGTAGAACCGGTCACCTGTTTGCCTATCAGCATTACGGCGTGAACCCGGATATCATCACCTTGGCCAAAGGCTTGGGTGGTGGTTTCCCCATCGGCGCCATGATGGCAACGGATAAAGTTGCGGATGCTTTTGCCCCTGGCGATCATGCCGCCACTTTTGGCGGGAATCCCCTTGCCAGTGTTGCTGGTATTTCTGTCTTACACGATCTGCTGCACAACGATCTGCTGGCTCATGTGCAAACCGTGGGGCTGCATCTCATTCAGCACCTGACGACGTTGCAAGAAAAGTTTCCCGTCATCACCGATGTCCGTGGGATCGGCTTGATGCAAGGCATCGAGCTGTCTGTCCCCACCGCCCCCATTGTGACGGCCTGCCGAGAAAACGGCCTGCTGTTGGTGGGCGCTGGAGCCGATGTCATCCGGTTTGTCCCGCCTCTGGTGGTGACCAAGACCGAAATCGATCAGGCCATGAAAATTTTAGAAGATGTATTAACCAAGACTCAACAGGAGCAATAATTATGGAAACCAACGGTAAATCAAATCCCAACAACTTCCCTGGTACTGGCGGCAAAAAGAAAGTCATCCTCGCTTACTCCGGCGGCTTAGACACCACCACCATTATTCCCTGGCTCAAAGAAAACGGTGACTATGATGTCATTGCCGTGTGTATCAACGTTGGTCAGGGCGGTGATGAACTGAACGGCCTGATTGAAAAAGCCTTGGCCACCGGCGCCAGCCAGTGTTTTGTAGAAGATTTAACTGAAGAATTTGTCACCGACTACATCTGGCCCACTCTTAAAGCCAGCGCTGTTTATGAAGGCAAGTATCTGCTGGGCACCTCTATGGCCCGGCCTCTCATTGCCAAACGGCTGTCCGAAATAGCAATTCGCGAAGGCGCTCACGCCATTTGCCATGGCGCCACCGGCAAGGGCAACGATCAAGTTCGCTTTGAACTTGGTGTTAAGGCTTTTGCTCCCCATCTGGAAATTATTGCCCCATGGCGGATGTGGGATCTGCAATCCAGGGAAGACGAAGTCGCTTACCTGGAGGCCCGGAACATTCCGGTTCCTACCAAAAAAGACGACAGCTACAGCCGGGACTGTAACCTGTGGCACATGAGCCACGAAGGGCTGGACCTGGAAGATCCGGCCAATGAACCCAACTACGACAAACTCTTAAAACTGGGCATCAACCCCGAAAATGCGCCAGATACCCCGGAGTATATTGAACTCACCTTTGAAAAAGGGATTCCCACCGCCTTAAACGGCAAGGCCCTGGGTCCCATCGAGATGATCACCGAACTCAACGCCATTGGCGGCAAGCACGGTATTGGCATCATCGATATTGTTGAAAACCGGTTAGTGGGTATCAAGTCCAGGGGCGTCTACGAGAACCCGGCGGGCTCCCTGTTGTTTGCCGCTCACGATGAACTGGAGCGGTTATGCCTGGAGCGGCTCACCCTCTCTTACAAGCAACAAATTGCTCTGAAGTACGCCGAATTGGTTTACAACGGCGACTGGTTCTGCCCTCTTCGGGAAGCATTGGCTGCTTTTGTGGATGTTACCCAGGAAACCGTCAGCGGTAACGTGAAACTAAAGCTGTATAAAGGCAATATCATCCCGGCTGGCGTTACCTCGCCTTACACCATGTACGATGACAGTCTGGCCAGCTTTACTACCGGCGAGCTGTTTGATCACAAAGACGCTGAAGGCTTCATTAACCTGTACGGTCTCTCCACCAAAGTCCGGGCGTTGATGATGCAACAACACCAAGGCCAAAATGTATCAGCAACTGCGCCCGCCCAATCGGCAGCACCGCAAGAGGTCTCGCTTACATGAGTTCTGGCACAACCTCTAACACAGCATCAGAAATCAAACTCTGGGGTGGTCGGTTTCAACAGGAAGCCGACGCCCAGTTTCAGGCGCTGAATAACTCTCTGCCCTTCGATCAAAAACTGTTGCCCTATGACATTACCGGTAGCATTGCCCACGCCAAAATGTTGGGGCGACAGGGCATTATTCCTCAATCCGATGCGGATTTACTGGTGAGTACGCTGGAAAGTCTGCTGGCCGATTACCAGTCCAGTCACCTGACCATCGACGGCTCTACGGCAGAGGATGTGCATACTTTTGTGGAACAACACCTCATCGCCAAAATCGGGGATGTGGGCAAGAAACTCCATACCGGCAGAAGCCGTAACGATCAGGTAGCCCTGGATCTAAAGCTATATCTGCGGGACCAGGTCAGTCAATTAGATAAACTCCTGCATAACTTGCTAACAACCCTGATTACCTTATCTGAAGACCACATTGATACCCTGATGCCAGGGTATACCCACCTGCAACGGGCCCAGCCGGTCACCCTGGCGCACCATTTCTTAGCCTATGCCGAAATGTTTAGCCGGGATCGGAGTCGCTTAAAAGACCTACACACCCGGATGGGCCAATGTCCATTAGGCGCCGGTGCCTTGGCTGGCGCACCGTATCCGCTGGATCGCCAAGGTGTTGCCAAAGACCTGGGCTTTGACGGCCCCACTTGGAATAGTTTAGATACGGTGTCTGATCGCGATCACGCCCTGGAAGCCCTATCCGCGTTCTCCATCACCATGATGCACCTCAGCCGGTTCTGCGAAGAACTGGTCATCTGGAACAGCCTGGAGTTTGGCTTCGTGGAAATGGCTGATGCCTTTGCCACCGGCAGTAGCATGATGCCGCAAAAAAAGAACCCGGATGCTGCAGAACTGATTCGCGGAAAAGCTGGCAGGGTCTACGGCAGCCTGATATCGCTTTTGACCACCATGAAGGCCTTACCTCTAGCCTACAATAAAGATATGCAGGAAGACAAAGAACCCCTATTTGATGCCGTGGATACGGTGGGACAATGCTTAACGGTATTTACCGGTATGTTAGCCTCGGCCACCTTTAAAAAAGAAGCCATGGCTACAGCCGCCGCCAATGGCTTTACCAACGCCACGGATCTGGCAGATTATCTGGTGGAAAAAAACGTCCCCTTCCGTGATGCTCATGAAGTCGTCGGCAAACTGGTGCTGTACTGCCTGGAAAAACAAACCGACCTGCTGTCACTCTCACTAGAAGAGTTTCAACAACACTCTCCGGTGTTCGAAGCGTCAGTGTATGAAGCCATCGGCTTATCCACGTGCCTAAGCAGGCGCCAAGCCATTGGCGGCCCTGCCAAAGAGAGAACTCTAGACCATATCCGCCATCTGAAACAATCTCTATAAAGAGCCGGATCCTCTCAATATGCAGATGCATATAAAAAAGCCTGACCGAATAGAATGGTCAGGCTTGGGCTTTAGCTCATTTGTTGACTTGTGTAATCAGGTAGGTTTCTTAAGACATCTGGTGCAAGCCTATCTCCACATACTCAAAAGATGGCCTCTCTCTATCCGAAGGGTTTTGGCTGATGACATGTTGAGGATCAGCTCAGGTCAGCGCCGCGCTCTCGGATAACCACTCAAGGTATAAAAACCTTTTGTGATGTCTTCTGTATTTAGTACGCACCGGCGAATCAAAAAGTTTCAGGTAGATTCAATTTTTTTATAAATTTGGTTATTCCTCTTGAAACCACCTTCTCTCACAAGAGTTCCAGCCGTTTGTAATGATTGTTCATCTTTCGGCACAAAACCCAATCGGATTGTTTTTATACGAATATAACCTGGTAATCATCGTAAATATGATGACTGGGTGTGGGCATAGGCAAATTATTTATAGGCAGGGACATATTCAATGACAGATAATCGTGGGATGCCGTCATCGGCGTATGCATACCCAATGGGACAGCAATCATATACACAGTTCTCTCCGCACCAGCGGATAGTTGTAATTGATCCATTGGTGGCGCAAGAAGCATCCTTTACAATGGGCGCTTCTCAGTCTCACCTACCGGATTTCGGTGGCTTTGGATTGCCTGGCGGATTCGGCCCGGCAGGGATAAACCCTTATCAGGGTACCGTTAATCAAGCACAGCAGTTAACAGACCAGGCAAATCTTTTCTTGAAAAGCTTACCTCAGAATACAACTAGCTTTGTACCAAACAATTCCATGGCACGAGCCGACGAGGCTATTAGAGTTGCAACGATGAATGCCCAACGAATATTGAATGATCCTGCTTCGGGAGGTGGTCCCCCTCAAGGCCAAACCCAAGTAACTACTGGCAGAGGTAACCTTGGCAATATAAATTTGACGATGGGCCCACCTCAAAGGGTTAACCAGAACCAGCTTGCAGGCATAAACCCTTCATTGGCGCAGGCCGCAAGAGTAGAACAAGTTGTACAAGCTGAAATTAACAATCTCATGAGTGGATTATCTACTTCTTAAGATGAACTCTTAACAGAATGAATCACACACCAAAAGTCGGAAAGGAACACACGGAATGAATCAACACACCATTAAAGAACTTTACTTCATTGCCAAACAAGATGTGTTGAAGGCCGTGCATTTTCAGTGGGAAGGATTTGGGTTTCTAGCAGATCAGTCTGCAATATTGGCCGAAGAGATTCCGGTGGACCCCATGGATAAAATGTCCAATGCTGCCGTATGGATGCACGGCTTTTTATACAGTTTGCGTCAAATGATTGTGAACGCGGAATATCAGTTACCCTTTGAGGGAAAAATGATTCTGCAAGTTGCAACCATAAAATAAATTTTTTTCAGGTTTACCTTCAAACACTCCGACCGACACACAAGATACCCTGTTGATAATAATCGACAGGGTGTTTTGCTGCTTATTAACGTAGCATATTGATTTTTTGGCCAACTGTCGTGTAGCGTCCGGCATCCACCGTCTTGGTCAAAGCATCTTGTCGGGCTTCCAACTGAGCCAGCCGAACCTTGATGGCTTTCATTTTAGCGGGCAAGCCAATCAGTACCTTTACCCACTGTTGAACAGACTGAACGGCCAGGACCAACACATTGCGTTCTTGCAAAGAGGTGCTGAGAAACGTCGCATAGACCAAAGGGTCCGGATCATCCAAGCGGGAGGGTTTTACAGGCTCCGACTTCCGGATTAAGTTGGTTGGCTGTTCATACTGGTCCATACAAGACCCACCTCACGTTTATAAAAATCTTCTACAAGTTATCAAGCGCTTTTCTGTCACTATCAATAGATTCTTTTAATAACTTCCGAACAACGGTTTGCTGGGCGTCCAGTTGTTTAACGGTAGTCTCTAAATTCTTGATTTTGTTGGTCAATACCACGTCAGCATTCACCAAAATTCTGCTGGCCACGTGCTGGAACGACGCCAGAACTGCCCCAGCCCCTCCGTTCAATACAGCGCCACCTGCAGCAGCGGCAATCCCGAAAGGTCCAAAAAATGGACCCAGGGTGGTTAACAACCCGCCAATACCACTAACAATCCCGGCAGCGGGTAATACCCAGTTTCGACCAAATCCGGCGCCGGCAGCAGTTCCAGCAGCAGCCCCACCTGCATTGGCGGCGCCGCTAACAGCCGAACTACCTACAAACGGAGAAGCATATCCGGCAATAACACCTTCAGGTGGAATAGCGCCTAATAACCCTTCTTGCACCGGAAAGCTTGGATCACCAATGCCGGTAAACCCTAAATTTTGATTCGTGGTGGCGCCGATACCGGCAGAAGAAAATAAGGTGATGGGATCAACATTCCCGTTAATGGGCGCAGCCCCTCCCGTGGGCAAGCCTGAATATTGTGAAAAAGGAGACAGACCAAAAGCGGCTTGACCGCCCGGTGTAATGCCGGTTCCACCAGAAATAGGGGCATAATAAGACGTACCAGGAATATTAACGGCTTCGCTACCAAAGGTCGGAATAAAAGGAGACCCACCAAACGTCCGGGCAATATTCATTAAGAAACTGCCAAATTTACCTACACCACTTCCGCCAATAGTAGGTCCAGAAACAGTTAAATCGCGAAGGCGATCATAGGTCTCATATAGCTCAGCCTTGGCGTTGCTACTGGACTTGGAGTATTGGTTTAAAATAACCAGTTCCGAATCGTTTTTATAACTCATATCGTCAGAGCATCCTCAATTGATAGACGTTGCTAGGCAAACGTCTTGAAGGTGAGATCGATATTCTTATCAATGACTTTTCTCACAGCGTCTACCTCAGTCTGAACCGCTTGCTGCTGCGTATCAACTCGACGGAGCTGAAGTTCC
>JAHQWC010000029.1 GCA_019634025.1 Vampirovibrio sp.
AATTGAATCTTATATATTGGTATACCATAAATGATGCTCTAATCAGAAGCTTGTTCCACCCTTTTTACACAGCTGTTGCCATCCTCACCTTAAAAACCCTTCGTGCTAGAATGCATAGCATTGTCAGCAGGCTTCATTCACTGATTTAAGTTCCTGCGATTTAAGTTCCTACAATTTAAGTCCCTGCTCCATGCAAAGTTTAGAGGCCCGACGATATGTTTCAAAGTTTGTATAAACGCCACGGCCAGTACAGCGCCAAAGACCACCTGGCAGACACCGGCCCCAACAGTAAATTTTTGGATTGGCCGGCCAGTTATGAAGCCGGTATTTGTACCGAAGGCCTTGGGAACTGGGAACTTGAAATTACCGGCATGGTAGAAACCCCCAAAACCCTGGATTTAGCTGCACTGCAACGACTGTCTAAAACCACTCAGAATCGCCGGCTTGTTTCTATTGAAGGGTGGAGTTACCGGGGCGAATGGAGCGGCATTTTGTTTCCGCACCTGTTGCAAGGTCTGGAATTAAAACCCGGCGTGAAATTTGTCCGCCAGGTGAATTTGGCCGGCCAAACGGAGACCATGCCTTTTTCCGTTTTACAGGAAAACCGGGCCATGCTTTGTTATGCCCTGAAAGGCCAAGCCTTACCTCCTTTATACGGCGGCCCGTTACGCCTTTTGGCATTTGACCGCTATAGCTACAAAGGCCTTAGCCAACTAAGCCGCCTGGAATTTACAGATGAAGATTCCCCCGGGCTCTCTAAAGAACGAGGTTTGCCTGTTGACGGTCAAATCCGCCCCGGCAAATACTATGCATTTGACTTGCGGGATGAGCGCCCTATTAAGACCCCTGGCGAAGTCACCGGCTATTAGTACGCCTGCTTACCCACCCTCATCTTACAAGCCAGTATTTAACACTTTCCTCAAGAGACCAGCTTAATCAACTCCTGGAAGTTTTGGGCATCCATTTCTTGTCGAATAGTTTCCAGATTCTCGGGCGTTAAGCTGTAATAGCCCACCAGATGTTTGGTATCCGGGAACCGGAGGTTCTCTGGAAACACCAGGCCAAACCGCTCATAAATCCCCTTTAACCGATGATCTGACATGTAAAAGAAAATATGGTCATAGTTTTTCTCAATGGCCTCGGTGGCCACAAACAAAAACATACACCGCAGGCTGGTCAAACTGCGGTAGGCGTCTAAAATACTAAGGGAGTGGCAAATCCCCAGCTTGCCTTGCAACTCTGACGCCAGATTCTGCTCACGAATGACCCCCAGCAGGGTGACCCCTTTTTTATGCTCTTTTAATTCCCGGAAGCCATAGAGTCCCACTGGCGTATAGACATCGCCGTCCAACATCCCCACGGTGTGCATTTGGGGATCCGTCAGATTGGACAACCAATGATCGATGTTTTCCCGAAGCTCTTTTTGGGTGCTTTCCCAGGCCTCTTCTTTCGGCAAGCCCAACACATCCATCCGGTATTTTAAATACCCTTGGGCAAAGCGTTCATCCGGATGATAGAGTTTCTCTATCAGTTGCTTCGCATCGGCTTCCGGTAATCGGTTTAAAGGCAGTTTGTACAGGAGCATCGGAGATCGGTTGCCTTACTTTCTAACACCTGATTCTGCAAGAGTTACAATAAGAAGCCCTGTTCGCCTTTTTCGTTTTTTGAAATCAGAAAAAACAGGTACCATTAATATAACTCCGTCAACAACATACAACAAATCCAAGGGCGAAACCAACTCATACAGGCCTAGCAGGGCTAGGCAGAATCCCAGGCAGAACGACTGTGAACACGCTATTTAGATTGCCCAATATCTTATTCTCAACCCGTTTGGAGCATCGCCACACTTGAATCCAAACCTTTTCTCCATGCCTTACGCGGTATGGCTGGCGCTGCTCTCATTTTGGCCTCGTTCGGATCCCTTTCGATTTTGGCCCGCCAAGCTCAAGCCGTGGTGCTTTCCATACTATCATTGGCTAAACCACCGACATCTGTATGACAAGTTCCACCTGAAGCCGGTTCAATTTCCTGAGCACGGCATTGAACAGATAAAGGCCTTGGCAAAACCTGGGAACCATACGCTGTTGGTAAGTAACCACGTTGGGTATATGGATCCCCATATTTACGTGGAGCTGATGTTTCGCCACCAGTTTCAATTTAAATGGATGGCCGGTATTGAACCCTTTGAAAAAGGCGGCGGCCTCCACGGCTGGCATATTCAAGGCAGCGGCACCTTTTCGTTGGATCGGGGCGTATTGGATCGCCGTTCGCTACAATACGCTCAGCAGGTCATGGATGACGGCCACTATCCTTTGTTTATCTTTCCTGAAGGCGAAGCGGATTACACCTCTGATGTGCTGCGCCCCTTTAGCGAAGGCGCCACACGCTTTGCCTTAAAAACGGCGGAGAAGTATAAAGAATCCAGCGAGCCGGTTCATATTGTGCCTCTTGGGGTTCAATACCGGTTTCCTCACGATGCACTGCCGCTACTCCAAGAGACACTGCAAACTTTGCTCCAGGAAGTTTCTGAATCACGGCAAGAACCCAATGCACATGATCTTCACTCGGTACAGTCTGTTTGGGCGGGGGTGCAGACACTTGCCCAAGCCGATCTGCGGTTTATGGAGTCTCAGTACCCCAGCTATACAGCCAGTGAAAACGGTTCGCTGGAAGAACGCTTGTTTGCCTTAAGAAACCATCTATTCCAAACCCTCTGCCAAGAACACGACCCAACGCTTCAATCGGCGGATATTAACACCGAGGATTTATACAAAACCAAAAACCGTCTCCGAAGCCTGATTGCCAAAAAGCTGTATAGCGCCCGGCCTGCCAAGATTCAGCAAACCCAACTGTTTTTGGAAGATATAAAAGGCAAAGGGGTTGTCCTGCCAAACTGGATGATGAACAAGCTGGAAGATTACTGGATTGGGATTGCATATCCTGATGAACCGTTTGAAAAACGATTAAAGCGCTTAAGCGATCATCTGAATACACAACTCCCCTATTCCTTGGCAGGCGCCCAGGCAGATGCAGAGACACGAACACGCTGGCAGCAACAGTTGAACGATTGCCGCCGGATGAAGCTGTTGACACTGCTGGCTGAAGATTTGAGCCGGTATGCATCACAAGAACCCAGCCTGGAAGCCCTAGATGACGTGATGGTCAAGCTTGAGATACTTTTGTTTAGCCGATTTGCCTATCGCCGGAATAAAACTGCCACGGTACACGTGGGAGAGCCCATTGATGTAAAAGCGTTCGTCGCGGCTCACGAATCCAGCACCAAGAAAGAACAGCTCCTGAAACTAACGCAGACTGTTCAGCAGGCGGTTAGCCAGTTAAGTGATTCTAAACTTTGATCTCGGCAGCCTGTAAGGCTTTTGTTAGTGTATGCACCACCTGTTGCTGTTGAGCATCCGTCAAATCGTAGTATAGCGGTAAGGAAAGCGCTTGCTGGTAATACTGCTCTGAATAAGGAAAATCCCCCGGCTTGAATCCAAGGTCTTGATAATACGGTTGGGTATGCACCGGAATGTAATGGACGTGAACCCCAACCTCTTGGGCGCGCATGGCGTCAAATACCTGACGGCGAATTGCTTTATCCAGTTGAATGACATAGAGGTGAAATGATGAAGCGGTATCGGGGTGCTGCCATGGTGTTTTGAGCGGCAGATCTTTTAACAACGCATCATACTGACTCGCCAGCACGCGACGTCTGTCTACAAATTCATCCAGGCGCTTCATCTGGCTTACCCCCAAGGCAGCCTGAATGTCTGTCATCCGGTAATTAAAACCCAGTTCTTGTTGCTCGTAATACCAGGCGCCTTCTTGTGCATTTTGAAGCAGCGCCTTATCTCGGGTGACCCCATGACTACGCAAACGGCAAAGTTTTTCGTACAGATCTTTTCGGTTCGTCAGCACCATGCCGCCTTCTCCGGTGGTGATGATTTTGACGGGATGGAAGCTGAACACCGTCATATCAGAATACTGGCAGCCCCCGATTTTATGACCTTGATAGTCTCCGCCTATTGCATGGGCGGCATCTTCCAGCACGGTAATGCCATATTGCTTGGCCAGTGTTGAAATTGCCTGCATCTCACACGATTGGCCACTAAAGTGGACGGGGACGATTATTTTGGGCAGGGTGCCTGATTTTTGGGCCTGGATCAGTTTTTCTTCCAGCGCCGAGACGCTCATATTGTAGGTTTTTGGATCAATATCTACAAAATCCACTGTGGCGCCACAATAAAGACCACAGTTGGCAGACGCCACGAAGGTGTTGGGACTCGTCCACAACCGATCTCCCGGCCCCATATCAGCTACCAAACAAGCTATGTGAAGCGCTGCCGTGGCATTGGACATAGCCACTGCGTACCGGGCGCCACAGTATTGGGCGACGGTTTGTTCAAAAGCCTGAATCGTCGGCCCCTGGGTAATATAGTCGCTTTGCAGTACGTCTACCACCGCCTGAATGTCTTCAGGCGTAATGTGTTGGCGACCGTATGGAATATAGGACATCTACAAAACTTTCTGGCGCGAAGGAAGGGACAAAGGCGTATACTTTTTACTTTCCTCTACGATTATACGTAAATCCGCTTTGATTATAATCATGGGAACGTTTCCTTGTGATAAATGGCTTGTTTAAACCATGACCACCCCACCCCCTGCATTCACCGAATCAGCGCCTAAAATTTTACTGTTCGCCCATGATCCCGGCGGGGCCAATACTATCATTCCACTGGTCCAGCCTCTTCAGGAAGCAGGCTATATACCGATGCTTTACGGGAAGCGTTTTGCCCTGGAAAAGTACCGGCAAGCCGAGCTAGAGGGGGTTACGCTGGAGGCAGACACCGAGGAAGACCTAACGATATTCCTAAAAGAACACCAGCCACATCTTCTCATCACCGGCACCAGCGCCAATGACATGACGGAAAAATATCTCTGGCAGGCAGCTCGTTCTCTGAACATTGCAAGTATGGCAGTGCTGGATCAATGGATGAATTACGGGATAAGATTTTCAGCGCATGGCATGGACACGCTTCAACATTACCAGGAGAATCCACAACACCCCTACCTGCCGGATACTCTTTGCGTGATGGACGCCTTTGCCAAAGAGGAGATGACGGCAGCAGGATTGCCCAAAGCACGTATTGAGATTACCGGGCAACCTTACTTTCAGCATCTGCGCCAATCGGTTGCCAACCTGAACCGAGAAGCCATTAGAGCCCGACTTGGGGTAACCCCTGAAGAGCGTTTACTTGTTTATGTATCTGAGCCTATTGAACTGTGTCAGGGCGCCTCGACACCTTTGGGCTATACGGAAAAAACCATCTTCCAGGCATTATTAAACACACTGGCCCAACTGGATAACCAGCTTACCTCACCGGTGTGTCTACTCATCAAGGGGCATCCGAAAGAAAGCAGAGAGGCCTATCAGGAGTACATTAACGAAAACACGTTGAAACACATTCGGATTCAACTGGATGACGGGACAACGCCTTGGGAAGTTGTGGCGGCATCGGATCATTTGATTGGCATGAGCTCTATGCTGCTGATTGAAGCCGCGATTTGCGATAAACCCATAACCAGCATTCAGATTGGCCTAAGCCAACCGAACCCTCTGGTCCTTTGCCGACAAGGAATATTGCAGCCGATACTAGACGAGTCGACGCTTTTAGAACACTTAAACACTGTGCTGAATGGCGGAAAATCGGAATCGATTGATTTTCCCATCATCGAGAATCCCGTTGAAAGAATTTTGGCGCTTATCCAGACAAAAGTGAGCCGTTCTTTAACAGCAACCTAAGTCTTGTTTGCGATAGAACTTACGCAGAGTGCACTCTGACTATTCGATTAAGGCCCAGCTTGCCGGGGTGCCTTTGGGGACATCTTGGCGAACCCGCTTGCCCAGCAGGTGATCAAAATACTTGGGCGGTAAGCCTTTGCCAGGACGGATGGACCGAAGGTTTTTTTCGGTGATGGGTTCTCCTTTTTGGAGATCGTCTGAGATGTATAAAGAGCGACGGAATACCATACTGGAGGTTTCTCCAGGGGTACGCTCGTAACATACCCGGCCCATGGCTTGCCAGGCAGTTTTGGTTTCTTGGACCAATAGCGCCATTTCAGAAGGCTCTAGGGAAAACGCTGCATCTACCCCGCCTTCGGCTCGGGAGAGGGTAAAGTGTTTTTCAATTACCGTGCCGCCCAGCGCCACAGAAGCCACTGCGGCGCCCACCCCCAGGGTGTGATCTGATAGCCCGACCTGCACATCAAACATATCCCGCAAGTGGGGAATGGTTCTTAGATTGATGGTGTCTGGGGAAGCCGGGTAACTGCTGGTACATTTGAGGAGGACGAGATCCTTGCAACCCGCTTTTTTAGCCACATCCACCGTTTCGGCAATTTCGGCCACACTGGCCATGCCGGTAGAAATAATGACCGGTTTGCCGGTGGCCACCACCTTGCGGATTAAGGCGTGGTCCGTGTTTTCAAACGAGGCGATTTTATAGAACGGCACATTTAAGTCTTCTAAAAAATCTACCGCCGTTAAATCAAAGGGCGTGCTAAAGACGGTTAAGCCCAGTTCTTTCCCCCGTTTCATCAACGGTTCATGCCAGTCCCATGGGGTATGGGCTTTTTCGTACAGCTCGTAGAGGGAGTGACCCTTCCACAAGCTTTTTTCATCATCAATAAAAAACTCGTCCCGGCGTAGATCCAAGGTCATGGTTTCTGCGGTATAGGTTTGGAGTTTTAAGGCATGGGCGCCGGATCGGGCTGCTGCTTCTACAATTTCAAGGGCGCGATCTAGCGATTGGTTATGATTCCCAGACATTTCGGCAATGATAAACGGTTCATGATCCGGGCCAATAGACCGGTTTTCAATCTGGATGCTTGTCGTTGCAGTCACTGGAGTCATTGCAGTCATAGAGCGCATTCCTTTCTTATTCGGATGCTGTGGCAGCCAGAGCTTTACCCATCAAGTCCTTCACCGGCGTTTGCCATCCTTGGGACAACAACGGCAGATAGGGCTCCTTATCTTTGAGCCGGTGAACCGATCCTCCTGCGATTTGTGGTGTGGGATGGATCTGTCCGGCAATTATATCCGGCCAAATTTCTTGAAACAAGGTTTCAATAGCATCTGCCAGTTTTTTATAGCTGGTTTCCAGGGTATCCTGCTCAAGATCCATGGGAACTTCTCGTTGCGCGAGAATGGATCCGGTGTCCAGGTCTGAATCTACCTGATGAATGGTGACGCCCTTGAGGGTGTTTTCTAAAAAACTCCACAGGTTGGGGTCTGAACCTCGGTTCCAGGGCAGATATGAGATGTGGAGATTGAGGATGCGATGGGGAAGCCGGTTGATGACAGGGGGACGGATAAGATGTCGATATCCGTAACTCACCACAATGTCCGCATTGTTCAATACCGGATCGTCTTCTGATATTTTTTCTTCGGTTCTGACAAGGTTGTGGCCTTGGGTTTTTAGCCAGGCAAATAAGCCAGGGCGTTCGGGTCCCAGCCATAAAATTGTTGAAGCATTACTGAGAGGCTTCATACCGTCAGCCCCTCTTTATGGTTGCTCTGCTCAATCTCTCTCATGACCTGAATGACCCGGCTGCACCCCTGCCCGTCAACCAAGGCACTGGCCGCGTTTGACATGGTGATTAAAGCGGACGGATCGTTCATATAGGTCATCACCGCCGCCTGAATATCGTGGGCTGAGGTTTGATGGGCCACACCGAGATAGTGTGCCGCACCCACGTGATGCAGAGACTGACAGATCTCTGTCTGGTTGTCAGCCAGGCTGAGGATAACGCTGGGCAAACCCAGACAACACCGCTCCCAGCTTGTGGTGCCGCCGGCGCCGATAAACAAATGGGCTGTCGCCATTTTTTGGGCCATATTGTCCACATAGTCGTAACAGTGGATATTGGCGTACTGGGTGGCCATAGCATTGATCTCTTGGGCGCGGGGGTTAGTGAGGCCCACAATGGTCTCTAGGGTAATGCCTTCGGCCGTTAAAGGGCCTACTGCTTGAATAGCCTTCAGGGATTCTCCGGTGGGGTCGCTGCCGCCAAAAGACATAAGGAGATGAGAGGGTGGTGCAGATTTTTGCGGCAGGGGTTTTCGATAGGAGGCAAACACCGGGCGCAGCAGTGCATACTGCGGCCCGCATAAAACCTGACAGGTATCCGGCACCCATCCCTGATACGCAGCCGGGCCTTTTTCCATCAGATTTTGGTTCAGCATTACATCGACTTCGTGAGATCGATTTGCCAGATCGTCAATGGCCATAAGATTTTGTGTGGCAGCTTTCACAACGCTTTCCCATGTTGCATCCAACGCGTAATGATCCACCACCACCCAGTCTACAGACTGGTCTTTTAAGAAAGCCTGCGTGAGGTCTGCATCTGTCTGCAGGTTAATATCTGGCGGCAGTGGGTGAACCGGCATCTGTTTTTCATCTTGAAGCCACTGGATCAGGTTTCCCGGCAGTTGTCGGCAAATAAATTGAACGTGATGGCCTTGCTGTTGTAGTGCCTGCGCCAAAGTCAGACACCGCATGATATGACCGGTGCCGATTTCTACAGAAGCGTCTGCACGAAAGATGATTTGGTTTGGCATGAGACCTAAACGCTCTTTTAAGTTCCAGAACAACGGCATCATAGGAAAAGCAGCCAGAGTCTTCAATAAGCTGCTCAAGAATCTCGCACAGTCAAGAATCGTTACATGATGCGCTGTCACTGAACAAGACAAGTATAATATTTTTACTAAGATTTGGATATATTAATGAATATTGCTTCCATACCTCAAGTTCCGCAACGTATTGCACTCGTTGGATCTCCCAATTCAAGGAGATCATATAACCCGGCCAATTCTAGACAGCAGACAGTTCCGGTACGATCTGGCGCAGCTTGTGAGGCGGCAGTGGGTCTCCTGAGTTGGGCCGGTTTAATTGCCCTTGGGGTGGTTGCCTATTGTTTTATCAAACAGTATCCAGCGCCGTCTTCGCTCAATGCAGATCAACAAAGACGATTGAAAGAAATTATGAAAGATAAATAGGCAGATGGGCGTGTAGGTTTGAGGGTGAGAGAATGGGGGAATGGAGATTGATGTATTCACCCAGACCATCAAGAATCGCGCGCTGTCGTTGGGATTTGATGTTGTGGGAATTTTGGCGGCAGAGCCAGTAAAGCAACCGGAATTTTTACATACCTGGCTGGATCAGGGGTATCAGGCTGGGATGGACTGGATGAAAAACTATATGGACATCCGGCTGAACCCTGCCAGCGAGAAATTGATGCCGGGGACCAAGAGCATTGTGTGTGTGGCAATGAACTACTATACGCCGGATGCGCCAAACCCGGCCCCGGATGCGGTAAAGATTGCCAAATATGCCCGAGGAACAGATTACCACCGGGTAATTAAAGACAAGTTGAATGCGCTGTTGAAAGAGATACAAGAGATGCACCCAGGCGTGACGGGCCGAGCATTGACGGACAGTGCGCCGTTGCCGGAAAAGCCGTTGGCGGTTCAGGCAGGGTTAGGCTGGCTGGGCAAAAACGGGACGGTGATTCACCCACAAAAAGGATCGTTTTTGTTTTTAGGCGAGCTGTTGCTGGATATTGAGTTGGCGTATGACAACACCCCATTGCCCAACCATTGCGGCACCTGTACCCGGTGTATGGAAGCCTGCCCCACCAACGCCATTGTGGCAGACCGGGTGATTGACGCCAACAAATGCATTGCCTATTGGACCATTGAGGCCAAGGGAGAGCCGATTCCACAAAACATTGCAGACAATCTGGAAGGCTGGGTGTTTGGCTGTGATATCTGCCAGGACGTGTGCCCGTGGAATCTGAAGTTTGCGGCGCCCACTCCAGAAGAGATGCTGAAACCTCGACCTTGGAATATTGCACCCACCGCAACGGATCTGTTAGCTTTAGATGAGGAAGGGTTTGAAGAACGCTACCGGAAGAGCCCACTAAAACGCGCTAAGCTACAGAATCTTCAGCGTAACGTCCGGGCTGCGGTTCCCAATGCAGTGAGTGCGATGGATCCGTCAGACACATTAGGCGAATAAGCTTACCGTGCAACAATTTGCTTACAATCCGAGACGCCAAACTACAAAATTGCTACAATAGTCTTGTGAGGAAAAACTGGATTATCAGCACTTCAACAGGTGTGTGAAGGAGGAATATAGTGATGTCAAAAATGGATGCCAGCCATGGGATTGATGGTGTAGGTGCGGTGGTGATGTTGCCCAAAGCCTTAAGAGGCGGTAAAGACTCAACCCGCAAAACCATCTCAACGTTTAAATCGAAGCGACTGCTGTTTTTATTTACCGGCTTGGGGAAGTGGCTGAAGGTCTTTAAGTCTTAAGATGAAGTTTTCGCATAAAGTCCAAGGGTAACAATGACCGGTAAGTGATCTGTGCCAAGGTTTACGCCTGTATGGCGAGCAATGGTTTGAAGCTGATGGCTTACTAAAACATGATCGATTGGGATGCCGACAGGACCAAATTTAGCAGGCCAGCTGGGTTGGAGCCCTTGACCCCATTGGGTGTCGTTGAGTTGCATCCCTGAGAGAATAAGTTGAAACTGTTTGGCGTAGGGCGTTGTGTTTAAGTCGCCGGCTAAAATGAGGTGAGGGTGGAATTCACCCTGTTGATAGTGTTTGATCCAGTTGTTAATCTGTTTAAATTCCAGCTGTTCATATTTTTGCGGCATGGGGAGGGGTGGATGGGCGATTAATAAGGTGACGGGGGTTTGATGGACCATGACGTCTGCAACCATAGCGGTTTCGTTGACCAAGGATGGGTTTGGGCGGGCATGTAGAAACCGATGCTTATTAATGGGGAATTTACTGTAAAGACTGAGGTGTGCGGTCCCTTGGATATGGTGGGGGTATGGTTTTAGCGCCTCGCTGTTTGTGAGGGCGTTATCCCAGAAGGGGGTTTGTTCGCTAAAACACAGGATATCGGGTTGGGTTTGGCGAATAAATTCCTCAGTCGCTTCGACATTGTGATTGGTTTTGCCATGAAGGTTGAGGGTGACCAGTTTAAAGGTTTGGTTTTGCGGGGATGAATAGGCCTGGGGAATATAATACGGAATTAACGGCTGAATGTTGGTGATGATGCAAGCCGCCAACAGCGTCATTAAACTCATAGACAGCCAGGAGCGCCGGGAAGGGAGCACTAACAATACGAGGAAAACAACCGTTTGAATGGCAAGAAGGTGAACCGTTGCGTGTTGCAACAAGCTATAGGGCCAGGGCAAGGGCATAAACCATTGGGCAACGGTGGGGACACACAGAATGAGCACCCTTAGCACGCCAAAAAGAACCACGGGGATGAGGAGAAGTCGAATCACAAAGAATTAAATTCCTAGGCTGTTCGTGGAGTTAGACACTTAATGAATACCACACCCCCTCAACATGTTGAGGGGGTGTGGTAAGTAGTTTACGCGAATACATCGGGGTAGGTAAGAAGGAGGATTGGGTAAAAACCCAGAAGACAAAAATAATTCCTTCTTACCGAAGGGGCAGAGCCCCTAGAATTAAGTACGCAGGTGCGTACTAGAATCGGTTCCACCATTTGTAGCCTTTTTTAAAATAGTCGACAAAGCCGATGGGGGAGCCAAGGACGAAGCCGACGGGAATGGCCACCGGGACGGCAACCAGTTGGGCGGGGGTGAGGTCTTCATCGACGATGTATTCGTTGGTGTCACTCACTGCTTCGCCGACTTTTTCGGCGCCGGCGACAATACCGCCTCCCGTACCGGTCACTGCACCGGTGACCAGGCGTAACGGTAAACTCACGGTGTGCCAGACGGCGGGGTGGTCGGTTTCCCACGGGCCGTCTTCTCCGGCCAGAGCAGGTAGGTTGATGCTGGTGGCCAGAAGCAGGGTACTGAGGACAAGGCCGGTAAGCTTGGTTTTGTTCATGGTGTGTTCCTCCAATGGATTTTTAATCAGTTGAGCGTGGTTCATTACGTTTATTGTAAGGGGGAACACTTGGGTAGAGGAATGGGGGTATGACAGTTTTGATGTCTGTATGATCTGTGTTGCATTCGCAGGTATTTTCGGCTGGCTGGTTGATAGTCGGCAAAGCCGACATTGGGGTCCGTTCCCTCCCCCAAACCCCCTCCCCAATTATTTTTTTTGGCCTCACTAAAATAGCCTAAAGACTATTTTAGTGAGGCCCTTCATAGAAGAACCCCTAGACTATTGATACCTAGCTATATTACCTGGAAATATTATGAATCAAAGGCATCATAGGCTGCTTTAAAAAGTAAAAAGGCCGAGCAAGCGGCAGTAATGCCGCGTAGCGAGGCCAAAAAAATATCCAGGGCCGGGTATGGGGCCGGACACAGGCCCCAGTGCCAGCTCTGCTGGCTATTCTATAACGTATATTGGAAACCATTGAAGCCTTAAACTAGCCGAAGGGGAATTTGCCGCCGCCGGGGAGTTTACCACCTGGGAAGCCGCCGGGGAGGCCGCCCATACCGGGAGGCATGCCGCCGAATTGGGACATGTCGGGCTGTTTGTTTTTGCGTTTTTTGTTCTTTTTAGGCATATGCAACCCACCAGGGAGTTTGCCTTTTTTGGCATCATCGCCCATTTTGGTGAACTGCTTCATCATCATTTTCATTTGGTTAAACTGTTTCAGGAATTTGGAAATGTCTTCGGTTTTCATGCCGCACCCCTGGGCGATGCGTTGGCGGCGGCTGTTGTCGATGGAATCGGGGTTTTGGCGCTCGTAGGCCGTCATGGAGCTGACCATGGCTTCGATTTTTTTGAGTTCTTTTTCGCCGCCGTGGGCGATCATTTCTTTCATCTCTTTATTGAGGCCGGGAATAGGAAGCATGCCCAGGACTTGATCCAGGGAGCCCAGCATCTTCATTTGTTTTTGGATTTTCATGAAGTCTTCTAGGGAGAAGCTTTGCTTGCGCATCTTCTCTTCCATAGCCTTGGCTTCATCCAGGTCAATCGCCTCTTGGGCTTTTTCCACCAGGCTGAGGACATCGCCCATGCCTAAGATTCGGGAGGCCAGGCGCTCGGGGTGGAAGGCTTCCAGGCCATCTGGTTTTTCGCTGACGCCGATGAATTTGATGGGTTTGCCGGTGACCTCGACGACAGAGATGGCGGCGCCGCCTCGGGCATCGCCGTCGAGTTTGGTCATGACGATGCCGGTGACGTCTAGCTGGGTGTTGAAGGTTTCGGCAACATTGACAGCTTCCTGGCCGGTCATGGAATCGATGACCAGGAGTTTCTCTTGGGGTTTGAGCATGCGTTCGACCATGAGGAGTTCGGCCATCATGTCGGTATCGATTTGCAGGCGGCCGGCGGTGTCAATGATGAGGGTGTTGTGGCCGTCTGCTTTGGCTTTGTCTAATCCGGATTGGGCAATGTGGAGGACGTCGGTGGAGCCTTCGACGGTGTGGACGGGGATGTCTACTTGTTTGCCCAGGGAGATGAGCTGGTTGATGGCGGCGGGGCGGTAGACGTCTGCAGCGACCAGCAGGGGACTGCGACCCTGTTTGCGGAGTTTGAGAGCGAGTTTACCGGCGGTGGTAGTTTTACCCGAGCCCTGGAGACCGAAGAGGACGATGATGTTGGGGTGGCCGTCGAGATTGAGGGGTTTGTTTTCGGCCCCGAGGAGCTGGACGAGTTCTTCGTGAACGATTTTGACCAGTTGCTGGCCGGGCTGGACGTTTTTGAGGACCTCTTCGCCGTCGGCGCGATCTTTGACCCGGGAGATAAAGGCTTTAATGACCCGGAGGCTGACGTCGGCTTCCAGCAACGCCCGGCGAACTTCGCGCAGGGCGTCTGACATATTGTCTTGGGTAAGTTGTTTGCCGCCTTTAAGGTTGGAGAAGGCTCCCTGAAGGCGTTCTGAGAGTTGATCGAACATCTGGGCCGGTTCCGGGTTATGGGTTTACGTGTTTACCTTCGTACAAACCGGGGGGGATGACAAGGGATGTGGTAGGTTGTTACGGGAGTTGGTATTGAATTTGGCTCCAAAATACAGAGTGGTTTTTTGCTGTATTTAGTAAAGTGATGGGGAAGAGTGACTGTCAAATCCTTCAAGTGTGAAAAACTCGTCACGCTACTCCTTTAAAATTTACTTGATTAATTAGGATAGGTTGGATTATTCTTAAATGCCTTTATCAGGTATGGTCCAAGTTTAAAGAAGATAATTCATGGATATTTCTAAATTAAGTCATTCTAAATATGTTTCAAAGATTGAGAAGACTAATCAGTTTTACCAATTAACTGCAAAATTTGCTGCCCAAACACAAAACACTAAGTTTTATAATAAAGATAATACAAATGATTTTATCGATTTCGATTCAATGAAGACGGGTATCGAGGGTTTAGGTTAGTTTTTAATCAGTTTTCAGGCTTAGATAGTGCTCCTTGGATGAAGCCTAGTTTGCTGATAGAGTGCTGCTTAAATATCAGCACTAGCCGCACAAAACTCAAAAATGCTCTATTTAGACCCTAGTAAGGAATCAGGACTAATGAAATTTGAGGTTTTTTCTGATCTAAAAGAAGTATCGATCGCTTCCTTATATGATTTAGATGAAGCTAGTATTAAAAGCTTAGGAGAACAGCTTTATAAATACGGTATCGTTAAGATAAAGCACGATATTGACAGCACGTTGTTAAACAGTTTTAGAGAAGTGGGGTTTTCATTACATAAATTACCCTGTCAAGAAAAGGAGAAGCTGACATTTTGTCCTTACATAGGGGAATATACTAATGAATCAAGAGGGTATATTGCTTACGAAAAGTTACCTGAGTCACCGATAATAGACACTGATATAGAAACATATGTAAAACATAATATGTGGGTATTTTCAGGTGGCCCATTAAATTTATACCCATCTGAAAAACTACTTCCGTCTGCTAGAAGTATTATTAGAACCAGCCTTAATGAATTGAGACGCACCGGTAATATTATACGGGATTCCTTAATGATCTACTTTGGTGATGAGCAGAGAAGACTAGAACAAATAACTGCTGCGCAGTTTGATCAATTACATATCCTTTCATTGGAATCTCATAAAGGAATAGATCCTAATAGCTCTAAATTAGATAAATATTTTCTGCGATTACCAAGCCACAAAGACGTTTACACATTATTTAAGTTGTTGTTGAGTAATCCTATTGGCGGTTTGCAAATTAAGCCTTTAACAGAAGAAAGGCAAGAGGCAGAAAATTGGTATACCCTTGAAGAGGATGGAGAAGGTTTAGATTATTTCTTTGTTTTCGCAGGAAATTACATGCCACTTTTAACAGGAAATACTATAAAATCTATTCAGCACAGAGTTATTGGCAATCAAACACAGATGCAAAAAGACCGTTTATCTATTGCTTATGCTTACCGACTCAATATATTTGAGCCTTGGGTAAATTTTATCACCGGCCAAATGATAGAGTTTGAAGGGAAGGAGTTGTCTCCGGGGGCATGGTCGCATGTTCTTGGCAAGAATCCTAAAGCGACCGAAGAAGATTTATACTTAAACCTTCAACAACGTTGGAAGGGATTAAAGAATTTGCACAGCTACGTTAACACATTAGAATCAAGTACCTAACTAATGATAGGAATTATGTGTTGAGTAATGACTGTTCTAATTCTTGCTCCTGACTGGGAGCCACATTATCAATATATTCAACCTATTCTTCTTAAGAGGAAGGTGGATTTTGTAAGGCTTTCAGGGGAATCATACCCAGAGTATTGTGCAGCATCATTTGAGCTTTCAGATAGCAGCTCAAATACTTATTTCCTGCAAGACGGTAAAAAGTTTTATTCGTCAGATATACTCTCTGTGTGGAATCCTTATCTGACCTCCTCTAAGCCCATTGATGTGAACGATCCTTATCATAAGAAGTCGTTAGAAAAAGAGTCTGATTATCTGTTGGACGCTTTATATAGAACGATGGATACAGCTGTTTGGGTGAATCATATTGAGGCGGATAAAAGAGCGAACAAACTATGCCAATTGACACAGGCGAAAGAAGTTGGTTTTATAGTGCCGGATACCTATATTGGTAATGATGTGGAGCAAGCCAAAAACTTTATTTCAAAGCATTCAGACTTGTGTATTAAAAATCTTGCTCTCCCCCATACAATGCGTTCAAAAAATCACTTTGAGAAATTCGTTAGCCATTATCGTTGGGTCAGAGATAGCTTTAAAAAGCAGAATAAAGTACCTTTATTCTGGTCATTAGAGGAATACTTAAATGCAAATAAGATAAAAGTACCCACAAAGCGAGTCGATCAAAAAACATTATTAGAAAACATTGATCTGTTGAGTTATTCCCCAGCTATTATTCAGGCTTATATTCCAAAGTTATATGAGTTGAGAGTGACGGTTGTTGGCAACAAGATTTTTCCTTGTGCGATCTATTCCCAAGAGCATGCTTCAACACAAGAAGACTGGCGGGTTTCTCAAGATGAGATTTCATTTAAACATATTTCTCTTCCTACTGAAATTGAAGAAAAGTGTTTTCATCTCATGAAAAAACTGAATCTTGAATTTGGCGCCATCGATATGATTGTGACCCCTGAAAAAGAATATTATTTCCTGGAAGTCAATACAACGCATGTGGGTTGGGGATATATTGATCATAGAGCCAGCTTGAACATTGGCGAAGCGTTGGTTGATTTGCTGGCCTGCCCTGATGGGAATAAATTGAACTGAAATAATTAACCTCTGTTGCTGATAGTTACCCAATTTTTGTCATTCCCGCGAAGGCGGGAATCCATTCTGCGGAATCGTGAAGAAGCTTTACCCGGTAGCACCGAAAGATAATGGCAAGTGCTACCAATGGATTCCCGCCTTCGCGGGAATGACAATCTAACGTTTGAAGACTAACGGCAGAAACACTTTTCCAGATGAAGTAAATTGACATCCCCTCAAACCTGAATACTTTTTATCCAGGGAAACCAGGAGGTACAACCAAAACAAAAAAGAGGGGAATATAACTTATGAACGCCCATCATCTCAGCGAAAAGCAGCAAAAAGCCGTCCGGCTCCTCAGCCGACCAGAAGATTATAAACTCACCCACCAGCAGGTCGCCAAAACCGTCGGCGTCGATCGCCGCACACTCTTTACCTGGAGAAGAAAGCCCGAATTCCAGCAAGCCATGCGCCTCGCCGCACAAGCCGCCATGCCCCTGGTCATGCAAGATATCCACCGCAACCTCTGCGGTCAGGCCGTTCAGGGCGATCTCCAGGCCATTCGCCTGGTCCTCAAACTCTACGGCCAGCTGGATAAACACATGGAGGGTAACCTCTGGCCCTACCCCACCAAACAGCACACCGCCCAACCCGATCTCTCCGAACCGGATCCCACCGCCAAAAAAGAAGCCCTCATTCAGTCAGCCTTAGAAGAAGTCCTGTTTTTCTATGAAGATCAAGACAACCCGCCAAACCCAGTACCCACCCAATTTTCTCAAAGGCCAGTCTTTCAACCGGATCCCAAAGATCCCAAATTAAAAATTTAAAAAAAGATCCCAAAGATCCCAAACTAATTTTGATTCTCTCCCAAAAGAACCTCCTCATACCAATGCCCTTAATTAAGGGCATATACAGAAATCTTGTCCCAACTTTGTAAAATGGCCGAGCGAACAGCCGTCAGGCTGTGAGCGAGGCCAAAAAAATAGCCAGGGCCGGGTGTGGGGCAGGAACAGGCCCCAGTGCCGGCGGAGCCGGCTGTTCCAAAGAGTATAGCCGAAGCAATTAAATACCCTTAATCAAGGTGATCCCGCAGGAGGTCCTTCTTTTCACTTAGGACAACGGAGCTCAGAAATTAATGCAGCAGGTTAAGAATTTTTTGCCACAGGGAATTATGTTGGTTTACCTCAGCCTCAGCAGGCTGAACAGCCAGTGCCGACGCAGTATTTTGGCGCGGGACAATCGGCGTAAATGTCGTTTTTGGCGGCGGCACGGTATCCTGTGGAGTAATGGTAGGGTTGCTAGATTGAGGCGTCGTTTGAACCTTAGACGCAACAGGCTTGGTGCCAATAATTTGGTGGGTGCGGGTGTCCATCACCGCCACAGAAGAACGGGCGCGGGTGGCAATGAAGAGTTGGTTGTTTTGAGCATCCAACGCCAAACCATAAGGATTGCCGGGCAGAGGGGTGGTTTTATTGACTTGGAGGGTTTGGGTATTAAAGGTAGTAATGGTGTTTTCCAGGAAGTTGGCAACGTAGGCGGTGTGGGTAGATTCATCGATGACGATACCGCGAGGGCCCGCACCGGTGGGAATGGTGCCGACAACTTTGTCGGTGGCAGGATCAATGACCGTCACGCCGTCAGCGCCGTAGGTGGTAACAAACAAGTAACCGGCAGATTCATCAAAAGCCGCCTGGACGGGCTTGGCGCCGACGTCGATGGTATTGATGACTTTACGGGTGGTGGTGTCAATGATAGAGACGGAGTTGCTACCAAAATTAGCCGTGTAGGCTTTGGTGCCTTGGACGTTAACCACAATGTTTTTAGGCCGTTGGCCCACGTTAATTTCGTCCAGGATGTCGTAGGTGGTGGCATCAACCACGCTGACGGTGTGGTTATTGGTGTTAGCAACATAGAGACGATTGGTGGGTCGGTGCAGGGTAGTGCTGGTAGGGCCTCGGCCAGGGCCAAGGGGAATGGTAGCAACGACCTGCTGGGTGTTGGGGTTAATGACCGTGACGGTATCGCCATAGGTATGGCTGACGTAGGCAACGTTGCCGGTGTCAGTACTAGCCAACTGGAAACCACCGTTTTGGTAAGCGATAGTGGGGAAATGGTTGGTAAGGGTATTAGACACCGGGACAAAGCCGGGCTCTTGAGGGAGCTGGTGGGCGATTTGGGTGGTGTCGATATGGGCAAAGTTGTAATCATACTGCTGAAGCTGTTGGGTTGGTTCGGCTTGTTGAACAAGGCTGTTGTCCCCTTCGGGGAGCTGCTGAAGCGGAGAGGGGTCAAACCCGTTATCAGGGTTGGGCAAAGTAGTAAGGGTCAAGGTGCCATTACCATCCACAGCCACAGCGCCGTCTTGAACAATACCGCCGCTGACGCCAGCGACATTAGCAGTAATGGCGATCTCGGCGCCATCACCAAAAATGGCGCCGGTATTCACAGAATTACCCGCATTAATGGTGAGGTTTTTGGCCGTCACCCACTGAGGACCGTTGGTCAGAGTGGCAGTATTGGTGTTACCGGAAAGATCTGCAGTGGTAGCGCCGGCGCCTTCGCCAAAGTTCCAGCCACCAGCCAGATTCGTCTCAGGTCCGGTCACAACCGTGCCTTGACCACTGTTATAGCTCGCTTGAACCTGTGCGGTAGACAAATCGGTATTGTAAATCCTAACTTCATCCATATACCCGTGGAGGTTTTGACCACCACAACACTGCCGGGCGCCAATGCGAAGGTCGTTGGCCGTGCTAAGAATATTGCCGGTTTCAGCACCCGCCGGAGCAATGGTTTCCAGCAATGTACCGTTTTGGTAGAACGTCCAATTTGTCCCGTCATACACAAAAGCCGCATGCACCCAGTCGCTGGCGGTTTTAGCCTGGGTGCCGCCCCAAGACCAACTTCCACCCGATACCGTATCTACTGCAGCTTGGTAGAGGTTGCCATTAACAGCATATTCATAGACACCCTCTTTGTTGACGATCATCTCGGACGTGTTAGTAAGGAGATTGATCCAGGCTTCAATGGTCATGGTGTCGTTGGTGATATCGAGACTGGGAGAATTGAGAGCTATCAGATGATCGTTGCCGCCGTCAAAGAAAAGCGCGTCACGGCCCAGAAAGACGGACTGGCCAGTAGCAATATAGTTGCCATTGGTGTTGAACGTAAGATTATAAATGCCGGCTGCACCAACCTGACCGGTGAGATCAATATCGCCGATAAGGGTGATATCGTTATTGAGACTGGCGCTGCCAATGCTGACGGTGTTGGCCGTAATACGCCCCAGCTCTGCAGAGGAGACATCGAGACGAGTACCGGCAACATCGTTATTATCCACAGCGCCAGAAACGGCAATGCCGGGGTCGCTTGTAGAGGGAAGGAGAGAAACGGTACCGGTGGTGCCAGCATCGATGGCGTTATTAATATCCACGGTGGCGCCGGTAAGGGAAATATCGCCACCATTTGAGGTAATCGTAGCGCCGACGGTAATGCCGCCAACATCGTCACTGCCGCCCGCACCGACACCGGATGCATCGGCAATAAGATTAATATCACCACCATTGGTAGTCAGGGCGGAGGTGATATCAATGTCGTTGCCTGCCCTGAGGGTGAGAGAATTACCCGCGGTAACGCCGTTGAGGGTCCAGGGGGTTTCTACAGAGATATCGTTGGAGGCTTCCAGTAAGACGTTGGCAAAGCCGTTGAAGCTGGAGGCGAGAAAGACGGATTCGCCGCCACTGTTATCGGCGTCGGTGTATGGCACCGTGGCGCTACCCGCCGGACCGGCGGCGCGGATACGAATGTCAGTAGGATCAATCAGGATAGTTCCATCGGCGCCGTTATTTGCCTGCCCGAAAGCAGTACCTGCAAACAGGACAGTATCCACAGCACTAAGTTCGATGAAGCCACCGTCGCCGGAGATATCACCACCTCGGGCATCCACCACGGCGTTTTGCTCAAAGGTGGTGTCGCCGTCAGACCAAACCAGAATCTCTCCACCACTGCTGTTTTCGCCATTACCTTTGGCCGAGGTGAGACTGCCTTCCCTTAAGGTTACCTGGTTGCTGGCGTTAATATCAATGAACCCACCGTCCACATCGGTCTTACCGTCTGCAATGAGGCGGCCCTGTTGTTCCACCACGTCGCCCTGAATGGTGATGCTGCCGTTTTTGTCGTTGATATGGGTGGCCTGGATAACGCCGTCTAAATTGACCACCTGGGACAAGAGCTTGTCCTGAACCTTCTCGTGAAGTTGAGCTTGGAGGTTGATAGTATTGGCGGTAATGTCGCCGGTGTTGGTAATGGATTTTTGGATCTGGGCGACCTCTTGCTGTAAGACTTCATCTACAGTGACATCCAGGATCACATTGTTTGCCAGATGGACCCGAACCTGATCACCCACAGCCAGATGAATCTGGCCGTCTGGAGCGGTGAGGGATCCACCGTTGGTGACAGACTGACTGATGAGGGTGATAAAGCCACCCGGGGTGGTTTCGATGACGCCGTTGTTAAGGATGGCAGCAGGTTGATCCGAGGGCTGAAGCGCATCTGTCGTAAATAGCCATGAGCCGTTTGGGTTACCGAGGTAATGTTGGTTTTGAATGGGGAGGGTACTGGCCAAAAAGCCGCCGGTATTAACCTGAGCAGTGGCGGACAAGGTGATGCCTGCAGGGTTAACCAAAAGCACCTGACCATTGCTGTTGAGGGCACCACTGATGAGACTGTTGCCACCGAGGACTTGGTTGAGGATGCTGGAGGTGGTGTTGGGCAGGAAGAAATTAACGGTTTCGCTGGCGCCCACGTTGAAGGTTTGGTAATTGACGATGGCCTGGTTGGATTTGGAGGTAACGTTGAGCACCGAGCCGGCTTCTTGAATGTGGACATCGCCAGAGACGACCTGCCATCCGGCAGGCAGGGCATAGGCACTGTGGGTATGAGCCGACAACACACTGAGCAAACCCAGGAGAACCTGAACCACAAATGCTTTTTGCATGACCCCGCACACGGAATTAAACAGCCCAAAGAGCCGGGCAAGGCCCGGGACGAAATCTTCTTTGAGGACCGTCCAGGTAATGAGCCGGCCCCCGGAAAACAGCAAGAACCGATGGCAATTGCTGCCGCTGCGGATGAGTTTATGGTGTTGCAATGGATTTACCTCGGCAATTTGAGGTGTTCAGCATCTTCACGGCTAATTGAGTATCGGCAACCCATGTGGTGATTTCCATCGAAAGGACTAGATCTCCATAGAATGGAGGAGACAGATTAGGGTGACAGTTACCAACGAGAGTAACCCGTATTTTCAAACGCTTGTGTCGCTTGTATTTAGATGCGATTTGCGTAAACCGACGTCATGCATTACAATTGTCGTGTGAGTGAATCCAGCCAATAGGCTTTTGTTTAGGTTGAACCAACTTTTAGTCGCGTCGTCCTAAATTGACTGCGCAGACAATTGTGTGAACAAGTGTGAGAACACCGTGGAGGATGTGCCATGAGACTTGCTCCTGTGATGGGACCTGGAATGGAACAGCGTCAAAGATGCGTGGGAATTTTTACGCCCCGGATGGGAAATACAGCCGTGTTTGCCGGACAGCAGAGTGATGGTCAGAACACCGTAAATTCTGGGACTTATGATTTAGAAAAGGTGCCTCTAGAAAATGCACAATGGACCTTGACCCGGCAAGCAGTGGAAGAATCGCTGGATGTGGTGCCACCGGGAAGCGTTGAAAGTCAGCAGAAAGCAACTATTATGCCTGCTGCGAACCCTACAGGGATTGGCAGCAATAAGGTATTGTCAGCAATGGCTAAAGACAGCGGTAAGACAGAAGAAATGCGGATGCTGGCCACCCGAGGATTAGACAACCATGGTGACCTGTATCAGGTGTGGCAGGTGTTTCGTAAGATAGTGCCCATTGACGCTACCCACCAAGGACTGGTGACGGTACATTTGTTACGGCAACAACTGACCGACGTTGATGAAAAAGCCGGTAATCCAAGCCAAAGTAATGCTAAAAAACGGGAAGGGCATGAGCAGCACAATAATCACCCGCTCAGCCGAAAGTTTGTAGGTCACTCCTAACGCCAGGGCAAACAGCACGACGCTCCACAACCAAATGCCCAAGCCTGCCAGTACATTAAGGGTGATGCCAAACCCGCCCAAGCCGATTTTGAGGAGGGCCAACGGCCCCATGAAAAACCAGGGCAGGGTAGAAAGTGCCGACAGTGTGAGGAAGGTACGGAGCCGGGAATGGCTAGTAAAAGCGTAGGCCACCATGTTAAGCAATGACCCGATGGAGAACCAGACAAAGAGACCAAAAACTGCTTTAAGCGGGATCTCAAACGCCAGGGACAAGGGATCGGCACTGGCTTTGAGGACGAAGGTGAGAACCGGCGCCATGCCGGACACCAGAAGAATAAAGATCATGCCATAGAAGAGCTGGAGACCGGTGGGTTCAACCTCTTGGAGCTTCTGGAATGTTTTGACCGGATGAAAGAGGGTACCGTAGAACAGGTTGAAAAAGCCGCCCTGATTCTCATCAGTGTCACCGTCTGACGGGAGCATGAAGTAGTCTGCTGGATTGGAAGTCGTCATGGCAGGCCCCTATTCCATAATCCACAGGGGTTGGTTGGGGTGGCGCATGCTGAAGGGCACCATGCCGTCGAAGGCTTCATCTAATGGGTTGGCCGCCTTGGGTGGGCGAATGGGGGTATGGCTGGAGAGGCCCAAGAAATCTTTGAGGGTGTAGCTGTCGGTATAACGCTCTAAGGGGAGGAGCTCGCCTTTGGAGCGACCAACATCGCCGGAGCGCTCTTTGGACATTTTATCCAGTAGCTTGTGGGCCACATGCATATCGCCAATTTCGTCGACGAGGCCCATCTTTTGGGCTTCGGTAGCCACCAAAACCCGACCATCGGCAACGGAGGTGATTTTGTCGGTCCAGGTAGCTTTTTCCGCCGGATCTTTAATGCCCATGGCTTTGAGGCGGCCTTCCAAAACGGCATTGAGGAATTGGTCGTAGCTGATGTCGATCATGTCTTGCACCAGGTTCAGTTCATCCTGGCGAACCTCGCGGTAGGGGTTGAGGAGATCTTTGAAGTGACCACTTTTGATGGTGTGGGATCTGACGCCAAGTTTGTCTGTCATCAACCGCTTGAAATTGAGAGTGGAAATGATGACACCGATGGAGCCGGTGAGGGTACCGGGATTGGAGACGATTTTATCGGCGGCGCAGGCGGTGTAATACCCGCCGCTGGCGGCGACATCTCCAAAAGACACCACCACCGGTTTTTTATCGCGCACCCGAACCACAGCGGCGTGGAGCTCTTGGCTCATACCTACGGTGCCGCCAGGAGAGTTAATGCGAAGGAGAACCCCTAACACATTGTCATCTTTCAGTGCTTTTTCCAGACCTTTGCGAGCTTTGACGGCAGAGGAATCGTTATCAAACAGGCCTTCTTCACCATCCATCATGATGGGGCCGTTGAGATCCACCAACATAAGGTGCTTGCCTTTAAAGTTGCTGATGACTGAGGCCGCAAGACTGCCGGATTCTTCGCCTTCCACCACCTCAGTGGAGGTTGTGTCTGCGGGATTAAGGATGGCGTTGAAGACGCCGACGGCCAATGCCAGAATGCAGACAGCAAATAACGCAATGGGAAGTTTTTTGGTCATCAGTGGGGATCCCTATTTAAACCTGTATACCTAAATGCTTCATATCCGCTTGAACAAACACGCCTTCAGGGGTGGGCGGTTTCGCCTCATGTGTAATTGGTTATTATTGTACTATTTTTTCTGCATTGAGGTTTTCCTTTTTTCGCAAAAAGACAAAAAGAATGGTCCGTTGGACTGCCTTGCATCGTGTAGGTGATCCGTCTAAAGTGAGGGATGGGTGAATGACCTTAATAAACTAGAGGGTGAAAAAACGGACAGGAGACGGCCATGATTTCCAGAGTGTATTCGGCGGCCATTGCGGGATTGGACGCACAAAAGGTAACTGTTGAGGTAGATTTGGCCAGCGGGATTCCGGGGGTGTTTATTGTGGGGCTACCTGATGCAGCGGTGAATGAATCGAAAGAGCGGGTGAAATCGGCCATTAAAAATAGCGAATTTGCCTTTCCCCTAAAGCGGGTGGTGATTAATTTGGCGCCAGCCGATATTAAAAAAGAGGGCACGGTGTTTGACTTACCCCTGGCGGTAGGGGTATTACTGGCTAGTGAGGCGTTAATGCCCACGGAGTTTTTGGAGAAGACATGCTTTGCCGGGGAAGTGTCGTTGGAGGGATCGTTGCGGCCTATTGCCGGGACACTGTCAATGGCATTGATGGCCCGAGAAGAGGGCATGGAATATTTGGTGGTGCCGGAAGAAAACATGCTGGAAGCTTCTTTGGTGGAAGGTATTACGGTGTTTGGGTTAAAGCACTTAAAAGATTTGCCGGTGTTTTTGGTGCATCCCCATACCTTTAGCAAGCCAGTGGACCGGCAAACGTTGATGGCCAAAGCCAAAAGTAGAGTGTCGCCTTACGGGGTGGATTTTGCCGACGTGAAAGGGCATGCCCATGCCAAGCGGGCATTAGAGATTGCCGCCAGTGGGGGGCACAACGTGGTGATGGTGGGGCCGCCGGGGAGTGGAAAGTCGATGTTGGCCAAGGCGTTTGTGGGAATTTTGCCGGGGCTGAGCTTTGATGAGATGTTAGAGGTGAGCCGCATTTATAGTGTGGCCGGGATGTTGAGCCAACAGGAGGGACTGATTTTTCATCGGCCGTTTCGATCACCTCACCATTCGGCCTCGGCACCCGGCATTGCGGGAGGCGGCAGTAACCCCAAACCCGGAGAGATGACATTGGCTCACCGGGGAGTGTTGTTTTTGGACGAGTTTGTGGAGTTTTCTCGCAATGCGTTAGAAGTATTGCGCCAACCCTTGGAGAACGGTGAGGTGACCATTAGCCGGGCGCAGCAAAACGTAACTTATCCGGCAAAGTTTATGCTGATGGCAGCGTTGAACCCCTGCCCATGTGGGTTTAAGGGAGACAATGTAAAAACGTGTACGTGCAGTGATACCCAGGTGCAGCGGTATATCAGCAAAATATCGGGGCCGCTGTTGGACCGGATCGATATTCAGTTGGAGATTCCCCGGTTGACGGACAAAGAGTTGCTGGAGAAGCCGGGAGCAGAGGGAGAGACGTCTGAGACTATTCGGGCTCGGGTTGAAGCGGCAAGAGAGATTCAGAAAAGACGTTTTGAAAGCACCGGGGTACTGTGCAATGCAGAGATGACACCGGGACAGATTCAGGAATTTTGTGTGTTAGATGATGGGAGCAAGGAATTGATGCAACGGGCGGCGCAGCGGATGCATTTGAGCGCCCGGGCGTTTGACCGGATTTTACGATTGGCCAGAACCTTGGCGGATTTAGAAAGCGTTGAAGCGGTGGCGTCTACGCACCTGGCTGAGGCGCTGCAGTACCGAGCATTGGAACGATTGTATCAGCCACGAGGCAATGCCGCAGCAGCGCTAGTGTAAACGAATCTGTTCGGGGTAGGTAAGAAGGTGGGTTGACGGAAAAATCCGCTCAGTAAGAATAATCCCTTCTTACCGAAGGGGCAGAGTCCCTAGAATAGGTATGCGGTGCATACTACTAGCTGATGTAGCCGTAGCCCATTTGCTCATCGACGATTTCCCAGGTGATGGGGGAAAAGCCGTAAGCCGGAGCGGTGTGAAGGACGCCTTTGCTTTTGAGGGTTTTATAGGCCGCCATCATGTCTTTAAACTCTTTGCGTTTATCCAGGCGTTTTTTGGTTTTTTTGGTGGCTTCTTTCCAAAACTTAGAGTCATGGTTAGAGCCGCCTTGATAATAGTAACTGATAACATCTTCCATCTCTTGCACAGCCTTTACGAAGGCAGCATTTGTTTTTTCGGCGCAGACGCCAGCCATCATGTAATCATAGAAGAGGCGAGCGGCGTAAATATAGACGAAGATAGAGTTGGCTACCAAAGGCTCGAAGAACAGGGCTTTGTTGCCGTTTTTACACACCCGGCCTTCTACCAGGTTGTTGGTGTAATAGCATTTGAAGACAAACTCTTTGTCCTCCAAGCTGTCCACCCCTAAAATCTGCTTCATGTCTTCACCGACTTCCTCTTTGGACGTGATGCTGTCGTTATACATGTAGCCATAGGTCTTACGAGACTTGAGGGGAACACCGAACATCCAGCCGTGTTTCGTGGCGATGTGATCGGTGTAGGGTTCATATTGAAAATCGGTGACGTTATGAATCTGGCACCGGTTCACCGGGGTACAATCACTCATGGTATAGTTTTCGTAGCTGGTGGGAAAGCCCATGCAGTCGATAAGGAAATCGAAGGTGTGCTCGGCGCCGTCAATGGTAACGACCACGTTGTCGGGACGGTTAGACACGTTTGTGACATCGCCTTCGATAACTCGAAACTGTTTTGGCCAGAGTTTTTCCAGCCGCTCATAAACAAAATCTTTGAAGTGGAAATTATTGAAATGGATGGCGGTGTTGCCGTCCAACAAAGGGTTGACCCAAGAGTTATCGCGCCAACCTTCAAACTTGCTACCAAACTTGAGGGTGGCATCCAGGGCGTCTAAGTCAGACTCATTGCCTAGAAAGAAATGCGTGCCACGTTCTAACAAACCTACAAAGCCGCCATTGGTGCTTTCACCGATGCCCAGAATGGGCTTGGCCGGATTGTGAATGGAATAGATCTCCCAGCTGTCATCCAACCAGGTGCAAAAGTGGATTAAACTCAACAAGCCAGCAGAGCCGACGCCGACAACAGCTAATTTACGTTTCATAGGACTTTACGATTGCCTCACAATAACCTATCTTCTTGGACTTTTAGTTTCGGATTTTAATCTGACAGCATAGTTAGCCCGGGGTAGGTAAGAAGAAGGAATAGCTGGAAAGCTAAGTGAAATAGAGAAATTCCTTCTTACCGAAGGGGCGGAGCCCCTATAATTAATACGCATGTGCGTATCATTTCTCAAACAAATATGTGCACAACAGCCCCCGAATGATACAGGGATCTATATAAATTAAAACATTTTGAGCAGGGAATTGCCTCATCCGATATACCGAAGATAGGCTCTTTTTATAAAAATTAACGATATTTTGTGCCTCGATTGTTGTTACTACATCCCATCAGAAATCAAGTTCCTCATGGAAAAGGATTCCCCTTTTCAATTTTTCAGGTACACTTCTTAATTGATTCACTAAATCGTCAATTAATTGACTAAATAGATTCGTGAGTCGACTGGGGGTATAAGTTGCGATTTGTGCGTTGTGTGCACAGATTGTTTTGTTTTACTGGTTTTGTTTTTTGCTTTTTGCATATTCCAATCGTGTAGGCCGGAGGTTTTTATTTGGCTTCCCAATCGGCGGAAACGCTTTTGAAAATGAATTTCGGCACCATCAAAAAGATGGCGAAGCCCGGTGGGTGGCGTCGTGGGTATGGGTACTTTCGGGATAAAAAAGCAGCAGACGTAAAACTGACCAAGACCGGCGTGTCTGCCAAGGTGAAGGGGAATTACAAGTCTCATTACACTGTGGGCCTTACCTTTGAAAAAGAAGGGATTACCCCGGAGTGCAGCTGCCCTTTGGATGAGCCCTGGTGCAAACATGCCGTATCTGTGGCGCTGACTGCCGTTGATCAACAACTATGGGAACAGTTTTGGAAGCTTCCTTTGGATGACGGACTGGATGCCGATGAGATTGCGGAGACTTTTGAGGGAAATTACCGTATCTATTTTGATCCCAAGCGTAAACCAAAGAAGATCAGCATCCAGTTTGTAGACCGCGACGAAGGAATGACTATTGCCAAACTGGAGCCGGTATTGAGAACCGCTTTAGACTTACAAAACAGCGGGCAGGTGGATTTTTCCGAATCGGAAAAACGGGAATTCGGCCTGATGAAGTTTTTGATGGAGCGAGGGCTGAATAAGGCGTCTAAAGACTGGTTTGATCTCAACATCTCAGACACCGACGGGTTGATGAAGCACCTGAGCGTGATGGAAGACGTTTGCACCAACAGCAATGAGCGGATTACCTTTATGCAGGAGCCTCTGAAGCTGCTGATGTCCGTCAATGTTTCGATGGCGGGCAATGTGCTGGTATCCCTGCATTGGCATCGAAAAGACAACGATGATTTTTATCCGTTGGAAGAGATGACGATGTTTAACCGCAATGCCCCGTGGGCCATTCGAAAAAACAAGATTTACCCCTTATCCAACACGTTGCAAAAGCTGCCGAACCATTTAACCAAGAGTACCTTTTCAGATATTCGCGACAGTGACGGCGGCAAGTTTATGTATGAAGAGCTGCCCAAGCTACGCAAACTGGTAGAAGTAGACGAAGCGGATATTGTAGACCAACTGCGGCTGGAAGATCGTCCGTTTGAAAAGATTTTGAATCTGGAACTGGTGGATGAAGCCACCCTAAAGATTCGAGCCAGCTTGGATTTTTCATACGACGGGGTTAACGTTCCTTTTAGCCGATCCGCACCAGATTCGCCCTACGTAATGGTGGTGAAAAAAGAAACCGAGACAATTTACTGGTTAAAACGAGACTATAAAGCCGAACGAGCTGCTTATGAAATGCTGTTGGAAGGCCGTTTGGATCCGGTGCAGACTAACTTTTTAAGCGCCGAAGGCGATGACGCCATTGATTTTTACAACGATGTATTCCCCTCGTTAGGATCTGAGTGGTCTTTAAAGCATGACGAGGAAGCCTTTAAGACCATGAAAGTGGCCTCTAGCCCCTTGAAGGTGAACGCTCAGATTGATTTTTACGAGGCGGTGGATCACTTTACGATGAAAACAGTATGCACCTTGGGAGATAAGGTGCTGGATATTGAAGAAGTGCAACGCTACCTGATGCAGGGGAAAAAGTATTTCTTTTTACCTGGCGAGGGCTATGTGGAAGTGCCGTTGGCCTCCATTTTGCAGTATGCCAAGACTCTGCAGCATTTTGATGCAGAGAAAATTGGCACCGACGCCCAGGGGTTTGATATTCATAAAATTCAAACCTTTAAAGCCGGACTGATTGGGGAATTGGTGGATCAAGGGGTGGAACTGGACCTGAGTGAGAAGTTCCAGAAGTTCTGGGATCTAATCTCCTCCTTCAGCCATTTGGAAGATATTCCGGTGCCGGAAAAAGTGAACGCCGAGCTGCGACCTTACCAGAAACAAGGGTTTAACTGGCTGTGGTTCTTGTACAGCTATGGGTTGGACGGGATTTTGGCCGATGATATGGGGCTGGGTAAAACATTACAGGCCTTGGTGATGCTGCAGCACGCCAAAGATCAGGACGGCGGTAAGCCCAACCTGATTGTGTGCCCTACATCGGTGGTTTATAACTGGATGAGCGAAATCCGAAAATTTACCCCGGAACTCACCGTGATGAATTTGACCGGACCGGATCGCCATACGCTTTATAAAAAGATTGAAGACGCGGATATTATTTTAACCAGCTACGCCATTTTACGCCGGGATATTAAGGCGTTGAAAAACTATCCCTTCCGGTGCGTTATTTTGGACGAATCGCAGAACATTAAAAACTTTGAGGCGCAGACCGCCAAGGCGGCCAAGCAGTTACAATCGACCAACCGTCTGGCCATGTCGGGCACGCCTATTGAAAACCGCCTGGTTGAGTTGTGGTCGGTGTTTGACTTTTTGATGCCGTCCTTCCTGTATGACATTGATGAATTCCGATACCGGTTTGTGGTGCCCATTGAAGAAAAAGGCAACATTGACGCCGAACGCCGGTTACGCCAACAGGTAGCGCCGTTTATTTTACGACGGTTGAAGAAAGACGTGGCTAAAGATCTGCCGGCCAAGGTGGAAAACATTACCTACTGCGAACTGACCGAAAAGCAGCAGGATCTTTATCTGGATATTCTGGAAAAATCCAGGGACGAAGTGTTTGCCGCCGCGGCAGACGGCGGGACAAACAAAAACTCGATTTTTGCCGTACTGCGCCGCCTGCAACAAATTTGCTGCCACCCCCGCCTCATTGGCGATATGGCCAATGGTGTGGATGAATCGGGCAAGTACGAGGTACTGAAAGAAAAACTGAGAGAGATTGTGGAAAACGGCCACCGGGTGTTGCTGTTTAGCCAGTTTGTAGAGATGTTGAAGATTGTCCGCAGCTCGTTAGAGGTGGAAGGTATTCCGTATGAGTACCTGACTGGGGAAACCAAAGCCGAGGAACGGCAAAATATTGTGGACCGGTTTAACCGGGATGAATCGATCCCCATTTGCCTGATGAGCTTGAAAGCCGGCGGTACGGGGATTAACCTGACCGGCGCGGATTACGTGATTATTTACGATCCGTGGTGGAACCCGGCGGCTGAAGATCAGGCCATTGACCGGGCCCACCGGATTGGCCAGACCAAGAACGTGTTTGTGTACCGGATGGTGTGTAAGGGCACGGTGGAAGACAAGATTTTGGCCCTACAAGAAACCAAGCGGGATTTGGTGGACAGCATTATTTCTGCGGATCAGGGCAAGGGCAAAGCGTTGTCGTTTAACGACTTGAAGTCGATTCTGACTCCCGATTTTTAAAATTATTAAACTTTTCGGATCCGGGTTTAAAACACCTGAAAAAACCGCTAAGATGAAAGATAAAGTGATCCTCTTTTTTGAGGCTGATGCAATGGTGAAACGCTTTTACCCAAAATCTATTGCATGTGCGCTGGTCTTTAGCCTTCTGACACTAGGCTTTTGCTGCTTTGAAATGGGTGTATCGGCCAGCCACGAGTGCTGCCCGGACAGCCAGCCAACGCATCAAAGCTCTGGTGCGGACTCGGAAGATCCTACCCCGTTCTGCGGGATGGTGGCGATGGATCATACCCGAGCCCTTGGCTCAAGCATTGATACATCCAACGTTTCCACCACACCAGAGACATTAACCCTTGCCGGGCCTGTCCCGGTCCTTTCGATTGAAGCCTTACTCTGTGCCACCGGCTCATCACAAAAGCCCGCCTGGAAGGCGCTCACGTTTATACAAGACCAGTCGGACCGATACCTAGACTTACAACGCCTACAGGTAGACCACTTTGTTGCTTAAGTTCAATAACTATTGATTTATAAGCAACAAAGGAGAACTTTCTCATGAAGAAAATGCTGTATATTGCGTTAGCCATGGGCATCTATCACGTGTCCGCCAACCTGCCGGTGCTGGCCGCTTCGGCCTGCTGCGGCGGCGGACCTTGCTGCCCCGGACCTTGCTGCTAATCCATAATTAGCGGTTAAACCGAAGCCCCTGTTTTCCAAACCGGAAAGCGGGGGCTTTAGGTTATAAGTTATCAAGAATCTTCGATTAAGCCGCAGGTGTGGTAAACAACGTTTGGGTTAAAAAGCCCAATACTTCTTGGCCCCAAAAGATTGCCACCAGGATTCCCACGATTAAAGACGGGCCTAAGGGCATGTAGGTGAAGCTTTGGCTTTGGCGGGTTTGGCGGAGGAACACCACCAAGCAAACTAAAGACAGCACGATGGATGCCAGCACCAGGCCGATGGTGACGGGGTTGGGGAGGCCCCACAGGGTAATGAACATAGGGAGTATGCCGAACACCACCCCACCGGTAATGGAGCCCAGGGATAAATAATCTTTTTTCTGGATCCACTGAATCATCAACATGGGGATGGCCGGCACCGACTGCACAATGAAGCCCAACAGCAGCGCCACAACCGTCAGCTCCCAGCCCAAGAAAGCGCCGGCGCCCATCATCAGGTGGGTGTCGCCGTGGCCAAAGCCTTCGGTGCCAAAGACGGCTTCACTGAGTAAGATGAGTCCTTCAAAGAAGATCAGGGCCAAAAACACGCCCAATAGGGCAGAGATGAATGCATCGGGGATGGTGAAGGCTACTATTCCCATATCAATCGGGATGCCATCGCCCCCACGACCTGCCAGATTAAGAGCGCTGTATATGAGCCCTGCCGGAATCAACGGCAAGGAGTTGACCTGAAAGATCAGGCTTTCTCGAAAATCGGTGATGGTAATGACCATGAGGTTGGAAATTAAAAACAGCAAAAATAAGGTTTGCAGCGATAGTCCAAAGGACCAGAAGGTAAAGGCAAACAACAGACCTGTAGCCATTTCCACCAGCGGGTATTGCATGCTGATGGGATCCTTGCAGTGTAGGCATTGCCCCCGCAATAGCAGATAGCTGAGGATAGGGATATTTTCAAACGCTGTTAAAGGCCGATGACAGTTGGGGCAGCGCGATGACGGCATGACAATGGATTGATCGTTTAAAAACCGCAGCCCCACCACATTGAGAAAGCTGCCCACGATGGCCCCGAGGACAAACCCCAGCCCAATCATGAGGGGCGTTAAATGCGAGGGAACCGTGAGCATGAGGGACATGTGTTACCTGCCACTTTATACTTTGGAATCTGATACCGCTTCTGAAGATTTCGGCGCAAAGTTATTGCCTTCCGGTCGGGCGTCTTCCAGGGAAATCGTCAGCTGATCCAGCGCTTTACGAAGACGTCTGCTGACCTGCATTTGAGAGATTCCCATGACCTCGGCAATTTCAGTTTGACTCATATCTTTAAAATAAGTCATCCGAACCACTTCCTGGTATTCCGGCTTCAGCTGGTCAATGGCCTGTTCTACCAGCATGCGGTTTTCCTGTCCCATCAGCAGTTCCTGGTTTTTATCATCTACCAGGCGCTCTATATATTGGGTTTCAGAATCGGATTCGCTCATCACAAACTGATCGAGAGAAATGAGCTGCTTACGACGCTCTACCTCTTGCACCTGTACCACTTTGTCCACCGGGCACTGTAACTCTTCGGCAATCTCCAGATCGGTGGGGGAGCGGCCCAAGTCATCGGAAAGTTTTTGGACAATCATATTCATGCGGTAATACAGTTCGTATACCTGCCGTGGCGCTTTGATCATGGCGCTTTTGTCTCGCAGGTAATGGCGGATTTCGCCGGTAATGAGGTAAGTGGCATAGGTTTTAAAACTGGTGCCGGCCAGGGGATCAAATTTTTCTACGGCCTTCATCAGGCCGATGTTGCCTACCTGGATGAGATCTTCTACCGGGTCGGTGCTACGCCGAGCCAGACCGTAGGCAATTTTTTTGACGTACGGCATGACCTGCCGCACAATTTTGTCTCGGAGCTGCTCTTTTTTCAGGCCGTCTTCCACCAGCAAATACTGGTGGAGATCGTCGGTCAACTCCTCGTTGAAAATCGCCTCGTTTGATCCTTTGGACAAAGTCTTGATCCCGTCTATTATGAGTTGATTATACCATTTTGAACTCGGTTCAAACGGGCCGAACTCAACTTGATTTCACCGCTTCTTTCGGCTAAAAGTGAGCCTAGAGGCTGCTTATCCCAATCCAGACCCGCAGCCCTGAAATCCTCTATTCAATGGACACTTTTCCAGCGCGTTACCTCAAAAAGGAGTTCACCCGATGGCAACCTCCCCTTCAGCCAATCCTTCATCTGTTGAACCCACCTCAAAAGGCAACAAAACCATTTTAGTGGCGGAACATGCCGGTTTTTGCCATGGGGTGAAACGGGCGGTGGAAAACACGCTGAAATTGGGGGATGAGAGCGATAAGAAAGTCTATGTCATCGGCAAGCTGATTCATAA
The DNA here is from genome assembly GCA_019634025.1 of Vampirovibrio sp. Taxonomy (GTDB): domain Bacteria; phylum Cyanobacteriota; class Vampirovibrionia; order Vampirovibrionales; family Vampirovibrionaceae; genus JAHQWC01. The sequence continues at coordinate 34,309 of JAHQWC010000029.1, forward strand.
CCAGCAGGTGATTGATCAGATGGGTGAAAAAGAGATTGTCACCGTGAGCTCCCTGGACGAAGTGCCTGCCGGCAGCATTTGCGTGGTGAGAACCCACGGCGCACCGCCGGAGATTGTGAGCCAGGCCGAAGCAAAAGGCGTGGATGTGTCTGACGCCACTTGCCCCGATGTCCGGCTGGTACAAAACAAAGCGATTCAACTGGCGGAAGAAGGATACACCGTGGTGGTGGTGGGCAAAGAAGATCATCCGGAAATTGTTGGCATTACCGCCCACGCTGGTGAAGTAAATGGCGCCCGGATTATTACCATTAACCACCCCGACGACATTAAAGCTCGGTTGCAGGGACTGCCGACTCGCCGAATTGGTGTGGTCTCCCAAACCACCCAGATGGAAGAAACGTTTTTCCAGATGGTGAAAGAACTATCTAAAGTGGCCAAAGAGTTAAAGGTTTTTAACACCATTTGTCCTGCCACCTATTTTCGTCAAAACGCGGCTGCCGAGCTGGCGTCCAAGGTTGATTTTATGGTGGTGATTGGCGGCAAGATGAGCTCGAACACCACACACCTGGCTGATTTATGTAAGACCGAAGGGACGCAAGCCATTCATGTGGAAACCTATAAAGAGCTGGAAGGTTGCCAAGGTTTAATGGATGCCAAGGTCGTTGGCGTCACCGCAGGCGCCTCAACACCAGACTGGATTATTGAAGAAGTCATTGACTATCTGAAGTCCCTGTAACAAAATAAGCACCACTTCCATACTTGTCGTAGAATACCGATCAATTTCTAAAGATAGACGACAAGATCCCAAACAAAAAACTTAAAGTGTCCATCCACCCCAGAAAGCACCTAACGAATAACCAAAGGAGATCATTGACAACGTGACGTTAAGTATTATTGACCCGCTGAACAGCGAAGATGTAGATCCAAAAATGGAAAGCGCTCGGCAAGACTTTGCCAGCCTTTTAGAAGAGAGCTTTAAAACAGAATATACCCCCGGCAGCATTGTGGTCGGCGAGATTCTGAAAGTCGAAAAAGATTGCTTGATGGTGGATGTGGGTGGTAAGTCCGAAGGGGTGGTGCCGATTCACGAGATTCCGGATCGCCACAATATTGAGAATTTGGCCGATGTCTATGAAGCCGGTCAGGTCAAAGAATTTTATGTCCTTAGTGAGTTTGATGATGACACACCATTTTTACTGTCCGTTCGTAGGGTCAATGCCTGGAAGAACTGGCACAAACTCAGTGAGATGAAAGAAAACAATGACACCGTTGAAGCCAAGGTAGCCGGCATTACCAAAGGTGGCATTTTGGTTCGGGTGATGGAGCTGAAAGGCTTTATTCCGGCCAGCCAATTGCGGGTGGCCAAAACCTTGAACGACTTGGTGGGCGACACATTACCCGCCAAAATTCTGGAAGTGGACCGGACCAAGAACAAGCTGGTCCTCAGCCATCGCCAAGCCATTTTTGAAGAGAAAGCTGCCCTTCGGAAAGAAACCCTGAGCAAGCTGAACGAAGGCGACGTGGTGAACGGTGAAATCGTCAAAGTAACTGACTTCGGGGTATTTGTAGACATCAACGGTATTGACGGCCTGCTGCCCTTAAGTGAAATTACCTGGCGGCGAATCAAGCATCCGTCTGAAGTGTTGGCATTAGGCCAACAGATCCAGGTTCAGGTGTTGACCGTAGATCAAGAGCTTCAACGCATTAGCCTGAGCCTAAAGCGGATGGAAACAGACCCTTGGCAAACGGTTGCCGATAAATTTAGTGTAGGTGACGAGTTTGAAGGACAAGTCACCAAGCTGTTAAACTCCGGTGTTCTAGTAGAGCTTACTCCAGGCGTAGAAGCATTTTGCGCTTATATTCCCGGCAACAAAATCTTCTTCCTAGACGAACGCTACCCGTTTGAGATTGTCTCCATTCAGAGCCATGACCGGAAGATTACCCTGGAATACCGGGGTACATTAAACGCACCAGCCACTGCTCAAGGGTATTAACCTAACCTTAAAGCCCGGACTCAAACAATGGTTTGATTAAGTCCGGGGTAGGTAAGAAGACGGATTAACTTTTTAGCCTTTAAATAGCCATTCTTTCTTCTTACCGAAGGTGCGGAGCCCCTAGATAGATACGCATGTGCGTAGTTTGACACTAATGTATGTGGTTGCTATAGTAAGCTTCCTATGCGATGGGTTTTATGCCCAACCTCCGGTGTCCATTGAATTTTAGACCAGAAGTTAAGGACCAACAGACGTCATGTACGCCATTATTGATCTCAACGGAAAACAAGTCCAAGTAGAAGAAGGACGCTACGTTTACGTAGACCGCCTGCCCTACAACGAAGGGGATACGGTGGATTTGGAAAACGTATTGATGGTAGTGGACGGCAAAGACAGTTTAGTCGGCGCTCCTACGGTTGACGGTGCAGCGGTGAAGGCCAAATTGCTATCACACCGGCGCGGCCCCAAGACGATTGTGTATAAAATGCGTTGTAAAAAAGGCTACCGCCGTAAGAATGGTCACCGCCAAGAGCTAAGCCAGCTGCAGATTGACGTGATTGAGTTCCCCGGCAAAAAAGCCAGCCCCAAGAAGGCTGAAGAAAAAGCTGCGCCAGCGAAAGCAAAACCTGCAAAAAAGGCTGATGAGAAGGCCGCTACGGTAGATACCCCAGCGAAAACCGCCGAGAAAAAGCCAGCCGAAAAGAAACCCACCGCCAAAAAACCGGCGGCTGATAAAACTGACAAAAAAGAAGCAAAGCCGGCTAAGGCTTCTACCAAAGCTTCAGCCGATAAAGCAGACAAGCCAGCGAAAGCTGAAAAATCTGCAACGGAGAAAAAGCCGGCGGCTAAAAAAACCACTAAGTCTAAAGCAGATAAACCTGAGCAGAAGGAATCCTAGGTCATGGCTCATAAAAAAGGGGTAGGCTCCACAAAAAACGGACGCGACAGCGAATCTAAACGGCTGGGCGTTAAAAAGTACGGCGGCGAATTGGTCAAAGCCGGTAACATTCTGGTTCGTCAGCGCGGCACCAAGTATCACCCCGGCACAAACGTAGGTATCGGCGGAGATGACACCCTGTTTGCCTTGGCAGGCGGACACGTCAAGTTTGAGCGTCACCGCAAAAAATCTTTAAAAGTGACGGTAGTACCTGCCTAGCAGCAGCTTCCACACTCTAAAATTTCAAAAAGCCGACCTATCTTATAGAGTCGGTTTTTTAGGACCCCTTTTTATCAACGGGGTTAGATTGCCTGTTGGTCTGACCGTTTAAATCCATAGCGACGATACGCTTTTTCTCGTTGGGCTGCCAAATAAGAACTGTCTTTAGGACCATGGCTAAATAACTGGCTAGTTACATCTTGTAACAACGTCGCATCGTCAATAGCTTGTTCATCTGTGGATAAAATATTCAGAATCTCTTCAGCATCCTGATGCCCAGTGATCGGAAGGCCTACATCTTGACTGTTCTCTTCCTGTAGACTATCAAACGCTGTATTCTTTTCTTCATTAACAGTATCACTGTCGTTGTTAAGCCCTATAGATATCTCAGCGGAATCAGACTGTTGTTTAAACTGTTCTGCAAGACCGTGCACCCGTTCTTTCAAACGATCCAGTTCTGCCAGAGCCACTTTGAACTGATTTTGAGTGACATATCCGGTGGCCTGAGTCGCAGCAGACAACGAAGCAGTAGAAGGTCGAGCACTATTAGAGTCTGAAGAAGACTCAGGGTGTTTGAGTTGAGTGGATTGAGAGATAGGACTTTTTACTGGGGGGCCAAGAGGCTCTTTTGAGGTAGATTCAGTAACATCTGCCTGGCTTTCTTGGGAAACGGCTGCATCAATTTTTCTGAGACAGTGGACACACAGAGGTTCTACACTGTAGACATTCAACATCGCCGAATCGCAAACGTAACACACCCCTTTCTTCAGCCCGGATAAGGAAGCAATATCTGTTTTACCTAGACGGTAGAGAAGGGTTTTACGAACGACCTCTCGGGACATCCCTGTAGCTCGGGCCAATCTTAGAAAATCAATGCTTCGAATCGCATGGCCAATCCGGGAAAACGCTTCTTCAAAATAGGCCTGCTCTTCACCCACACATTCACCACATAACTTGGCATTTCCCTGCCGGTTGAACGGTTTATTACATTGACGGCAATTGACCAACGACATTATAAGCAAGACCCTTCAGTATGTTTGCCACACCAACTATACAGTTGTCTTTATATTTGTTATCGGCCTATACTGAAAATAGTTTAGGGTATAGCATTAGATGATTACCGATATAAAACTCGACTCACTGATTTCTTCGTCACAGGCAGAGGCGCTTATTACGCTGAAATGTTCAGCAGATGAACGCGACTATTGGTTTGAACAATTAACACCCAACCAAATGGATGTAAACAGTCTGGCTGTCATTATTGAAGCCATTCAACACCACTGTACGGCCACCCCCACACTAAACGGCAGCGTTCTTGACATTAGCGGAACGGGGATGAGTCCTCTGGCCTCTTACAACACCTACATCACGTCCGCCTTTATTCTGATGGCTGGTGGCGTCAAGGTCACCAAGTTCTGTGCTCCCCCATCAATGACGCCTCAGACCCAGGCATTGTTCAATACATTAGGCGTGGATAACCATATCCCATGGGAAAAATGGTCCGCCATCTTTCACGAAACCAACTTGGCTTTTCATTTTTTCGACCAGTTCTACAGCGCATCCCTCCTACCTTTTGGCGATGCCTTAAGTTCATATCGAGAAAAAACCGGGAAAACGACGATTTTTCACTATCTGTTTCCTCTTATAAGCCCTATTAGCGCTAGTTACCGGATTCTAGGCGTAGCAAACTCATTGATGCATCCGCTGTTAACCGAGTATTTGGCCAAAAGAACTCGTTGCCGTAAAGGGCTCATTGTCTGTGGCTTTATGGACGCCTCTAAACATCCGCTGGACGAGTTAAGCCCTTACGGTACAACTAGTTTATTCGAAGTCAGAGGTATTCGGGCAAAACGAAACATCCTTCAAACAAGCTATACAAGCCCCTTAAACATTAAAGCTATGCCAAGCCTTTCCAGTGATGAAGCTTTAACCATGTTTAACCAACTCATCCGGGGCCAAGACACCGATTCGATATACTATTGGCTAGTATGTTTAGCCACTGGTGCAGGGTTTTATGCCGCCAACAAAACCAAGACCATTTCTGAGGGCGTAGATCTTGCCCAGGAGCTATTAAAGACCAATCGAGTAGAAAAAGCCTTGGAATGCTTTAAGGCAAGCGTAGCCAGTCATAAAAAAGCTGACTGAGAGACCCAGCTTTTGTCTGTTCCCCATTGTTGTTTCCAAGTACATTTTCCCGATTAAGCTTTTTCCCTGGAACCGGATGCGATACAATACCAGGAATACTGGAGTATGAAGCCCATGTTGCCTACAGATTCGGCGCTCAATCAAGAAGAGAAAATCCAATCCGAAGGACACTCACCGACTGCCAATGCCACAAGCCTTATGACCCACCCCACAACTACCCTCACTGCTCAAGACCGCCTGGAAAAACTGGGGGTGGATTTGTCCAAATATCAGTTTATTGATCAGCGGGAAAACTTTAAGCCCATTATTTCTCGTAAGTGGCGAGAGTTATCTGCCGCCGTGCTACAGGCGATTGTGCAAAAAACTGCGGGTTTTGCCCCGGACCCCTGGATGTTAACCCATATTGTCACCACTCGATGTAACTATAGCTGTGGGTTTTGCTCTTTTGCAGACACCTTAAACGCCAAACACAACGAGCTGACCCTGGAAGAAATTGAGCAGGTTTACGCCACCATTGGGCGGAACCTGAACGTGATTGTCTATTCCGGCGGGGAAACCACGCTGAATCGGAATTTAGCCCCCATTATTGAAGCCGCTTACCGGCTGACCCCGGTAAAGTCTGTTTATATTATCTCCAACGCCTGGAAACCGGATTTGTTATTCCAGATTACCCACCGGGTAATGCAGCGCTGCCCCAACCTGCACCTAACCTGGAGTTTAAGTATTGAAGGGCCCAAAGAGCACAATAACAGTATTCGCCACACGCATGCGGAAAGCTGGGATGCCTGGCAAAACACCATTGACACCATGGAAGGCTTGAAGCGACTACGAGAAAAATATGGGTACGACCAACTGGACGTGCAGCTGTGTACAGTTTGTACGCCGGATAACATCCATGTGATGGACGACTGGTATGCCATGATTGCCAAAGAACTGCAGCCGGACAAGTGGAACCTGAACTTGATGCGCCGCAGCGTCCAGATGAGTAACTCTGATCTGGCCACCTTTGAGGATCGTCGCAAACAGCAGGCTTTAGAACCTTTTGAACAGAAGTACGTGGAAATTACCGAGGCGCTCCGGGAAGATGTCATCAACGGGAAAATCAAATTTAACTATCACACGGCGACTGCCCTGGAAGGCAAAGTAAAAGCGGCGCTGGATTTGATTAGCCAGGAAGAAAACCGCCGGATGGTGCAACAGCAACCGCCTACTTTTGGCTGTAAGGCCGGGACTCACGGTGCATTTATCGGCAGTGAGGGTGAACTGGGGGGGTGCGAAGAATTTGTGATGAACCCGTCAGACACCAAATCTTTTGGGAACCTTCGGGATGTGGGCTATGACTTTCAAAAACTGTGGCACTCCGGCACCGCCCAAAAATACCGGGAGCTGGCCGGGAAATCTGACGAATGCGTTGGGTGTACGCTGGAAAGTCAGCGAAACTACCCCTCTGTTCTGGCGTCGCCCAAAAATATGGGGCGGGCAGTGAAGATCGCCATGAAAATGGATCAGCAGTAGGCGAGGTTGAACAGCGCAAGTTCAACATCAACAAGAGCAACATCAACAAGTTCAACCTTAATAGGGGCTTAAAGACAGATGTGTGGGATTTTCGGCCTATGTGGCATCAGCGGGAAACCTGTCTCTGTTTCTACACAAGAGATGGCGACATCCTTACAGTTGATGCAGCACCGGGGGCCCAATGCCGGACGGCTGGCTTTGTTTGGCGGTGAGGAAGAACCGCCGTTATTACTCGAATTGGACAAGATTCCCAATAAGGCTAAAGCACCCTTGGCGGCAGATGTTGCAACAACTCTTGCCCTGGGCCATCGTCGGCTTTCGATTATCGACCTGTCTGAGGCGGCGCATCAGCCGATGGCCTCTGGTTCAGGTCGGTTTTGGATGACTTATAACGGTGAACTGTATAACTACCGGGAGTTGCGGGAAGAATTAAAAACCAAAGGGTTCACGTTCACGACACAATCTGACACCGAGGTTTTGCTGGCGTTGTATGAAGCCGAAGGTGCTGGCATGGTGAGCCGGTTGAACGGCATGTTTGCTCTGGCCATCTGGGATACTCAGGATCGCGCCTTATTTTTGGCACGGGATCGCTATGGCATCAAGCCGTTATACACAACCCGGATGCCGGATGGCGCTATTGCCTTTGCATCAGAGGTAAAGAGCTTGCTGGCCTTACCAGGAGTCACTCAAGAATTAAACCCCCAAGGTCTATACGAGCACTTTACCTTCCAGACCACCCTGTTTGAAAAAACCTTGGTGAAAAACATCAGCCTGTTAGAGGCCGGGAGCTTTGTGATGATTAGCCCGGAGCAAAACACTTGGCACCAAGAAAAGTACTGGGAGCCGGTGTTTCAGGATACGCCTTACAACCCCAACCATTTGCAACGGTATACGCAGGATGTTCGTGAGTGTTTGGAACAAGCTATTTCTCGCCAACTGGTGGGCGAGGTACCTATTGGCGCTTTTTTGAGCGGCGGGATGGATACCGGGGCCATTACGGCGGTGGCTGGGCGGCAAATTGAAAATTTAAACACCTTTACCTGCGGCTTTGATACCCGTGGTGTGACGGAGATGGAGCAGTATACCGATGAGCGTGTTGAGGCCCAAGCCTTGGCGCAAACACTGGGAAGCCATCACCACGAGATGGTCCTGGATCACCAAGCCTTGCCGCAGTCCTTGGAACGCCTGGTGTGGCATCTGGATGACTTTCGGGCCGGCATCAGCTACCAGAACGAGCGGATCAATGAACTGGTGAGCCAACATGTCACTGTGGTACTGTCCGGCGTGGGCGGGGACGAACTGTTTGCCGGCTACCCATGGCGGCATCAACCGTTGCTGTCGCTTACAGATTCAAAGGCATTTTCGGATGCTTACTATCAGCACTGGGCCCGGCTGCTGAGTGATGCGCAGAAACAACAGCTATTTTCTAAAAAGATATTGGCGGGGTTAACGGAGCCTGACACCAAGACCGCTTTTAATAGGGTGCTTGGCCGCTGCCAGGCCCAACACCCACTACACAAAGCCCTGGGCTATGAGATGACGACATTCTTGCAAGGCTTGCTGATTGTAGATGATCGCCTGAGTATGGCTCACAGTATTGAGCTGCGGGTGCCGTTTTTGGATAACGACTTGGTGGATCTATGCCTGAGCCTGCCTGCCGAGACAAAGCTATCGCCAGACGGAACGCCCAAGGCCATTTTAAAAGAAGCCTTAGAAGGTCTGCTGCCGGATGAGGTGATTCATCGCCGTAAGCAAGGCTTTACGCCGCCGGAAATGACGTGGTTCCGGGGGCCGACTCGAGGGTACGTGGAAGAGATGCTGTTGAGTGACCAGGCCATAGAACGCGGCTTGTTTGAACCAGATGCCTTAAAACACCTCATCACTGAGCACATGGACGGCCATGCCAACCATCGGTTTTTGATTTGGTCGCTGTTGTGCTTAGAGCAATGGCAGCGATTGTTCCTGGACCAGGACGCCCTATCACCTCCAAAATCCACGCAATCAGTAATATAAGCGAAAGAGTGTAAAATATAACACTGTAAGGGTCATAGAGAAGGCAGGTTTTATATGGAGCAGCCTCAAGAAGGCATTCACTCAACAGCGTTGGTATACCCTGGCGTCACCCTGGGCGATTTGGTGCGAGTGGGAGCTTACGTTATTTTGGGAGAACCTGAGCAGAGCAAACAACCTGGGGAAGTGGCTTTAACCATTGGCCCTTTGTCTAAGATCCGGTCTCATACAGTGATATATGCCGGCAACACCATTGGAGAGGGCTTCCAGACCGGGCACAACGTCTTGGTGCGCGAAGATAACGAAATTGCCGAAGATGTCAGTATTGGCTCCGGCACGGTGGTAGAGCACCACGTAAAGATTGGCCGGGGCGTCCGGCTACATTCGCAGGTGTTTGTGCCGGAATACAGCATTTTAGAGGATGAGGCCTGGCTGGGCCCGAATGTGGTGCTGACCAACGCCAAATACCCTCAGTCTCAACAGGTTAAATCGACTTTGAAAGGCCCCCACATCAAAACCTTTGCCAAAATCGGCGCCAACAGCACCCTGCTGCCTGGCATTACCATTGGCGCTCATGCCCTGGTGGGCGCAGGATCTGTGGTCACTAAAGACGTGCCAGATTACGCCGTGGTGAGCGGTAATCCTGCTAAAGTGATCAATGACATACGAGATCTACCATACGAAATCGCGGCAGAAATGATTCAATAAACCCAACCTTAACTGGAAATAGAGCGCACTTTTGGCTTAGAGGGCCAGCATATACCAGAGATCGGCTAATGCTTCGCGCATTGAAATCATCACGCGCTGAACTTCTTCAACCGTATGGCTCAACTCCCGGGAGATCATATGTTCAATGGCTTTCATCGATAATGTCTTCTTATCTTCTCTTAAGACTTCTCAAAAAATATGTGGAATTATGGGTTGTAATTACTGGACACGCTGGACTAAAAACACCTGAAGGAAGAAAGTTGACAGACCACAAATGGAATACTGGCCGCTCTATTGCCTGACAAACTGTTACTTCATTAAAAATTCTAGCAAAAAACAGCAATTCCGGGCGTCTTCCGGTGGATTCTTAATATCCTCTTTATCCGGCTTTTGATAGGCTTATACGCACATGCGTAATTATTTAGGGGATCCACCCCTTTGGCATGATGCAAATTGGTATTAATGATATAAAGCGCTAAAAATCATTCCTCTTCATAAAGTATCTTATCGTATGAATTCACCCCTCCGCATCCTCTATATCTGCCATGAAGGCGCGCTCTACGGATCGCAGCAAAGCTTGCTACTCATCCTGAGAAACCTGGACAGACAGAAGTTTCAGCCCATTGTCTCTATTGCTCGCCCCGGTCCACTCAATAAAATTTTGGAAGAAGAACTGAATATCCCGGTGTTGAGCCATAAACGCCTGCAATGGTTTAAACATGACCGCCGCAACCTGTTTAAGCGCATTGGCGATCTGATTGCCTTACAAGTCAACAGCTACATTGCCCCTTGGAAATTGGCCAGACATATTCAGCAGTATGATATTCACTTGGTACACACCAACTCTGTGGTCTCCCTGGAAGGTCCCATTGCCGCCATGCTGGCCCGAGTACCTCATATCTGGCATATCCGGGAGCTGTTTATGGAAGATAACCCCAAGCTCAACGCCGTTTTAGGAAAACGTTTAACCCGGTTATTTATCCACCACCTGTCCAGCCGGGTTTTCTGTATTTCTGAGGCGGTTAAGGCCCAATTCAAGCCTTACTTAAAGCAATACCCCGCAAAATACCCACGCATCTACAACGCTTTAAACTTACCTGAGGAGGTTAGGTCAAAAGCGGGATCGCCTGTCTTCCAAATTGGCTACGTCGGAAGATTATCCGCAGGTAAACGGTTCCACGATTTAGTAGACGCCATGGCCTTGATTCGACAGGAGACACAAACCTCTTTTCATCTCACTGTTGCCGGAACCTTTGTTGACATGCCTTACGAAGCCCTGGTCAAAGATAAAATTGCCGCTCACCAGTTGGAGCCTTACATCACGTTGATGGGTCATCAGGCGGACCTGGAACCTATTTACCAATCGTTGGACGTGCTGGTGGTGCCATCGTTAAACGAGCCCTTTGGCCGAGTGGTCATTGAGGCAATGGCTCGTCAGATCCCCTGTATTGCCGCCAAAGCAGGCGGCATCCCGGAGATTATTGATGAAAACAAGACAGGATACCTATTTGCACCTAAAGATGTCCGCACATTAGCAAACATTCTTAAGGAAGCAATGACAGCACCGGACAAACTCATTACAATGGGTGCCCATGCGCGAGAAGCGGTGGCAAACCGTTTTGGCGTAACACAACAGATGGAACATGTCCAAGCCTGCTATATTAGGACTTACAGAGAATGTGCAATAACGACGCAGATACGAGGAACGAGCAGCGCAAGCAAGGAGCGTACTCAATAGTACGTGACGCCGCTGAGCAGCACAGTGACGAAGTAAATGCGAGTTAGAGTGCATTCTCTGTGGGTCCTAAATCTGAGTGTTTTTCCGGAGGAATAATGTTCAACGGCGTCCGAAAAAACTCACCCCACATCCGTATAGGCATTGTCCTAGACAAGGCTTTTCCCATTGATTGGCGCACCGAACAGCAAGCCAAAAGCCTGGTGAAAGCTGGTTATGAGGTACATATTTTATGCGTTCAGACTCACACCTCGCAACCTGCCGAGGAACTGATGGACGGCATCCACATTCACCGGGTTCGGCCTGAGGCGGTAAGCTGCCGACTGCCGTTTTTCAACGTCAAGTCCCAGCTGCCGTACCAGGGGTTGTTGAAAAAAGTGAATCAAAAACTTTGGAACATTGATACAGTATGGCATACGCTGATAAGCCGCCTGGCAGAGCGTTACCAAATTGACGTATTTCACGTTTCAAACCTTCGACTAGTGGGCACAGCCCTGGATGTTGGCGGGAAATACGGCCTGCGGGTGGTGGCAGACTTGCGGGAGCATTACCCGCTCCTCCCGGACGCCCTCTCTCCCCAAGAAGCGTTGGCATCGAGAAAAGAATGGCAGCTCATTGAAAAGTTTTCCGCCTGGGGTGTCGATCGCATTTTAACCGTCCATCCCGGTTCTCGGGATCGGCTTGTTAAACACGGCATCCGGCCTCAAAAAATGGCCTTAATGCCCAAAGCTATTGATGCGGATCACTTCCTTTCCATTGAGCCGGACCTGGACATTACCCGACAGTTCCACTCAAACTTTCTGGTGACCTATGTAGGACCGTTAGACGGTCGGCACCGGGGGGTTCAAACAATATTGGACGCTGTTATTCTCCTGAAGCGGGAAATTCCGGAGCTCAAATTTGTGGCCCTTTCTCCTCTGGGTTCAGGCCACGAGCAATACGTCCAAGAACTCATCGCTTCCCGGGTGCAACGTCACGGCCTTCATCAAGATGCCTTTGTGTTTGAGCAGGCCGATGAAGAAGTCATCGCCTCAATTATGCAGGCCAGCGACCTGTGTGTATGCCCCTATTTGGAGACCGACGAGACACGGTGGTCACTCCCTGAAAGCCTGTTACTCTACCACTTGTTTAAAAAGCCCATTCTGGCTTCCAATACCACATTGTTGCAACATTACATTGAGGAAAGCGGCGGCGGAGATACCTTTAAGGCAGAAGACACCGGCGAGCTGGCCACCAAAATTGGCTGGGTGTACTTAAATGACAAGCTACGCAGAGAGTGGGGCGAGCAGGGCCACCACCATGTGATGACCCATCATCGGTGGAATGACCTGGCTCCTCAGTTTGTACAGCTTTATGATGATATGCTGCGCCGAAAACGCCACACCCACGGCCCGGTGCTAACACCTAAAGCAAGAGCTGCCAACAAGAAGCCCGTTGAAGCGGTCTGAGGGGTATCCTCTTAGGACACCCCTCAAACTAGTTCGAAAGTTAATCTACGTCGATCTGAGCGCGCTGCAGGCTGTCGCTGTAATCTACAAACATGGACTTCCATTCGGTAAAGTAATCCAGGCAGGCTTCACCCATCTCTCGGTGACCGTTGCCGGTGTTTTTGGTTCCGCCAAAGGGCAGGTGCACCTCGGCACCAATGGTGGGCGCGTTGACGTAGGTCAAGCCGGATTCTAAGTCCCGCAGAGCCTCGAACGCCTGATTGACGTTCTTGGTGTAAATGGACGTAGACAGGCCATACTCAATGTCATTGGCCACCTGAATGGCTTCTTGGAAACTATTTACCGGAATCAACGCCGTCACCGGGCCAAAGATCTCTTCCTGGGCAATGCGCATATTGGGTTTGACGTTGCCAAACAACGTGGGTTGGATAAACCAGCCTGGACCAGCAGCGGTATCTCGCTGACCACCTGTTAAGAGCTCTGCGCCTTCGTTCTTGCCGATTTCGATGTATTCCAGAATGCCTTTCATGGCGGCTTCATTGACAACGGGTCCTACGGTTACGCCATCATTTAACCCGTAGCCAAGCTTCATGGCATTGATCTTCTCGATCATCTGTTTTTTGACTTCTTCATACACGGCCTGATGAACAATGATCCGGCTGGTGGCGGTACACCGCTGGCCAGAGGTGCCAAAGGCTCCCCACACCACGCCGTCAATGGCCAAGTCCAGGTTGGCGTCATCCATAATGATGGTGGCGTTTTTACCGCCCATCTCCATGGAGCAGCGTTTAAACGTCGGGGCGCAGCCTTCGTTGACTTTGCGGCCCACGTCCGTTGAGCCGGTAAAGGAGATTAAGGCCACATCGGGGTGTTGAATTAAGGCGTTTCCCACGGCGCTTCCGCCGCCGGAAACATAGTTGAGCACGCCAGGGGGTAGACCGGCTTCTTCTAAAATCTCGACCAACCGCATGGCGAGTAACGGCGTGTCGCTGGCAGGTTTAATCACAGCCGTGTTGCCGCAAATCAAGGCAGGGAAAATTTTCCAGCTGGGAATGGCAATGGGGAAATTCCACGGGGTAATGAGTCCTACTACGCCCAAAGGCATCCGGGTGGTCATACAAAACTTGTTGTGGAGTTCTGAGGGCATGGTATTCCCCAGCAACCGACGGCCTTCGCCAGCCATAAAATAGGCGGTGTCAATGGCTTCCTGGACATCGCCACGGGTTTCAGCCAAAACTTTACCCATCTCGCGGGTCATCTCACGGGCCAAGGCCTCTTTACGTTGCACTAACAGCTCAGCTGCCTTAAATAAAATCTCGCCCCGCTTCGGCGCCGGAGTCAGCCGCCAGCCGTTATAAGCTTTTTTAGCTGCCGCCACGGCGGCATCAATGTCTTCTTTGGCAGAGGCAGGAAAGGTCCCAATGACATCAGATGGATCGGCTGGGTTATTCACCTCAAAGGTTTTTCCAGACTTGGCCGGAACCCATTTGCCATCAATAAAGTTCTTATAGTCGCCGGTTTGTCCTTTTGCGGCAGTGTCAGAAGTCGGTTGTGTGGTTGCCATGTGCGCGTCTCTCCTGTTCATAAATAGGTGTCCACTCTGTCCATTTATTGTATCTTATAGCGGTGTTTCCTTGTACACATCCTTTAACTATGGCAGGCCGCAAACCGGTATTACTTACCGCTATAGGGAAGAATCAACTATAATATCCTTGACAGCTAATTCCGGCGGCAGGTTCTTCCAAAAACACCCGTATCCATCCAGTCCCGGGTTGCACATGAACAGAAAGGTACTTCACAGAATATGAGAAGCGTATGGCTCATGCTGGTTGCCCTGGGGTTGGGGTTAAAACGGCACTGGCATATTTTGCTCACTATCTTATTGGGCTTTATGGCAGGGTGGATGTTTCCGTACGAAGAGTACATTTATGTGCCGCTGTATGAATTCTTTTATGAGGTCGCCGATATGGGCGGTCAGGTGTTCATCCGACTCATCACCATGATCGTCCTGCCGTTGGTCATCAGCTCGTTGATCATTGGCGTGTCCTCTTTGGGAGATACTCGGCAGTTGGGGGTTTTAGGGAGTAAGGTACTCTCGCTGTTTATCATGTTTATGGTGGTGGCCTCTCTAATTGGGACCGGGCTAGGCCTGTTTTTCAAACCCGGCAAACACGTCAAAGCCTCTATTGAAAATCACCAGACCCAGCTGGCAGACTTTTCTGCGCATCAAACTGACGTGGACTTGGCTCTGAAACAAAACAACCAAGACTTAAAACAACTGTTCTTTAATATGATCCCCAGCAATCCTATCGAATCTCTGGTCAAAATGGATCTGGTACCGGTGATTGTGTTTACCCTGTTATTTGGGGTGGCCATTGCCTATATTGGAGATGCCGGCACGCCACTTGTATCGTTTTTCGAATCGGTATTTACGGCCACCATGAAGCTGACAGACTGGATCATGGTGCTTTCACCTTTAGGGGTCTTCTTCCTCAGTTTTGTTACCGTCACCAAAACGGGACCTCAGGTCTTTATGGAGCTGTCTTGGTTTATTTTGGTGATGATTGCAGCTTTCCTGGTCCAGGTGCTTATTGTGTTTCCAGTGGCTTTGCGGCTACTGGCGCGAATCGACTTTTCGCAGCTCTATAGCGCAGTTTCTGAAGCCCTGATGGTGGCCTTCGGCACCGCCAGCAGCAGCGCCACCTTGCCGGTGACCATTGCCTGCTGTGAGCGCCAAGCCGGTATTTCGAACCGTATTGCCAGCTTTGTTCTGCCCACTGGGGCTTCCATCAACAAAACCGGAACCACCATGTTTGAGGTGGTGGCGGTTTTGTTTTTAATGCAGGCCTATGGTGTAGAGTTGGAGCTCCCCACCATCATCCTCATCAGCGTGTTTGCCGTCATCGCATCTATTGGAACTGCTGGGGTACCTAGCGCCGGTATTATCACTATGGCCATTGTGCTGAACAGTATTGGCGAGAACTTTAACCCCAACCTGTTTCCTCTGGGCATCGCCATGTTATGGTCGGTGGACCGGGTAGTGGATATGTGCCGCACCACCGTGAATGTATTAAGTAGCTGTGTGGTGGCTGCCATTGTAGCTGCCGGCGAAGGCGAGCTGAACCGCGATGTCCTCTCGAACAAAACCGCCGGACCCGGCGTCATATAAAATAAACTACAAGCTTTGATATAACATGTGTTGTATAACTTCTAATCAAGTTCCCCAAAGGACCTTCTACCCGTGCTAAATAGCCCTGTTCAAAAAAAACCACTGTCTCTGGCTCTCTATCTAGCCGTCTTGTTAGTATTCATTACAAGCGTAACCTCCGTTACTGCAAAACCCCAAAATACTAAAAAGCCATCACCCATTCATGAAAACCGCATTCAAGACCCGACCGAAGTAGACGGCCAGTTGATGATGCTGCAAAGAACCCCGGCAGATACCGAATTTATGGAAAGCAACGACGCGTTAGAAACAGCCCGGGTCGTTCGCAAAGTGGGCACCATAAACGTCCTATCAGAGTCTACGCCAAAATCCGGTACCGTTGACCCGCCCAAACATGACGCCTTTTTAGAACCACAATTACTGCCGGACAAGATTGACTACAGCGCAGATTATTTGCAAGGCACCGAAAAAGAGAATGGCGAAGAGTACTTGGCTGAAGAGGATCCCTTCAAAGAGTCTCTACCAGAGCCAGAGAATGAAACCACCACCGTTACGGAAATTCTTGAGGAAAACAATACGTTTCAACCAGACACCTCAGAAACCGACTTTCCAGAAAATGCTAATGCGCCTGTTCTAGACGAAGCAACAATAGAGAGCATCGCTGAGGAAACTACAAAAGAAACTACAGATGTTTTAGAGGGTGAAGAGAACAGCGACACGTCTGACGATGCTGAAATTGCAGAAGACACCGAAGACAATAGCGTTGAAGAAGAACCAGATCCAGAAATTGAGATTGAAGAAGAAGCGGCATCTGAAATTGTGGTGGAAACCCCACTGACCGAAGAAGAAGAAGCACGTGAACTCTACAACCGGGGAGTTGAGATGTTTCAGGTGGCCCAAGTACAGGGCGAGCGAAACAACGCCGCTGGGCAAAAAGACTTGCTGAAACGAGCCATCAAAAACTTTAAAGAGGCCCTGAAGTTGGACAACACCCTGGTAGAAGCCCAAAGTAACATTGGCTTTGCTTATTTAACCCAAAAGAGAGAAAAGAAAGCCATTAAAGCCTTTTATAAAGCCCTGGCCATGAATCCCAACCACCTCAATACTCTCAACGGCTTAGCCACAACGTATGCAATGATGGAAAAAATTGATCCTGCCGTGAAGACGTTTGAAAAGCTCACCACATTAGATCCCGGTAATGATCAATACTTTTTTAATATGGGCGCCGCCTTGCAACGCAACAAACGCTTTGAAGACGCCCAAAAAGCATATGGAGAAGCCCTACGACTCAACCCCAAGGACCAGCGCAGCATGTTTAACCTGGCCACCCTACACGAAAACCAGGGAGACTATGACTTGGCCAAAGACCATTATGAAAAAGCAAAAGACGTGTCGATTAGCAACCCGGTTGGACTGGAAGCCGTCCGGCGGATTGAAGAGATTGACCGGTACTTTGAAGCCTTAAAAGCCAACGAAACAGCTTCAGAAGAAGATTAATTACCCCCAGACGTGTGAGACCGTAACAGAGAAAAAAGTGAAAAAATGCACCCAGGAACCCTTAAAAAAAGCATTGTTCTAAACCGCTGGCTCATCGGCAGCTATTTGGTGATGAGTATGGTTGCCTGCCAACTACCCTTAGTCAAGTTGGTTTGGCCGGGTTGGCAATGGATAGGCCTGATGTTCGTCGCGATTACCAGCTTGGCAGTGAACGAGTGGCTCCTCAAAGTCCTGTACAAAGCCAGCGAAGACAACGAAAAACGCCTGGAAAAGCTGACGGTGGTGTTCCCCATATTTTTGGCGTTAATCACCCTCTCCGCCTACGCAGTCACCGGCGATCCTCTGCTGACAGGGTTTATGGCCTTACCGGTTTTACAGGCGCATGTAGTCGGGCTAGGCAAGCTGGCCAAGCGCCTATTTATGGGGATGTTGAGCTTCACTCTCCTTAGTGTGCTGGTAGGATACCCAAAACCCAGTTTAGTATTAGCGCAAAACCCCCTACTCCTCAGCTTAGCAGTCATCCCGCTGATGGTCACGTTATATCAATATGGCAAAGTCATTTGCGGTTTGGTCCGCATCACCCACAGTCAGGTGAACCACCTGCAATCTTTGGCGGCCACCGATGGGCTGACCGGGTTGATTAACCGCCGCCAG
>JAHQWC010000030.1 GCA_019634025.1 Vampirovibrio sp.
CCAAGACACCGGCATCGGCATTGCCGAAGCCCACCTTCCTCACATTTTTGACCGGTTCTACCGGGTGGAGAACGAGGTCCACACCGTCAAAGGTACAGGTTTAGGCCTCCACCTGGTGCAGGTAGCCATTGAAAAACACCACGGCGGTCAGGTGTTTGTAAAGAGTCAGGAAGGCCAAGGCAGCACCTTCGGCTTCCGCCTGCCCCTCACGGCCAACGTGCACAACGATGTCATGGACGGCGAAGAGCGTTCGTTAGCTGGGAAGGGCAAATAAATTCCCCTCTCCCGGCGGGAGAGGGAAGCAGCCGTTTGCGAACAACGTGAGCATTACGGCTGCAGGGTGAGGGGAACCCTTTGCCATAAGCTTCCCTCAACACAAATCCGTCGTCCTGAATGCAGCGGAGCAGAATGACCCGTAGCCGTTGTTACCGAAGTGAAGCTTACGGATAGGGAGACCTTTGGTAGGACCTCCTGCAGGATCACCAAGATCAAAAACCAGCCTCAGCCAGATGCCAAGAACCCCTACCCCTCCGGATACTTCTCCATCGGTTTTTTTCCGCTATACCACCAGTTCGTATGGAAAGGGTAGGGGGCTTTCTTATACCAGAAGGAGCTTCGCCGGTATGGTTTAACCCCTGATCGGAACAGAACAAACTTGTGCTTGCCAGGAAGAAAGCTTTCCGAGTCCGGCACTGTGGGTGTTACCCCATAGGCAAGACTTTGGTTGTTCAAAAAGACAATGGGAACAGCAGGCGTCGTTTTTTTGTTCAGCTCAGGAACTGATGGATCGAATTCATCATAAGGCCTTTTCGCTCGATACTTTCCTCTCGTAGGAAGGTGTACCTCATATTCGTCGCGAATAGACTCTAAAACTCTATGATAAGGGAGATAGGCATGGAAAGCTTCATTTGTTTTGATATAAAAAACATCATGAAATTTTTGTCCAGTGTCTTTCATCATTTGTTCAAAATCAAATAAATTGAGATGTCCCCCAGCCACTTCGTATATGGGACCATAGCTAACGCCAATTAAGATATCGTCTGCATCAATAAAAGGCTGTTTTGGGTTGGGAAAGAATAACTTCTTTACCCCTCTCAGCTCAGGGTTTAGCAAAGTAGATCGACCTCTACCATATTTCCGAGCCTGATCATGATGTTCATAGTGACTGAAAATAAAATCATGATCAGTAGCACCTGGGTAGTTTTTCGCCTTAATTTTTTTCCAAGCAGCCGCAAACAAATCTTTCTGGAACTGCCGTACTGTTTCAAAATCTTTAGAACCTTCTGAGTAGTCAAAATCATCAAAGAAGTCGGTGATGTTGGTAATAACAAGGGCGCGTGGGTCATTCAAACTGTCTTTCAGCACCACATCGGCCACTTCTTGAATCAGCTTATTCGTGGGCAGAATTCTGCCCATTTTACTAATGGTAATATCCTCCCCCAATACAAGTTTCCGGTAGAAGTTGGGGTGATTTTTAAGCTTGCCGTTTTTTAAGCCAAACCGAGCAGCCTCCACACTTTTATTATAAATGTAGTAATTTTGGGTCGAAAGATTGGGAGAAACAGGCAAAAGCTTCATTTTTAACGTAATACCAGTCAGGGTTTAGGGCGTTTATTGGTATGGTAGTAATTCACATGAAACGGAACCGGATCCGTTAATTGCCAATATTGAGACAATCTATTTGGTTTTATGCTGGTTCTGTAAAGCAGCCGCTTATGAATTCCCTCAACAAACTCTGTAGAGTTAGGAATTGTGGGGCTGGGTCCGTGAATGACTGATTGGTTATTAAAAAAGATAATGGGGACAATAGTTTTGGTTTTCCCTTTCGTTTGAACCTGGAATTCATAAGGGTCAATTACTTCATCCATAAAATCTCCTCTTAAAAAGTGAGTGGAAGCAACTTCCGTCAGAAAGGGATGAAATAGCTCTCTAAAGGTTAGTTTTTTATCTTTCATAAATTGCTCAAAATCAAAAAACTTAAGGTTGCCGCCCTTCACTTCTCGAATGGGTCCATAAGACAAACCCACCAATACGTCGTCTGAATCAAAATGATAAGTACGGAAGAGAGGGAATTTGATTTTGGGTGTTTTCATAAAAGCAGGATCTTCAGGGTTTGGATTTCCCTTTCTATTCCTGGGGCCATCTTCAAATTCAACATAAACTGAGGAAAAATCTTTTTCCGTTGTATTGGAATACCGGGCTTTCTTAATCCGAACCCAGGCTTCATCAAACAACTTTCTCTGGAACGCACGCACCGTCTCAAAATCCCGAGACCCCTCTGTGTAATCAAACTTGTCAAAAAAGTCGGTAATATTGGTAATTACCAACGCCCGCGGGTCTTGCAGCCCATCCTTCAACACCACATCCGCCACCTCTTGAATAAGCTTATCCGTGGGCAGCAAGGTATGCACCTTACTAATCACCACATCCTCACCCAACACCAGCTTACGGTGGTAGTTGGGGTGGTTCTTCAACGCATCCCCCTTTAGACCAAACCGAGGGTGTTGGGTCTGGCGAGAAGATAGGTATATGGAAGAAGAATAAACAGGTGAAATACGCATGACAGCTGCAATGTGATTAACGGAATTGGAAGCGTATATACTAGCTTAAATACTCAGAAGATCAAAGGATCTATCACTTTAGGTGTTTGGGTACTTTTCTACCGGCTTTTGGCCCGTAAACCACCAGTTAATGTGGAACGGTATAGGAGCCTTAGCCTGCCAGTATTCAGTGCGGCGGTCAGGCTTGGCGGAGACCCGGTAGGTTAAATATTTGTGCATGCCGTCTTCGTAAGCCGATGTATCGGGATGGGTCGGGGTAATGCCGTAAGCCATGTTTTGGTTGTTAATAAAGACAAGAGGGACATAGGGAACGCCATGCTTTTTCGTATCAACCGTCACTTCGTATTTGGACCGGTTACGGTCTACCTGATGGGGAAACAAACTGTACAGATGCCTTAGATCCGTCAGGTTGATGTGGAATAACTCGTGAAAAGCCATTTTTTTATCGTGCATCATGTGCTCATAGTCAAACAGGGTTAAGTTCCCACCGCTAATATTGCGAATGGGGCCATAGGAGTTCCCAATTAACACATCGTCAGCATCCATATGGGGCTGCTTCGGCATCACATGCCTGGAGGTTTTTTGGGTCTCATAGTCTTTGTTAACCAGCCTGGCGGTTCGGTAAACCTTTTGGCCTTCCTTCACCTTGCCGTCTTCGTAACTAAATTGCGGAAAGATAAAGTCTTTTTTGGAACTTCCAGGATACCGTTTTTCTTGAATAATCTCCCAGGCAGCATCAAATAAGTCCCGCTGAAAGGTATGGACTTTCTCAAAATCTTTGGAATTTACCGAATAATCAAAATCATTGAAAAAATCGGTAATGTTGGTAATGACCAACGCCCTTGGATCGGCAATGGTGTCTTTTAACACCACGTTGGCAACATCTTGAATCAGTTTTTGAGTGGGCGCAAGATTGCCCGACTGACCCCTGACCACGTCTTCTCCCAGCCTGAGTTGACGATAGAAGTTGGGGTGCTCTTTTAACGCTTTACCCTTCAACCCAAACCGAGGCGTGGTTGGCGGGTTCAGAGGATAGGAAAAAGGTGTAGAGTAAGTTGGAGTAAGACGCATAACAACCTGTAGATAGAATGGATGTGTCTATATTACCGTAAATTTACTGGATGAAAAGTCGTGTTGACACCCCCCTAAACTTGGCTACACTCTCAGTAAAGATATAAAACATCTCCTACTAAAGCTATATAGAGATCCCAAAGATCCCAAATTAATTTTTCAACCTCTCAAAAAAGATCCCAATGATCCCAAACTAATTTAATCGAAGTTACCCTCATCTCCATTCAAGACATCGGTGGGTTCCGGGTATAATAAACCCACCATGACCACCCAACCTTCCATTTCCATTGGCTACCTCGGCCCCGAAGGCTCCAATTCTCACTCTGCCTGCCTCCGGCTAATAGACTCCGGCTGGCTATCAGCCACAGCAGAAAAAAAAGCCGTCGAATTAACCCCCTTTGCCACCATGCGCCAAACCCTGGCAGCAGTAGGTCAAAGCAAAGTCACCTATGGCTTTGTGCCTATCGAAAACTCGTTACAAGGCAGTGTGGTAGAGGTCATGGAATCCATCGGCCTTAGCCGCCATGGCCTCACTGTCTATGCAGAAGCCCTGGTGCCCATCGTCCACGGCCTTATTCAACTGGAATCACCCCAAAACGGACACGCTCCCATCAAAACCGTCATCTCTCACCCTCAGGCTCTAGCCCAGTGCCAAGAAACCTTGATGGCTGCCTTCGGCGAATCCGTGGAACTCAAACACGCCGCCTCTACCTCCGAGGCAGTGCGAATCTTGAAGGCCACCGGAGACCCGGCCATGGCCGCTATCGGCACGGCAGCAGCAGCAAAGCTCTATGACCTGCCGGTAACCCAGCCTCAAATGAGCGATGCCTCCGGCAACACCACCCGGTTTTTACTGATCAGTAATGTGGATCAACCCTGCCCACTAGCTAGAAAAGAGGATACGCCCGTCAAGTCATCGTTGTGCCTCGGCCTCAAAGACCGTCCTGGCGTGCTGGTAGACACCCTCCAAGTCCTCAAAGACCACGGCGCCAATCTCACCCGCATTGAATCCCGCCCTTCGCGCAAACGGGTGGGCAACTATGTGTTTTACCTGGACGTCGACGGCTCTCTAATGGGAGAAGCTCAAGCAAAAGTAATGGCCTACCTGGAAGAAGCCTCCGACTACGTCCACCTCACCGGCCCCTACACGGTACTGGGAGAGATATAACTCTTTTAGAAAGTATTGTCATTGCGAGGACTGACCAACGGGAAGGACGGCCCGTAGCCGTTGGCAAGGAACGAGCCATACGGATAGGGAGATCCGAAGGTGGCAATCTTTTAAAGGAGTTGCTTGACCTATGAACCGCCAATACTTTGTTTATCTAATGACAACACCAGCAAACAAGGTGCTTTATATTGGTGTTACTAATCATCTGGCCCGTAGAATATATGAACATCGAGAGGGAATGACGCCAGGATTTACGAAGCGGTATTCTGTTACCAAGTTGGTTTACTTTGAAATATTTAACCAACCGGATTTAGCCATCGCCAGAGAAAAGCAGTTAAAATCCTGGTCCAGACGAAGAAAAAACCAACTGGTGGAAAGTAAAAATCCGCACTGGGAAGATTTGTACAAGGCTATTCTCGTTTAACGGAAATAAGATTGCCACGACTCGCTGCCGCTCGTTTCGCAATGACAGTTCTCTACTTTACTTACTGCACCTTAGGCAGCCGGATCTGCAGAGTATCGCCCTCAAAATCTGCCGTTACCTGGCTGGAATCCACGTTAGACGGCATCGGCACTTCGGTGGAGAATTCGCCGAACGATTGCGGATCATCATCATCATCTCCGCCCTCTTCTTCACTGGCGGCATTATCATAGGTAGGCTGCTCTTCATCGTCATCATCTTCATCAGACGTACTTTTCATCGTGGACATCACAATACAATCGCTTTGCACATCCACATCAATCTCATCGGGATTGATGCCAACCAGTTCCATCTCAATCACAAATTCTTCTTCTTGGTCATGGGCCTGGACCCCCGCCACCCAATAGGGATCTTCATCCAGTCCGCCTAAAATATTATCCAGGTTGTCTTTATCCAGGGATTCTTGGTTTTCAATAGCGTCAAAAATCTTTTCCAACTGCTCGGCCACCTCGGCCAAGGGATGGTTCACGGACATGGGAATGGGCTCCTTCGAGTACACATAGGGGTCGGGCTATTTCAATTAACGGTCTCCCAACCGGGTCATTAACAGCTTAATCAATAAAAGCTGGAACGGCAATACGATACAAAACTGAAACCAGATAGATTAAAACCGATCGGTGACCATTACCTCGGTCAAAGGCAGTTGGCCGGGTTTGGGCCAGGCGGGCTTAGTGGCTTTGCCCACCACCAGCAACATGCCAACCACATGGTCTTCCGGTAGGTTAATAATCTGAGCCACCTGAGTAGGGTCAAAGCCAATCATCGGGCAGCTGTCGTACCCCATAGATTTTGCCGCCAGCATCATGGTTTGGGCCGCAATGCCAATAGAGCGCATGGCTTCATCGCGCTGCAGGGTTTCTTTATCATCATAAAACGGTCCAATCATGGGCAACAACATATCCTGGGCAGCCTGAGGGGCGTTTTTCCAGTACCGCTCCGGCTGTTTTTGCCACGATTTTAAATCGGCACACATCACAAACAACAGGCTGGCGTCCGTCACCTGGGCTTGGCCCCAGGCAGCTTCGCGGACTTTGGCCCGTTGGGCTTTATCTTGTACCAACACAAACCGCCAGTTTTGGATGTTAAACGAGGTGGGGGACTGAATCGCCAGATTCAGCAACGTATCCACGTCTTCTTGAGGCATGGCAAAATCCGGGTCATAGTGCTTTACAGCCCGGCGGGCATTAATGGCTTGTAAGGTATCCATGACTTTCTCTCTCCTCACATACACACTGAGCAATATAAACTGAGCAATTAAAAAAAAGTGGTGGGCGCTACTGGACTCGAACCAGTGACTCTCTCCGTGTAAAGGAGACACTCTACCAACTGAGTTAAGCGCCCGTTGGTCCCAATGGCGTCAATCACATCCATTGAACGGCCCCTATCATCCCCGACCCTGGTGAGGGAAGTCAAGGGTCACTATGAATATTTTTATTGTCACCCCGGCCTCCGAGCCGGGGTCGCATAATGTATAGGAGATACGAGAATCTTATAGCCTGTGCGATTCCAGATCTCTGCTTCGCTACGGCCGAAATGACGGTTAGGTTTAACTGTGTAATTGAATCGCCTCAGTGTTTACCGGAATGCACGATTCAACAAACTGGTGGGCCAGTTGGGTCACCTGCGCCGTTGCGCCACTTTTAGGGTAAATTTGATGCCCGCACGTATAAACGGTGTGGGTTTCGACACGGGGTACCTGGCTTTGTAAAAGCGCCTGCTCCAGCTTCTCCATTTCAGCATAGGGAACGGTCAGATCATAGGGCGAGTGAACCAGAGAGACCGGCACTTCCACCTGATGCAGGCGGCCTTGAATGTGGGTTAAGACCTGGTTGCCTTGTTGGCGAATCCCACTGACCTGTTGCAGCTTGACCCTGGGCCGTGGAATGTTGGGATGGGCTTGATCCGGATAATGGGTCAACCCTTTTAACAGGTAGGGAACCGGTACGTTTAAAAAACCGTGGGTGTAATTCAGATAATAGCCATGTTCATAGGGGGCAGCCAGTGTCATCACGCCTGCCAGTTTTTGGGGCTGATGAGAGGCCAGTAAAAGGGAACAGGCGCCGCCTAAACTGTGGCCTACAATTACAATACGGTCGCAACTTTGGGCAAATTCCTGATATTCCTTCAGTATGTTGGATTCAATCAGGTCCGTATCAATCTCATCCAGGGCTTGATGACGGTTTTCGCCATGGCCGGGCAGATCAAAGGCATGGGTTTGGTATCCCAAGTTCTCAAAATAGGGCCGAACCTTGTCATATTCGCACGAAGCGCCAAACAAGCCGTGCAGAAAGAGCACCCCGGTTTGAGACGTACCGCTGTGGTTGGAAAGGTTGGCATGAGTAGGTTTCAATAGCGTCAGGACCCCTTTCAGTGTCGATATGGCGTAAAAATGGTGTCACTTACTTTATGATAACGGATGGGACCCCCTGAAGAAAAACCGCATATGACACTTTTTGAAACTGTGATGATTTCAACATGATTTCTTCAAAATGTGATGAGAAAACAAAAGAGGGTTGGCTGACATTTGACTGCGTTGTGGGTAAGATAGAGTGCAACGTGGAGGACCCAAAAATGCATTCAGTCACTTTAGATCACGACACTGCCGCCAAAAGGAACGACAACATGACCCGGTACACCTTTGATAAACAAGCCGTCCTGGCCGTCTTAAATCGAATTTTAGAAGCCGAGCTCACCGGTGTGGTCAAGTATACCCACTTTTCGTTCATGATCTTCGGCCTCAACCGTTTGCCCTTGGTCACCTGGTTCCGCGAGCAGGCCAACGAGTCCTTGCTCCACGCCCATGAGGTGGGAGAGATGATTACCAATATTGGTGAAAGCCCGTCTTTTGCATTGGACAGCTTAAAAGTGGGTGCCGAAAGCCAAGACACCATGGAGATTCTCCGGGCATCTTTAGCCCACGAAGAGCATGCCCTCAGCCTCTACCGCGAGCTGGTAGACTTGGTAAAAGACAAGTCCATCATGCTGGAAGAGTTTGCCCGAAAAATGATCGCCACCGAAGAGATGCACTGCGGCGAAGTGGACAAAATGATCCGCCAGCCAGGCCTCTAGAGCTAAAGATTATTTAATACCGGATATTATGAATATCCGGCAACGGCTCAGGCTCTCGCCAGGCGGTTTCTACTTGGCGCTTATCTTCAAAGGGCCGACGGATGACGAGGCTATTACCTTTTACGGTAAACTCCATGCCGTCAAAAAAGTTCATGCCCAGCAAGCCTGCCAATAGCAGGTCGTTGCCTAAATCTTTCACCACCGCTTTGACGTTCCGCACTTCCACGTCGCCAATAGACATGGTGGGAATAGTCACCAAGGGCGCCCGGACCACACCGTTGGCGGTAACCACTGAAATTTGCGGGGTGTTGCGAGTGATTTTAACCTTCAGCTTCCGGGCAATCCGCGGCGTAATCACGGTGTAACTGGCGCCGGTATCCATCAAAAACGTGCCCATCACCTTGCGGTTCAGCACGGCAGGCACAGCCAAGCTGTTGCTGCGCTGTTTCATAATCCGGATTTCGCTTTCCCGCATCTGTGGCTCGCCCTGCCCTGACAATCGTTTTAGATTGTCCTTCGCCATAGAGGCAAACACCGGATTATCGGTTTGACTGGCCAATTGACTAAAAAATACGGCTGCATCTTCTCTGTCTTGCTGAACGCGGGACTCTGCAAACGCACCCAGCGTTCCAGACCATGTTAAAACAACGGCTAATCCAATAGCCAAAACAACCTGATTCATCGGACACCGACCCCTCCGGCATTATGGAACCTAAAAATCCTGAGAAAACCTGATTACCCTTGAGATGTTGATCTCTACAATGTCCCTCGACGACTCAGGCACGAAACTTTAGATATGGTTTATATTCCTTAATATATATTCAGCTTCTACAAAACTCAGCTAATGCGACTCTCCGGCAACGTCCAGCCTTTCTGGTATAATCCTCTCAGTTTGCACATACGGGGCAGTAGGTAGAACTGCAAGGTTCCTTGATAAAGAGGTGGCCCATACGGATGGATAGTTTTTCAACCATTTCTCCCGACATCATCGGCTGGGTCATAGCAGCCATAGTATTTTCGGTGGTTGAAATTTTTACGGCCGGATTTTTTGTCATGTTTTTCGCCATTGGTGCCGCCATTGCCGCCATTACGGCGGTGTTCACCCACAACATCGGCATCCAGACAGCAGTGTTTCTGGTCACCTCGTTACTGATGGTAATCTTTGCCCGCCCCCTGGTACGTTCCACCTTCAATATCTCAGACACCCTCATCAAAGATTCCAACGTGGATGCCCTCATCGGCTGTGAGGTAGAAGTGCTAAGCCCGGTCAAAAAACACCAGGGCCGGGTTAAGGTGTTACACACCGGCGAATCCTGGAGCGCCTGCCTGGATCACAGCATGGAGCTAGACGAGCTGCCGGTAGGGAGCGAAGGCGTCATAACCAGCCTGGACGGCGTTAAGCTGATGATTCGCCCAAAAGATAAAAAGGATAAAGAATCAGGGGATTCATAAAGGATTTAAGACGGAAGGAGAATACACAATGCAGTTTTTTGTCGGGTCATTCCTGATCTTTTTGGTCGTCTGCTTCTTTATCATCATCGGGTCCTCGGTACGCGTTGTCACACAGTCCACCGTTGGCGTCCTGGAGCGCTTGGGCCAATATATCAAAACCTGCCCGGCCGGCTTAACACTGTTGGTGCCCTTTATCGACCGCCTGATTATTGTGGACATGAAAGAACAGGTTCTGCCCCTGCCTCAACAACCGGTCATTACCAAAGAAAACGTCACCATGGACATTGACGCCGTCATCTACTTCCAGGTCACCGACCCCTTCCGGGCCACCTACGAAGTGTCAGACCTGATGATGGCCGTAGAGAAACTCGCCCTCACCACCATGCGGAACATCATCGGCGAAATGACCCTGGATGAAACCCTGGCCAGCCGGGATGTCATTAACGCCAAGCTGCAACACGTGCTGGATGAAGCCACCGGCAAGTGGGGTCTCAAGGTCAACCGGGTAGAGCTCAAAGACATTAACCCGCCCCGCGACATTGAAGAGGCCATGCAAAAAGAAATGCGGGCCGAGCGGGAAAAGCGGTCCGTCATTTTGCTGGCCGAAGGCGAGAAGCAATCCGCCATCCTGGAAGCCGAAGGCCAAAAAGAGTCTGCCATCCTCAAAGCCGAAGGCGACAAGGCCGCCACCATTTTAGAAGCCGAAGGTGAAAAGGAAGCCGCCATCCGAAATGCCGAAGGGGAAGCCCAAGCCATCCGCGAAGTCCAGCAAGCCGAGGCCGAAATGATCTACAAGGTCTTCACTGCCATCAGCCAGGCCAACCCCAGCAAAGAAGTCCTGCAGGTCAAATACCTGGAAGCCCTGGAGAAAGTCTCTGACGGCAAGTCCAACACCCTCATCCTGCCCTTTGAATCCGCAGCATTTATGGGATCTTTGGCTGGCGCCATTGAGACGGTGAAATCTCAAAGTAGCAAGCCTTCTAAAAACTAACTGAGCATGATGGCTGTGGACGCACCTGCCCTGGAAACGGCTGCTGATCACCTCAAAGCCGCCCTAAAAAACGGCGGCAACATCGTGGTGTTTACCGGCGCCGGGGTCTCCAAAGAAAGCGGTATCCCTACTTTTCGCGATGCCCAAACCGGCCTCTGGGCCAGCTATGATCCCCAGGACCTCGCCACCCGGGAAGGCTTTACCCAAAACCCAAAGCTAGTGTGGGACTGGTATGACAGCCGCCGCAACACCGTGTGGGATACCACCCCCAACCCGGCCCATCAGGCCATTGCCGAGCTGGAGACGTTGATTGAAACCTCCTACCCCACCTGCGGCTTTACCTTAATTACCCAAAACATCGATAACCTCCACCGCCGGGCAGGCAGCAAGGCAGTGCTAGAGCTCCACGGCAACATCTTCCGCTACAAATGCCTGAATTACGGTCACCCCTACTCACCAGAGCTAATGCCGGACCTCGGCGAACACCGCCCCCCCAAATGCCCACACCAAAATTGCAACAGCGACATCCGCCCCGACGTGGTGTGGTTCGGCGAAATGCTCCCCACCCAAACCCTGGAACAAGCCTTTACCGCCGCCCAAGAAGCCACGGTCATGCTGGTGGTCGGCACCAGCGGCGTGGTCCACCCAGCCGCCAGTTTACCGGTGGTGGCCAACGAGGCCGGTGCAGTCCTGATTGAGGTGAACCCGGAACCCAGCGAGCTGAGCTTAATAATGGACTGTTATTTGCAAGGCCCAGCAGGAAAAATCTTACCTACTCTCATGACTGAGAATTAAAAATAACGTAACTTATTTTCCTAGGGAATCCAATTTAAGAACGTTGCAACAAAACAGACTGGAAAAGAAATAAAGAACAAGGTTATAAGTTGATTGGTAAGAGTAACTATTTCCAGCGTTACTTTAATGAGTCGATTTTGGTGAGAGGCTTGGATACTTTTCAAGCAATAGAGGTTAACCAGAATCGCTATGGGTAGGTAACTAAAAATTGAAAATAAGGTTATTGCGTAGAAGAGAATAGTTCCGCTTAATTGGTTATAACCTGTATGGTTATAGGCATCAAAAATTGTTGGGAGAAATATGCTGGCTATAGCACAGCTCGTGATGCCAAAAAATGTATAGATATAATAGATAACACTATCAAGTGTTTTTGACATCAACTTTGAACTCCATCAAAAGCAATTATCTACATAGATTCTAGAAGGTGTAAGCGTATAAACGAGAAGCTTTTATGACACTTTTCCTAAGTGTCTTCTTTTCAAATTGTTTACAGTAGCCTAATCTCATCATGCAAGCCCCACCCAATACAACGCCACCTTCTATCAAAATTAAAGCCCCGGCTCCCGCCGGTCGGCAGAGGCTGTACCTCTAAACATAGACTTCGTACCCATGAATCTGGAGAAATGCTGATTAAGGTAATGCCAACACCCAGCGAGTTGAGCTTGATGAT
This sequence comes from Vampirovibrio sp., assembly GCA_019634025.1. Classification (GTDB taxonomy): domain Bacteria; phylum Cyanobacteriota; class Vampirovibrionia; order Vampirovibrionales; family Vampirovibrionaceae; genus JAHQWC01. Next base: position 12,259 of record JAHQWC010000030.1, read on the forward strand.
GGATTGCTACTTACAGGGGCAGCGGGTGTTTTAATGCCAAATTTGATCACATCAATTAGATGGGACTTTGAGCATCATTTTATTTTAAATCTTTTTCTTCTAGCTTTTTGGGCTAATTGGAGACCACGAATGCGATGGCTTAGTATTAGTTGATCACCTGGATTGGTAGTTTTAGCGGCTCTAGTCTGCATTTGGCTTATTACTGTATCGAACCTTGAGATTCTATTTGCAAGATCTGCATCTTGTCTTTGTAATTCAGCTAAATCGGGCCCTTTTGGGCCTCAAGCACCATATCGGAGAGGTGAAGTTTGATATGGATGCTGCTTGAATGTTGTTGATGCAGATAGAATGGGACGAATTTTCATCTATTCATTGAACTTGTTCACGGTATGCTAACAGCATCATGCAAACACCCACCCAATACAATCAGACGTTCTACCAAAACCAAAGCCCCGGCTCTCGGCGATCGGCCGAAGTCGTCGTGCCCCTGGTTCTGGATCTGGTTTCTCCCACATCCGTTTTAGATGTCGGCTGCGGTGTTGGCACCTGGCTCAGCGTGTTTGCAGAGCAGGGTATATCCACCATCACCGGCCTGGATGGCGATTACGTGGACACCGCCATGCTCCACATCCCCAACCAGTCGTTCATCCCCCACGACGTCAAAACCCCGTTACCCCTGCCGGCCCATCAAACCTTCGACCTCGCCGTCTCCCTAGAGGTCGCCGAGCACCTCCCGGCCAATTGCGCCGAAAGCTTTGTCCAACAGCTCACCCAACGCGCCCCGGTCATCCTCTTCTCCGCCGCTATCCCCCATCAAGGCGGCGTCGGCCACATCAACGAGCAATGGCCGGAGTACTGGGCCGCCTTGTTTGAGAAATTCGGCTACGTCCCGGTAGACGCCCTGCGCCACCGCATCTGGAACCAACCTGACGTCTCCTGGTGGTACGCCCAAAACATGCTGTTTTTCGTCGATAAAACCAAGCTGGCGGATTACCCCAAACTCCAAACCGCCGCCGCCAACACCCACACCAGCCAACTCTCCCTGGTCCACCCCGCCCGCTACCTCCAAAGCGCCCGCCCTAAAAAAAAGGGACCGCTAAAGCGCATTGGGCAATTCCTAGGGATTAAGTAACCACCCATGTGTCATTCCCGCGAAGGCGGGAATCCATTATTCGGAAAAGCTTGGATGCTTTACCCGGTGGTTGGATAGACATTTTATCAAGTGCTTGCAATAGATTCCCACCTTCGCGGGAATGACACGGATTTACTCAAAATCCAACTCCATCCGCGGCAACAACGGCGGAATCCGACTAATGTGCATGGTGTCAGACATCCGGGCCAAATATTGCAACTCACACTGATGATCCGGGTCTCCCTCCAAATGATCCTTGCAGTAGTGCTGCACGGCGTAGTAAATATCCTCGAGCATCGGGATACAATCCTCCTATTCTCTAGATGACAATGAACACAAGACCTCACACCTAATGCAGGCAAGGCCCTCGCTCTCTCAATTGTGTATATGGATACTGTTCACCGGTGTCGATCCGCATGCGCCAATGTGTAGGCGCCCTCAAACAATCACCGGGCTGCTTCTAATAAAATAAAACCCATGTAACACCCCAAATTGCGCCGATTTATCCGGGCTGTATCCCTCTCATACCGGATGGATATCCAGATTCGATGCTGTGGATGCTAGCCAAGTGGTTCCTGTTTAAAATATCTTGGCTACGAAGTCCTATCAACTAGATCAGCAAAAGCATGGTGTATTAGTGGTTCGGTTTTCTGTTCTCTTAATCCAGATCTATTGTTACTACCGTGCTCTCTCGAAGGAAGTTCTGCCCTGGTAGCTTCTGGAACTAAATGTCGTTCAAATGCATTAACTGGAGCTGTCTTAGCACTGGAACCATTAACAGCCCTATGCGCTACACTTACTCCTGAAATTCTAGCCACTTTATGACTCCTTAATATATCTAGAAAAGCATCTGCCTATATATACTAAAAACACACACCCTCTTTTTGTGCTTCTTCAGGCGGCAATAGTTTACAATCCTCAAACCCTATCAAGGGTATGGGTAAACCACCACCTTCGGGGTACCATAAAGCTATTCCCTAGGCTTCACAGAGACATTATTCTCAAGTGCTATTCAATTCCATCACCTTCATCCTCTACTTCCTCCCAGTAGTCTGGGTGGTCTACATGGCCCTCAACCGCTGGCGGCTCCTTACAGCAGCTAAGGCCTGGCTGGTCCTGGCCTCGCTATTCTTTTACAGCTACTGGAACCCCGCCTATCTCTGGCTTATTGTGGCCTCCCTCTTGGTCAACTACGCCATCGGCACCGCTTTAACCCAGCCCAAGCCCAAAACAACCCTCCCGCCCAAACTGGTGCTTTGTCTGGGCGTAGCGTTTAACCTGGGCCTCCTCCTCTATTACAAATACACCGGCTTCCTGCTGCAAAACCTCAATGGTCTGCTCAGCAGCCCCATCGACATCCCCACCATCCTCCTCCCCCTGGCCATCAGCTTCTTCACCTTCCAGCAAGTGGCCTACCTGGTAGATTGCTACCAAAAACGCGCCCAGGAGTACGACTTTTTAAACTACACGCTTTTCGTGACCTTCTTCCCCCAACTCATCGCCGGCCCCATTGTCCACCATCAAGAGATGATGCCCCAGTTCCAGTCGGCGCGTAAAAAAGTCTTCAACCCTAAGCTAATTTCCCTGGGCCTGTTCACGTTTTTTGTGGGCCTCTCCAAAAAAGTGCTGATTGCCGACACCTTTGCCGATGTGGCGAACTACGGCTTTGCCTACGAAGGCGCCTTCAGTTTCATCGAATCCTGGCTCATCGCCTACGCCTACGGCTTTCAAATCTATTACGACTTCAGCGGCTACACCGATATGGCCCTGGGCCTGGCCTTCCTGTTCAACATCCGCCTGCCACTCAACTTTGACACCCCCTACCGCGCCACCACTCTCCAAGACTTCTGGCGCCGGTGGCACATGACCCTCAGCCGGTTTCTCCGCGATTACGTCTACATCCCCTTGGGCGGCAACCGCAATGGCCAGTGGTTGACCTACCAAAACCTGTTCCTCACCTTCCTCATCGGCGGCATCTGGCACGGCGCCGCCTGGACCTTCGTCATTTGGGGCGCCCTGCACGGCGCAGGGTTGGTATTGCAGCGGCTGTGGCAAAAATTAAACATCCCCCTGCAACCCTGGGTCGCCGGGTTCATCACCTTCCACTATGTCATGTTGGCCTGGGTCTTCTTCCGGGCAACCTCACTAGACAGCGCCTTCCGGCTGGTTCAAAGCATGGTGGGCCTCAACGGCCTCACCTTCAAAACCGGCCTGCCCAACCCGATACAGTCGTTTGTCGACTCCGCCCGCTGGTTCCCCGCCTTTACCACCGGCGACTTCCACAGCGATATCTATCTGATTCTCCTAGTCGTCTTTCTCGCCATCACCGTCCTCATCAAACAAACCGACCGCTTCCAAGAACGCTTCCACCCCACCCCAGCCACCATCCTCCTCACCCTCACCCTGGCCATCCTCGGCCTCTCCCAACTCTCCCAAGTCTCCGAGTTTTTGTACTTTAATTTCTAAATGGTAAGTTGATGCCCATGAATAAAAGGATGTTACGCATTATCGTAAAAAGGCCGAGCGAGCAGCAATGCTGCGAGCGAGGTCAAAAAAAATTACAGGGAGGGGTCCAGGGGAGGGAACGTCCCCTGGGCAAGGTGTTTTGGAGTCACTATGATCGAAAAGCCTGAAAATAAATTCTCCTACCAACCCTACCGCACCTACCTCCAGGTGGTGTTGGGCGGCATCGCCCTGTTCCTCCTCCTCAACGCCATCCTCTGGTTCGGCTATACCCGCCCCCTATTCAACACCCACCCCAAGGTGGGCGATCTCGCCCGCCTTGGCTACCTCGTCGGCGCGGCCAACCCACGCGTCCCCAAAAACACCTTGCCCAACAAACACCTCACCACCTGGCAACCCGGCATTTCGCCACCCATCGACGTGGTGACCATCGGCGACTCCTTTTTTGAGGGCAAAGGCCACGGCCTCAACAACTACTTCCAGGATCACCTGGCCACACAGTATGACCTCACCGTCCTCCACTTAGAACGCTATCCCGCCAATACCCGCAATCCGTTTTTAACCCTGGCCCATGCCCTTAACAGCGGCCTGCTGCAAAAAATTGGCCCCAAGGTCGTTATTTTAGAATGCATGGACAGCAAGGTCCTGCCCAATACCAAGGCCATGCGGGCATCTGGCGGGTTTGATCTTGAGACGTATGATAATTTGCAAGCCCTACTGACCTATTATCAAGCCCCCACGGCCACGCAACTGGAAAAAGAAGGCGAAGAGGCCTACTTTAAGTCTCTGCCTTTCCTCAATTCCGCCAACAGTCAGTTGGTCATGTTCAACGCGCTGTATCCGTTCATAGATCGCCCGTTCAAATCTCAAGTGGTGTGGGCGGATATTACAACACCTCTATTTTCCAAAGCGCCTCGTAAACTGGCGTTTCATCACAATCAGGTAGAGATGGCGACGCGAACCCATGCTGAAGAGGTGGCGCAGGCCAATACATTGGTGAATCAAGCCGCAGAAGCGCTTTCAAAACAGGGGATTCGGCTGGTATTTATGCCGGTGGTCAACAAATACGATCTTTACCATCCGGCTCTGGTAGATAAATCCCACTATCCCAAACCTCAATTCTTCCAACACCTGCGACCATTGCCAAGAACCTATGCTCTCATCGACACGCAAGCAATCTTACGCCCGGCGGTGGCTAAAGGTGTTGTGGATCTCTATCATGCTGACGACAGCCATTGGACACACCGAGCGATAGAGCAAGTTGTGAGCGAAATAGAATTATAGTGATAGAAGCATCTAGGTAAGCCATACAGACAAAAAACCGGCTTATGAAAAAGCCGGTTTTTAAAGCTTGTTTCCGTCAAAGGTTATTCAGAAGCAGCCGTTTCAGTATTACTGCTTTCTTTTTCTTCAGCAGGAGCTTCAGCAGCAGCAGGTTTTACACCCGCAGCAGCCGGAGCAGCGCCCGCGGCGGCTGGCGCGGCGGCAGGTTTGTTGGCAGCACTCAGCCCGCTAAAGGTAGGCCGGCCACGACGAGCACCGCCGGTTTTTTTACGGAATTTTTTGGCGTATTCCCGGTTACGCTTTGCTTTTTCTTGTTTCTGTTTGTTCTTGGCCATGAAGGTCCTATCTATCTAGTCGTTAATAATAAGAGGATTGTTGGTTCTGGAAGCACTCACGGCAATACACCGGCTTGGCGCCACTGGGTTGGAACGGAACCTGGGTGTCTACGCCACAGCTGGCGCAAACGGCATCAAACAGTTGCCGCGGTCCGCGGTCATAACCGCCGCCACCGCCGCCTCTACGGGCTTGCTTAGCAGCTTGACGGCAAGGCTTGCATTTACGGGGGTCCTGGAAGCCTTTGCTGTGGAAAAACTCTTGTTCTTCTGCAGTAAACGCAAAATCGTTGCCGCAGGAAACACAGTTAATTTGTTTTTCAGTAAACATGGAAATGTTGAGCCTCTAAGTGGTCTAGGGTAACACGGTGTGAAAAACACGGATTCCATTATCTTTGATATGCAGTGCTTTTACAAGTGTCTTGTTTCAAACTGAGAACCCAACACTCAATAAGACAGCGTTTTACCGGCATAAAACCAAGGATCTTTTATCCGTAAATAAAACAATGGGTCATAAATCACAAAAACACCAAAAAACTATCTCTGTAATAATTTCTATGCTGCTTAAATGAGTTCCTCAAAAGGCTTATACCCATTGAAATTCTGATATTCGTTCACCTCACAGCGTTTCAAAACTTAATGATCCAATTCGATGCTTGACTTCCTATAAAATTTAAGCGAATATACTCCTCCGCCTGAATGAGCTAGCCGCTCATTGAAAGGTGTGACAGGTTCACCATCAAGTTCTCTTGGCTGGTGTTCCGCACAGTACCTTGACAACTGCATAGATAAATTTTTATCTTGTGAATGCGTAATAAAAACCTATTTCATCTATTTTGAAAGAGGAATATTCGCGGGATAAAACCTTTGTTATATACAGGTAAAGCTACCAAGAGCACATGGTGGATGCCTTGGTACGAGCAGCCGATGAAGGACGCAGAAAGCGGCGATACGCCACGGGGAGTTGCAACAAGCCATGATCCGTGGAATTCCGAATGGGGCAACCCCACTGGTTGAAGACCAGTGACTGGCACGTGAATACATAGCGTGTCAGAGGCAACCCGGCGAACTGAAACATCTTAGTAACCGGAGGAACAAAGACCAAATCAGGGATTCCCCTAGTAGCGGCGAGCGAACGGGGACCAGCCTAAACTCATTACATGTCATAGCGTGCAGGCGTTGTGTAATGGGGGTCGTGGGAACCACAGACAGCGCTGCATTGCTGTCAAGAAGTTACAAATCCTTAGCTAGCCAAACACAACTGGAAAGTTGGGCCATAGTGTGTGATAGCCACGTCGGCGAAAGCGAAAGGACTTCTGTGGGTTTCCCGAGTAGCACGGCACACGTGAAACGCCGTGTGAATCTGCCAGGACCATCTGGTAAGGCTAAATACTGCTCGTAACCGATAGTGAACCAGTACGGTGACGGAAAGGCGAAAAGAACAGTGGAAAGCTGAGTGAAATAGAACCTGAAACCGTGTGCTTACAAGCAGTCAAAGCCCTATTGATAGGGTGATGGCGTGCCTGTTGAAGAATGAGCCGGCGAGTTACTTTATGTTGCTCGGTTAAGGGGTTAATACCCGGAGCCATAGCGAAAGCGAGTCCTAACTAGGGCGTCTAGTAACATGAAGTAGACCCGAACCCGGGTGATCTAACCATGACCAGCGTGAAGCGGCAGTAACATGTCGTGGAGGTGCGAACCCACTGATGTTGAAAAATCAGGGGATGAGTTGTGGTTAGGGGTGAAATGCCAATCGAACCCGGAGCTAGCTGGTTCTCCCCGAAATGTATTGAGGTACAGCGTCGCGTTTATCTTACCGGGGGTAGAGCACTGATTCG
>JAHQWC010000031.1 GCA_019634025.1 Vampirovibrio sp.
GGATCTGTTGATCTGGGTTTTTTAAAACACGCCTTTCTCCGGGAAGGAGAACGAGAGCCGGATAAATTAACCTGGCCGGCCATTCAACAAGATTACCGACACTCATTAGAGGATGCCCGGCAGAAAACCTTTTCCAGCGCCCCCAAAGAAAACCAACATTCTTTGAGAACCATGCGTCAGATTTTCCAGAAAGAACTTAAGGATAGAAGCATCACCCCATTCACTCCTCCCGAATTGTCCCGTGCTCAAGTAAAAAAGAAGATTGAAAGCGGACTGGATCACTACCGAAACAACTACAATAAACGCGTAAATCCCCTGATGAAGAACATTCCGGCCGCTTACATGAAAACTTATCTATATGCCTTGGAAACCGCCGGAGAGAATACTCGGTATTCGGAATATCGAATCAGCCCAAAAGGTAGAAACTTTGTTTCCGGGTATGACGGGAATGTCAGGGAGGTAATGCATTGGTTTCAGGAAGGGTTTGAAGACGCTATTCGCAACCGGTTACCGGCGAATATGCCCTATGATTATGGATTGATTGTTCTTATCGAGCGCCATGGCATTAGTCCAGATGCAGAAAAAATAAACCCTGCCACAGGCCGCAAGCATAAGGTAGACTATGCCGTTGAGTTGATGAAGGAAACCTTTGCCCTAAAAGAAGCAGGCGCCAATATTGTGGGTATTGATTTAGCGGCAGATGAGCTGAACTGTCCGGTGACGGATTTTAAACCTGCTTTTGACTTAATCCACGACTATAACCGTCAATGTCTAAAAGCTAGAAAGCCAGAAAACCGTTTGGGTCTTACCATCCATGCCGGAGAAATTGCCCGTTCTGGCAACTTGACCGGCGTGGAGTCCATCGAAAAATCCATTGAGTTGGGGTACAAAGAAGATAGTAATGGACAGGTAATTACCCCCCTGAGAATCGGTCATGGACTGCAACTCCTTAACAGCGATCCCACCTTAAGAGAAGCCTTTATCTACTTCCGTCAGAACCCCGATAGCTGGAAAGAAGTTTTTAGACAAGCCCACAACTTACCTCTAACCCAAGATGTAATTCCCTACCTACGGGAGAAATCAAAATTGTTAGACACTGTTATTGAGAAGAAAATCTTGTTTGAACAGTGCCCTAAAAGCAATATCCAGACCAATAGCGTGCAGAGCCTGTTCCCAGATGCAAAAGCCCACCCCTACTTTTACCATCCAGCAGTCTTTTTGAGCCGCCTTGGTGTAAAGGTCGCTTTAGATGTTGATAATCGGGTCATCTCCAACAGCAGCCAGACCAATGAAATGATTAAACTCTACAAGTACTGTGGCGCCACTTTCGACGATCTGGCCAAGATGCAAATAAACGCTGCTGAAGGCACGTTTCTATTTGATCCAGCCCGCAAGCAAGCCATTGTGAATGATGTGAAATATACACTGGGTGAGATTCAGCGGGAACCGTCTTATGCTTGGGGGCTTTTTCAACTAAACCATCATCGAGACCCTAGCCGGGATGAACTACAGCCAAAGTTACAAGAAGCATTTCAACGAAAACTGGGATACGAAACTCAGCGTTATGCTGACTATTGGGGCGACCTCTCGAAATAAAATTTGCGTAAACGTTGAAAATTCAGTGTGACGAAACCGTCATGGCTAATATCTGGTTGGCCGCATCTGACAAATCGTCGGCAACGATATCTGGCGGGTTAGCCAGAGTCTGATACTCTCCGTCCAAGACACGCTGACCATAGCCTGTTTTAAGCAACACTGAGCGGCACCCGGCGTTATGACCAAAGTCAACATCGGTGGCTTTGTCACCAATAACGTAGGAGCGCGACAGATCGATATTGGGAAATTGCTGTTGCGCCTGCTGGATCATCCCGGTTTCCGGCTTTCGGCAATGACAAGCAATAGCATAAGGTTGTACAGACCCTGTTGCCAGGTGAGGGCAGTAATATACCGCATGAAGTTTCACACCGGCTTCTGCCTGTAGTAGATCCTGTACCCGCTGATTTAGCGCCAGCACATGATCTTCATCGTAATACCCCCGGGCCGGGCCGGTTTGGTTGGTAGTCAGCACCGTTAAGAAACCGGCCTCCTGAAACCGTTTGACGGCCAGAGCAGACCCTGGAATCAGCGCCAAAGAATCAACTTCACGAATATAGCCAGCCTCTTCATTCAAGGTGCCGTCACGATCTAGAAATACAGTTTGCATCATGTTTTGCATCAAAAATATGTTTCCAGTAAATTCTTAAACTCACAAGAGATGTTGTTGATTTTACCCGAATGGTGTCACATCAGACATAAAAAGGATAAAAATAGAACTACCGCAGAGTGCAATCCGCGATAGTTCTAAACAAACGCCCACAGAATGTGGGCGAAAACTCTCTTACTACTACATAGTCCTAAAAAGAACTCGTTCGCTTATTTTTTGGCAACGAGTTCTTTGAATTTTTTACCAGCGGAGAACGCAGGAACGGTTTTAGCCGGAATCTTCAGTTCTCTACCGGTTTGAGGGTTACGGCCGGTGCGGGCTGCGCGTTTGCGAGGCTCGAACGTACCAAACCCGACCAAGGTCACTTTTTTGCCCTTGGCAACGGTTTTTTCAATAGTTTCAACCATAGAAGTCAGAACTTCCTGAACTTGCTTCTGGGAAGTTTTTGTCTTCTTGGCCACTTCTTGTACTAATTCTTCTTTATTCATCTGTATCACCTCCTTTCCGTATAGGTTACGGACGATTATACAAGTATTTCTATCAATTGCAAGCAGTTTTGTGCCTGTCACAGGTTGAACTTCACCCTATTCACAGTGCTAAACCCTTTGCCAAGCCTATATACAGCCCACTAGAAACCCTTACAACATCAGTGTTTTAGAGAAATTACGGGAACTGAATCCAAAAAGGATTTCATGTCAGAACATAGGTGGTTTCATGTTTCTAAAACGCAATGTTATCGGCCTAAACTCAGGATCCAGCTTCAAATTTTAATATTGATCCACTCCATGATTTCTCTACCCGCAACACCGATTTAAGTAATATTCCCCAACAATATTCTTAAGCGCCATTGTCACCCACGTTTAGGGTGGCCATTATTTTACTTTCCACACCATTTACAGTATGGTTAAGGAGTCCCTGTTATACGCCTTCCCCTGTGTATCAAAGCATTACAGGCGCTCAAACGGATTAAACAGTTGAGGAGACGGGTTGATGACCTTGACGAACCAAGCGGCACGCAAGCAAGAACTGATCGAAGAGATCCAACAACTAAAAAAAGACCGGAACGCTGTTATTCTGGCGCATCTGTATGAACGTGTAGACGTGCAGGATGTGGCGGATTTTCACGGAGATTCGTTGGGTTTAAGCCAGCAGGCAGCGCAAACCGATGCGGAGGTCATTGTGTTTTGCGGCGTGCATTTTATGGCCGAAACCGCCAAGCTGCTCTCCCCCCAAAAAATCGTCTATCTGGCCAACCCCAATGCCGGGTGCCCTATGGCCGATATGATTACCAAGGAAGAGCTGATTCAATTCAAGGCAGAGCATCCCGGCGCGCCGGTGGTGGCCTATGTAAACACCTCTGCCGAGGTGAAGTCCGAATCGGATTTTTGTTGCACCAGCGCCAACGGCGCCGATGTGGTGCGGTATGCCGTTGAGAAAACCGGCGCCTCTGAGATTTTATTTGTGCCAGACAAACATCTGGCCCGCACCATCCAAAAACAGGTGCCGGAAGTCAAAATCACATATTGGGAAGGCTTTTGCCCCACCCACTTGCGGATGGATCCCAATGACGTAGTGAAGCTCAAAAAAGAATACCCCGATGCCCTAGTGTTTGCCCACCCAGAGTGCGATGACCCCATGAAAGAGATGGCGGATATGATTGGCAGCACCACAGCCATTGTAAAAGCAGCCAAGGCAAGTGATAACAATACATTTATTATTTGCACAGAAGACGGGGTAAGCCGCCGGTTGGCCGAAGACTGCCCGGACAAACTGTTTATTACCCCGACCCGAGCCTCTGCCGTCTGCCCCAACATGAAATTGACCAAGCTGGAAAACATCCGAAAGTCATTGCTGGGCGATGTCCCTGAGATGATCATTCCCGAAGAAATTGCCGTACCTGCCCGCCGTTGCCTGGACGCCATGATGGCGGTGCCTGCCAGTGGCATTAAAGTGCTGCAAACACCCTCTCCAGCCAGCGTTGCGTAAGTATGACATTCACGCCGATAATAACCCGATTCTCGCTGGATAGTCTGTTTCCAGACCATGGTAAGCGAACTCTGGTCATGGGCATTTTGAATATCACGCCGGATTCTTTTTCCGACGGAGGGATGCTCTATAAATCTGAGAACATGCAGGCAGCGGTAGAGACTGCCGGTAAATTGCTGTCAGCCGGGGCAGATATATTGGACGTTGGCGGGGAGTCTACCCGTCCTGGGGCAGTCGAGATTAGCGTAGAAAAAGAATGCGGTCGTATATTACCGGTAATTCAGATGTTGGCTAAAAACTACCCTGACGCCACCATTAGCGTAGATACCCGCAAAGCTCTTGTAGCAACTCGTGCCATTAAAGCAGGCGCCCATCTAATTAACGATGTATCCGGCTTACAGTTTGACCCGACAATGGCCCAAGTTGCTGCTGAAACAGGAGCTGGATTGGTGATTATGCATAGCCAGGGCACCCCACAGACCATGCAGGTGAACCCCACCTATGACAATGTGGTGGCGGAAGTCATGACGTTTTTTGAACACCAGGTTAGCGTTGCACAGAAAGCCGGCGTGGATTCGGCACAAATGATTCTGGACCCTGGGTTTGGGTTTGGAAAAACCCTGGATCATAATTTGACGTTATTGAAGGGGCTGAGGGAAATAAAAACCCTTGGGTTTCCAGTGTTGGTGGGGACGTCGCGAAAATCTTTTTTAACCTTGCCCTTGCCAAAAGCTAAGGGAAGCAATCTACCTGCATCCGATGAACGAGAGGCCTTAACGGCTGCCACTTTAGCCATTGCCGTTGAGCAGGGGGTAGACTTGCTGCGGGTTCACGATGTTGAAACCCAAGGGCCTGTGGTGCAATTTCTAGATCGGCTATACCGCTAATCCTCCTATATCTGGTGTATGCAACCAGCAATAGAAATTGGCTAAAATAGAAAATGAGAACTGATTTCGGAGATAAATGAGTGTTTTGTAAGCTCTTTCAGTCTGCTTTGACATCTGCTTTTTCTATTGTGCTCTTATTCATGTGCTTCAGCAGTGTTTGCCCGCCTGTGTGGGCGCAACAGTTTGAAGAGAATCCGGCACACCAGAACAATTCGATTTCTCCCTCGCAGACTTATGAGGAAAAAGCGCCTGAAACCTCCAAAAAACAGGTGCTTCAGGGTGGTATTTCTACATTGCAAGGCGCAATTGAACAGGAAGCCGGGCTGGTAGATTGGTACGGGTGGTATTTGAAGGTTCGGGCTTACTTACGCAGTACCGGAGGCTTTCAATGTTCTGTGGGAACACCCATTCGGTTTTATAAAGGCGGCAAGGTCGAGGCAAAATCATCGAGCCTCGCTTGTGTTCGCTCAGCCGCCATTAAGTATTTTCCACTCCCAAAAGAGACAAAGTTGAAAGCCGTGGTGTTTCCAGTCAGAGGACCGAAGATGCCTGCCGCCACACCTGAAGAAGTAGAGTACCGGGTAAACCGGAAGAAGTATAGAACCCCTTAAATATGATCTCGGGGAGTAAAGTTCTGGCGACTAAGATCTGCATTGGGGGCAAAGGACGCATCTTTGCCCCCAAAAAGCCGGTTGCCTCTGAACGGAATGCTGGCTGGGTAGCTGCGGTGAAGCGGCTGGTAGTTTACTTGAACCACGGAAGTACGAGGAGCCACCAATGAAGCGGCACTCGGCAAGCCAGGAATACCAACCGCCTCGGCAGTATCTTTCATAGCTTCAGTAGAGCGGCTGGTGGCCAGTTTTTTGAGGGGACCGCCTAGAATGGCGTCATAAGGTTCCATAATAAACTTCTCCACTCCAGCATCCACAACCTTGGCAATAACGGGCATGGTGGCAATGGTTAAGCCAATGGGCAAAGCGTGTTTTTTAAACAAGTCTTTCCCTAAATTCCGTATCAACCCAAAACCAGCGCCGTGGATCGATCTGGCTTTGCCAGTCCAGCCGATTATGCGGCTGAATTTGTTGGCCAGAGGATAAACTACTTTACTGATGATATAAGGCGGAATGAGGATGGTTGCCAAAGCATTGAACATCAAGGATCGAAGCGTCTCACTGAAGCCTAAAATAACCCGATCTTCCTTTGAGCGGGTGGGGGCAGACTGAAAGCCATGGGCAAACCGGGTAAGAGCATGAGCGCCAGAGTATAGCAATGCAATCTTAATCGATAACTTGTTTAAGGGTTCTACGGGTGATCCCCAATGCTCTCTGGCAAGAGCGCCTATCTCGTTGGCATACCCAATCAGCCGGAGGGGCATAAACTCCTTTAAATAGTCTTTTCCCTCCGCTGCCGGTGGCGTTGCAGGCTCATGCAACATCTTAGCCGCCTCAGCCGGGCGCTGGGTGTAGGCAATATGTTGTCCATTGTGGACCATATAGAGTTGCGTCACAGCCCCAATCCTTCTGGCTCCGGCGACATACAGCGATTAAATACGGCTTAACAGTCCGCCCGTCACGAATATGATTGTTCCGTATTTTCATCAAAATGGCGCAAGACTCACAATGCTATTATGCACCATTCACTCATTAAAAACCGATAAAGGCGATTTATGAACTATTTTGGCCAAGATATTAATGAATAGTAACAAGTTCTTTACCAAGTCATTCTGTTACCCTACGAGGGTCTGAACATCTAGATCTATAATACTTGATTGCATAGGAGTATTTAAAAACGCTATTGTGCGTCGAAGCCAACTTTGACAAGAGGCGCACCTTAATAATTCGGCCTGAACCCTGCAATGTTTTGAGGCGGCATGGTATATATTTTAGTAAGCGTATTGATATCTCGTTGGGAAGGTTTTGGCTCTCGGACAAAAGCTGAACGGACGGCCAGCTTTGATGGCGCCGGAGAGCGTCGTAACCATCGGGAGGGAATATCCCGTTGCTCCAAAGGGTGAATGGGACACATGACATCATAGGGGTTTTGGCTATGCCCCCAAATACCAAGGGCATGGCCCATCTGGTGAAGCATACCCCTCATGACCTGTGGGTTTCGGCTTGAGATTGGGGCACCGCCTAACAATTTACTTTGAGGTAACGGCGGCGTGCCTTGAAGAGCACCAAAAGGCGTCATATTGATTAAAATAACGGTACGGATTTTCTTATTTTGTCCCAGGTGAATAATGGGACGAGTGAGGGGGCCAGCCGGTGCGATGGTATTTTGCCAGTCTATCAAAATATCCGCTTGGAGTTCTTTATCTGTGATTTGCACCGGAAATGTTTTTGCCCAATGATCAATCGCAGCCTCTACCATTGCCTTTTCGCGCCGTTTTGCATCAATCACAAACACATTTACAGGGGTTTTTGTCCAACGCAGGTAATGTGCATCTGTGGGACGATATATATTTGCAGTGTAATCCCCGCTATCTACCGGCGCTACTGCAGGAGAAACCACAGTCGGTCTATTGTGTCTGGGTTTTTTAGCCGTACTGGCAACCAGGGTGCCTTCATTAGACAGTCGAATACCTTTGGCAACAATAGGCATCGTATAGGTAAGCTTTTTGATCCGCACCTCATGAGGGTACCCTTCAAAGGTTTTGCCAAATACGTGGGATTCCAAACGACTGATTCGCTTATCCAGCTCATCACCCGCAAAAACCGTTTGGAATAATTTCTGCTCTAAATAAGCCAGCATTGGCGCCTCATCAGAGTGATCCGTACTGACAATCTTCTTTTCTGTCAATTTTGCCTGAATATGCTGAAGCCTGGCCCTAAGAGAGCCATACTGTGTACGATGGAATAAGGATTCTTCCATCCGTTTTAAGCGACTGGTCACAGATTCTTCTTCATAAGACTGGTTATACAGCTTCAATTCCATTCTGGTCATCTGTTGATATAGATTCAGCGGATCTTTACCCACATAAGCACCGTTACTAGATGGGTCAAGGGATACCACCGGCATAGTGATTGCCTTAGGTCGGTTAGAAGGTTGGTTAGAAGGACGGCGAGCCGAATCATGAGGCCCTGGTGTAGGAGAAACTTTTTTAGTCGAATCTAATTGAGATTCAAGGGCACCAGGAGGAACTGGAGTGATATTAATCAACTGTATCTGAACCGGCTGAGGCGGAGAAGATTGAGCATAAACAGCCAACGGCTTCTGTGCAAAAAGCCCGACAGACAAGACCCCTACATACAATAAGGCTCGCCCTAATACCGGAACAAATATAGCTTTATCAAAGCGCTCATAAGTTGTTTTTTTCATAAAGCGGTTTAACGCACCTTGATTCCTTGGACATCACGATTATATGGGGGAGACACACTTAGAAAAAGTGGAAAGAAAGAAGAGGGAAGAACCAAAAAATAAGGAAACAAGTTGTAACGGAGGCATTGAAACTGACGAGAGAGGAAGAAACCAGCCACCCCCTTTCATTGTACCTGTCTAGCAAACAATAGCAATGCCACCACCCGGCGGTTCATTAGAACGAAGGAGTTTTAGCGCCCGTTAATACCCTTGGCGTTTATTGAGACCTCATAAGGATGTTAAGGAAAGGGAATTGCAGGGTCCGCAGGTGTTTTTCTTTTTACCGGGGTTGTGATAAATTGGTAAACCCTCGTCTATATGGGCTCTATTTTGCACCCACCTAGACAGGTTATAGATTTACCGAAATTTAACAACATATAGCCCTTCCTTTGTGTCCGGCAGCATTTTTGGAGACCCGCAATTGTGAACACCTACGAAGCCCTTGTTATTTTTAAGCCCATGGTTGATACAGACAATCTGGACGGCCAGTTTAAAAACTTTGAAAAAATGGTGGAAAAAGCAAACGGAAGCGTGACCAAAGTCACCAAAATTGGCCGCAAACGCTTGCCGTTTGAAATTTCTAAATTCAAAGACGGGTTTTTCTCCTCCTTTGTACTCAAGCTTCCCTCAGAAGGTATTGCTGCATTAAGAAAAACCTGCGCCTTAAGCGACGAAGTGCTCCGGATTACCATTATTCGGGTCACCGAAGAAGAGCTGAAACTTATGGCTGAAGCCACCCCTCACCACGCTCCGGTAAGACCCGGCGGCGGTGGCGGCAGAGGCAGAAGATAAAACGCGCCAGCCCATTTCTATTTATATAACCGGTATTTCCCCAAAATAGAGGAGCAAGCACCGTGAGCCTGGCAAAAATTATGATTGACGGCACGCTAGCCGCAGATCCCGAAAAACGGTTTACGCCAAACGAAAATCTGCCGGTCACCTCTTTCCTGCTGACGGTGCCGGTACGTCAAGCGGGCAATGCCCCGGCTGAAAGCGCCACTGTAAAAGTAACGTGCTGGCGCCAATTGGCTGACGCCGTTGCCGAACAACTTCGCCAAGGAAGCCACGTTCTAGTGGAAGGTAAGTTAATGATTAACGGGGAACAGACCCCCGAAGGCGCCCAGACAAAACGGTTTGAAATTGAAGCCGCCGCCATTGAAATATTAACGGGTGCCCCGCAACCCTTGATTACCGGACTCCAAGGTGGCCGTTCAGATGGCAACACATACACGCCAGCCGCACAGCCGGCAGCACCCAACAGCAGCACCTATGCTTCTTCGCCCCCAGTGCAATCTACACCGCAACCCGGCACGCCTCCTGTACAAACACCGGCAGCGGCTCCAGTTGGCGTAACGTCTGTGCCAGCACAAGGGCCGGCACAAGAGCAGCCTCAACCCAGTCAATCTGGATCCTTCGGTAATTTTCAGGCCGAAGAATTGCTGACCGAAGACGATATTCCGTTCTAGAACCGGGCTGTCCCTCAAGAAGCTTAATTCCGGTTTACCAAAGCTTTTTTACACGTCTATGGAATGTCTATAGAATAGCGCCTTTATATTTTATTAACCTTTTGGTGGGAACATACGGCGTAGCAAACGTCTTAGGTATCAGTGCCTCCCATTACAGCACACTGTAACGGGTAAGGCTTACTATTGGGGAATATCCTCAAACACTGAGTAGACGGAGGCTGGTTTCACGATGACCAAAAACTTTTCAAAAAAATATGCAACAAGTTCAGCATTACTCTCACCGAAGGCGACCTCTGCGACAGGGACCAAAGATCGTGAAAACACCAACGATATACCTGAAGTAACCGTTTTGACCTCTAAGCCAACAGAAACAGACGATATTTTTCAGATGTTCCTGAAAGACATTGCTAAAAATAATTTGTTGACCCATGCCGAAGAGATGGAATTAGGTAAAGCCATTCGTGAAGGCGGCAAAAATGCTAAACTCGCCAAAGAAAAATTGGTGGCCAGTAATTTACGGTTGGTCATCAGCATTGCCAAAAAATATACCGGTCAAGGTGTGTTGTTTATGGATCTGATTCAAGAAGGATGTTTGGGGTTGATTCGCGCAGCAGAAAAGTACGACTACCGCCGGGGGTTTAAGTTCAGCACGTATGCCACTTGGTGGATACGCCAAGCCATGATTCGTTCCATTGCCAACACGGCAAAAACGATTCGAATTCCTGTACACATGCAAGATCGGATTCGCCAGATGAAGGACATTCGAGAAACACTGGCGGTAAAACTTGGCCGAGAAGCAAGTTATGAAGAGTTAGGCCAAGAAATGAAACTTTCCACCAGCAAAATCAAAGAAATTATCGGCGCTATGAATAAAGAGTCGATGAGTCTGGACATCGCTGTTGGTGAAGACATTTCATTATCCGACTATATTGCCGATGAAGAGACCATTACGCCAGAGCACATTACCGATCGGCATATGTTACGCAATGACCTTATGCGGTTTTTAAACTTGCTCTCTAAAAAAGAACGTCATGTGCTTTTGAAGCGGTACGGAATTTCGAATAACGGTTATCGTCAAACCCTAGGAGAAGTCGGAAAGACCTTAGGCTACTCCAAGGAACGCGTGCGTCAAATTGAAAACGAAGCTTTGCAAAAGCTGCGGACACATCAACAGATGAACCACTTGAAAGAATACCTAAATTAATTCAGGTTACCTTTACCAATAGAGGCTACCATCGGTTGCTTCTATAAAAGCCAAGTGTTCTACCACTATTGATGAATAAAAGCTTTGATCAGCTTTAATGAATTCTGAGGATTAGTCTGTTTTTATACCCTGCCCTCTGAACACCCATGAGGAAGCCGCAACATCCTGTTGCGGCTTTTTTTTAAGGCAACCGACTCTTTGTGTATGGCAACGTGTAGGGTAAAAAAAATTTATGTTGATGCCTAGATCACGTGTTAAAAAGCGGTAAGCCCTATCAAGATTGAATTAGGCAATATTAATCGTTCACGTTGAATAGTGTTGACCTGTTATTTTATTTTTGATTCACTATATTGTCAGGGTAAATTGTCAACATCCATTGCGATCTATCTTGTTGCCTTATACTGGCAATGCACGTTAACGGTAACCAAAGGAAAATTTTATATTATGCCCATTACCATTACTTTTGACTCTTCCCAAGAGTTAAACGAGTTTCTTGGCAGCGGTAGCACCGGTAAACGTAAAAAAAGAACCGCCACCAAAGAGAAACTGGCCTCTTCTCTCACTTCAAAAAAAACTGCTAAAAAGAAACCCGGCAGAAAAAAAGTGACCAAGTCTACAACCGCTAAAAAAACGACTAAAAAAGTGGGACGTCCTCCTTCAGCTAAAAAAGTAACCAAGGCAACTAAGGCAACGAAAACAACCAAAGCAACTAAGGCGACCAAAACGACCAAAGCCACCAAAACAACAAAAACCACTGCTAAAAAAGCCAACGCCAAAAAAGCAATCACCAAAAAGGCCGCTGGAGCCACCCGTGGGCGTAAAAAAGGGAGTGGCACACTGACAGAAAAAATCCACGGCACCATCGCCAAGTATGTCAACAGTAAAAAAGAATTCACAGCAAACGACATCTATGATGATCTGTCCAAACGTGATAAAGCGGTGAACAAGCAGTCTGTGATCACCTCGGTGTTAAAGCAGATGAACACCAACTTTGCCACCGTTAAAGTCGGCCAAAAAGCAGGAAAAGGGCCACGCCCGGTCAAGGTTTACAAACCTGCATAACGGCTACAA